>NZ_DATHFV010000001.1:0-12046 GCF_035317925.1 Sphingomonas sp.
CACGGCTGCCGAAATAGGTGCCGGCATCGGCCAGCGCCGAGGCATCCCAGTCATTATATTCGCGCCGGTCGAAATGCTCGTAGGCGGTGACGCTGGTCAGCTTCACCCCGCCGAGATCGATCGCCAACGTCGCATGGCCGCCCGCGGTTGTGTTGTCGCGGAACGGCTTGGTGTCGGTCTGGAAGCCGTGCAGCGCGGCGAAGGAAGCGGATGCGCCCCAGCCGGTGTCGCGGCGGCTCGTGTCCGCAGGGATCGTGCCGAGCGGATCGAACAGATAGAGGCCCGTTCCGTCCGACTTGTCGCGCCCGTAATGGCCCTCGACCAGCAGATCGACCGCGCCCTTGGTGTAGGCAAGCTCGCCGCGCGCACCCCAGCGATCGGCATCGCCCAACGAGCGCCCGTCGTCGCGATTATGCTGGAAGCCGCCGCCCTGTTCGGTCGCGGCGGCGACGCGCACGCTCAGCCCGTCGCCGATCGGCCCCGAAATATGCCCCTCGGCGCGGAATTCGCCGAAGCTGCCATAATCGGCATCGATCCCGGCGGAGAGCTTGCCCGTCGGGGGCGCGGTCAGGAAGTTGATCGCGCCGCCGGTGGTGTTGCGGCCATAGAGCGTGCCCTGCGGGCCGCGCAGCACCTCGACCCGGTCGAGATCGAACAGCAGGCCCTGCGTCTGGATCGGGAACGGCTTGGCGACCTCGTCGACATAGACGCCGACCGGCGAGGCGTTGTTCGACGCATAATCGTCGAAGCCGACGCCGCGCAGCCGGAAATTGGGTTGGCCGCTGCCGAACGCCGGCACCGCCTCGAGTCCGGGCGTCTGATATTGGAGCTGGTTGATATTGGTAACGCCGCGCGCCGCGAGGTCCGCGCCCTTGAGCACCGAGATCGCGACCGGCACCTTCTGCGCCGCCTCCGGCCGCCGCTGCGCGGTGACGACGATGTCAGGCAGCGTGTCGGGTGTCACCTGCGCAAAAGCGGAGGCCGGCAGCGCGACGAGGCCGAGCGCATAGAGCGCGCGACGCGAGAAGTTGCTCGTAGAGCGGTGAGGATTTCGCATTTCGCTGAAAAAATGGCAGCAACCCTGCCACAGCACAACCCGTGATTTCGCATTTCGCAAAAATTTATTAGGTTATGGTTGCGCGAAACGACGCAGAATGGAAATGCGGGCGCGTGGCGAAGAGCAATCCCAAGCAACCGATCGACCGCAGCGCGCCTGCATCGGTCGTTGCCGCGAAATTCGGCGGCCTGTCCCGCTTTTCGGCAACGATCGGGAAACCGCCCTCAACCGTGCACCGCTGGCTCGTCAGGGGCTATATCGACGGCGCCTACCACGCCGACATCCTGGCCGCGGCGCAAGAGCCGGGCAATCTGGTCGACGGGGCACGGCTCGTCCCGCTCGATTTCGTCGACACGCGCGTCGGCGACGATCGCGCGATGCTGGCCGCAACCGCCGCCAGCGCGTCGCGCCGTCTGGTCGACGCGCTGCCCGCCAGCGAAGCGAGCCATACCCATTTCACCCGCGCCGACTGGGCGCGGTTGCGTTCGGCGGTGCCGCTCACGCTCGACGAGGCCGATCTGGTACGCCTGCGTGGCGCCAACGATCCGATCTCGCTCGACGAGGTGCAGGATGTCTATCTGCCGCTGACCCGGCTCATCAACCTGCACGTCAACGCCGCCCACGGCCTCGCCCGCGTCACCGACGACTTCCTCGGCCGCCCGGCGGCGCGGCGGCCTTATGTGGTGGCGATCGCGGGCTCGGTCGCGGTCGGCAAGAGCACCAGCGCGCGTTTGCTGCGCGCTTTGCTGTCGCGCTGGCCCGACCATCCGCGCGTCGACCTCGTCACCACCGACGGCTTCCTCTATCCCAATGCCACGCTCAAGACGCGCGGGCTGATGGAGCGCAAGGGCTTCCCCGAAAGCTATGACGTGCGCCGCATGATCCAGTTTCTGGCGGATATCCGCCTGACCGGACGCGGCACCGCCCCGCTTTATTCGCACCATGTCTATGACGTGCGGCCCGAGGTGCAGGTGGTCGAGAACCCCGACATATTGATCTTCGAAGGCCTGAACGTGCTCCAGATCGGCGTCGGCTATGACGGCACGCGCGCGCCATTCACCGCGTCCGACTTCTTCGATCTGTCGATCTATATGGATGCCGCGCCCGGCGATATCGCCCGCTGGTTCGAGGAGCGCTTCATGCTGCTGCGCGCGACCGCCTTCCAGGATCCGACCGCCTTCTTCCACAAACTGGCGGTACTGCCCGAAGAGGAAGCACGCGGCATCGCGCGCCGCATCTGGCGCGACGTCAACGAGCTCAACCTGGTCGAGAATATCCTGCCCAGCCGCCAGCGCGCCGACGTGATCGTCCGCAAGGACGCGGATCACCGCATCGAGAGCTTGTGGCTCAGGAAGCTGTAATCTTCTCCCCTCCCGCTTGCGGGAGGGGCTTCAGGTCAGTCGACGAACAGAAGCGCGGGCGTCTCGACCAGTTTCTTGACCGCCTGCACGAAGCTCGCCGCATCGTGCCCGTCGACCACACGATGATCGCACGAGATCGACATGTTCATGATCTTGGCGATCACGATCTGGCCGTCCTTCACCACCGGCCGCTCGACCACCTTGTTGGGACAGAGGATCGCGACTTCGGGGCGGTTGATCACGGGCGTCGCGGCGATCCCGCCGAGCGGACCGAGCGAGCTCAAGGTCAGCGTCGAGCCTGACAATTCCTCGCTCTTGGCCTTGCCCGTCCGCGCGGCCTCGGCGAGGCGCTTCACCTCGGCCGAAAGCTGCCAGATATTCTTCGCCTGCGCGTCGTGGATCACCGGCACCATCAGCCCGGCGTCGGTCTGCGCCGCAATGCCGAGATGGATCGCGCCCGAGCGCGTGATGATGTTCGCCTCGTCATCATAGCGCGCGTTGATCATCGGGAATTTGGGCAAGGCCCGGCACATCGCAACGATCAGGAAGGGCAGGATCGTCAGCCGGTCCTTGCCGCCGCGCGTCTCGTTCAGGTCCGCGCGCAACGCCTCCAGCTTGGTGACGTCGAATTCCTCGACATAGGTGAAGTGCGGGATGTGGCGCTTCGACGCCTGCATATTCTCCGCGATGCGGCGGCGCAGGCCCACCACCTTGATCTGCTCGTCCGGGCGCGATCCGCCCGCGGCGCGATAGCCCTGATTGTAGGTCAGGAAGGCGTCGAGATCGGAATGACGGATGCGATCGCCTTCGGCTTTCACCTGCGCGAGATCGATGCCGAGATTTTTCGCCCGCTCGCGCACCGCCGGCGAGGCGAGGACGCGGCGATGCTCGGCCGGAGCGGGTGCGGGTGCTTCGACCTTCTGCGCGAGCGCCGGTGCGGCAGCCTTGGCGACCGGCGCGGGCTCCGGAATCGGATCGGGCTTCACCACCTCAGCCGCTTCGTTCGGCGCAACCTCGACCAAAGGCTCGGCAGCCACCGCCCCCTCGGCCTCGAACACCGCCAGCACCGATCCGATCGCGATCAGGTCGCCGACCTCGCCCGCGACCTCGATCACCTTGCCCGCCACCGGCGCGGTCATCTCGACCGTCGCCTTGTCGGTCATCATGTCGCACAGCGGATCGTCCTCGGCGACCGTGTCGCCAATCTTGACGTGCCACGCCACGATCTCGGCCTCGGCAATGCCTTCGCCGATGTCGGGCAGCTTGAACGAATAGCGGGACATCAGGCCTCCAAAACCTTCTCAAGCGCTTGCGTAAGCCGCACCGGCCCGGGGAAGTAAGCCCATTCCAGGCTATGCGGATAGGGCGTGTCCCAGCCGGTCACGCGCTCGACCGGCGCCTCGAGCGCGTAGAAGCAACGCTCCTGGATCAAGGCGGCGAGCTCGGCGCCGAAACCGCTGGTCTTGGTCGCCTCGTGCACCGCGACCACGCGGCCGGTCTTGCGCACCGAAGCCTCGATCGTCTCGATATCGAGCGGCAGCAGGGTCCGCAGATCGATGATCTCGGCGTCGATCCCCATTTCGGCGACCACGCCGACCGCGACATGGACCATCGTGCCGTAGCACAGGATCGTCACCGCCTCGCCCTCGCGCACGATCGCCGCCTTGCCGAGCGGGACGCGATAATAGCCTTCGGGCACGATCGCCGACGGATGCTTGGCCCACGGCGTCACCGGGCGGTCGTAGTGGCCGTCGAACGGGCCGTTATAGATGCGCTTCGGCTCGAAGAAGACGACCGGATCATTGTCCTCGATCGACGCGATCAGCAGGCCCTTCGCGTCATAGGGATTAGACGGAATCACCGTCTTCAGGCCCGCGACATGCGTGAACAAGGCTTCTGGCGACTGGCTGTGCGTCTGGCCGCCGAAAATGCCGCCGCCGAAGGGCGAACGCACCGTCATCGGCGCGGTATATTCGCCCGCCGAGCGGTAGCGCAGCCGCGCCGCTTCGGACACGAGCTGGTCGAGCGCGGGATAGATATAATCCGCGAACTGGATCTCCGGCACCGGGCGCAGGCCGTAGGCGCACATGCCGACCGCGACGCCGATAATGCCCAGTTCGGTGATCGGCGTGTCGAACACGCGCGTCTTGCCGTACTTCGCCTGGAGGTGCTCGGTCGCCTTGAAGACACCGCCGAAATAGCCGACGTCCTCGCCCATTACGACGATATCCGCGTCGCGGCCCATCATCACGTCCAGGGCGCTGTTGATCGCCTGGATCATGTTCATCGGCTTCGTCGCGGTCTCGACGGCGGTTTCCGGGGCGGCCTTGCTCATATGCCCGCCTTCTTGCGCTCGTCGGTCATCTGCTGCGACTGTTCCTTGAGGTGCCAGGGCTGCTCCTCGAACACATCCTCGAACATCGTCGTGAAGGGGTGCTGGAGCAGACCGTCGGCAAGGATGCCCTGCGCCTCCGCTTCCTTCTGCGCCGCACGCACCTGCTCGGCGACTTCCCGATCCATCACCGCGTGGCGCTCCTCGTCCCACGCCTTGATGTGGATGAGATGCTGCTTCAGCCGCGCGATCGGGTCGCCGAGCGGCCATTTCACATTCTCTTCGGCCGAGCGGTATTTGGTGGGATCGTCCGAGGTCGAATGGCCCTCGGCACGGTAGGTGAAGAATTCGATCAGGGTCGGCCCGGCATTGGCGCGCGCGCGCTCCGCCGCCCATTCGGTCGCGGCATAGACAGCCAGCGCGTCGTTGCCGTCGACCCTGAGGCCGGCCATGCCATAGCCGATCGCGCGCGCCGCGAAGGTCGTGTTCTCCGCGCCCGCAAAACCCGAAAACGAACTGATCGCCCACTGATTGTTGATCACATTCAGGATCACCGGCGCGCGATAGACGCTGGCGAAGGTGCAGGCGGAATGGAAGTCGCCCTCGGCGGTCGAGCCTTCGCCGCACCAGGCGGCGGCGATGCGGGTATCGCCCTTGGCCGCGCTCGCCATCGCGAAGCCGACAGCCTGCGGATATTGGGTCGCGAGGTTGCCCGAGATCGAGAAGAAACTCGCATCCTTGACCGAATACATGATCGGCATCTGCCGGCCCTTCAGCCGGTCGCCCAGGTTCGAATAAACCTGGCACATCATGTCGACCAGGCTCCAGTTCCGCGCGATCAGCAGGCCCTGCTGGCGATAGGACGGGAAGCACATATCGTCGCGGTCGAGCGCGTAGGCAGCCGCGATCGAGGTCGCCTCCTCGCCCGTGCATTTCATGTAGAAGCTGGTCTTGCCCTGCCGCTGCGCGCGATAGAGGCGGTCATCATAGGCGCGCGTCAGCGCCATGTGGCGCAGCATGCCGACCAGCCGCGCGGGCTCCAGCCGCGGATCCCACGGACCGACTGCCTTGCCCTCGTCGTCGAGCACGCGCACCAGACTATAGGCATGGTCGCGCATCGTCGCCGGTTCGGCATCGATCGCGGGGCGCGTTACCGCCCCGGCTTCGCCCCGATCGAAATCGGCATAATCGACCGCGTCGCCCGGCCGGAACTTGGGCTCCGGCACGTGCAGCGACAGCGGCGGCAAATTGCGGCGCGCGCCTTCGGCCATCTCTTCCATACCCTCCCAACGCGCTTTTCATGCGCTCGTTGCTCGTCGGATCGGCTTATAATTTTGTTTCACGATTGCGCAACATTAGTCGCGCGTCAGCCGAACCATTGCGGGTCACGGCCCTTATGCTTCTTGGGCAGCCGGCACGGGCCGTCAATCGCGATCTGCTGCGGCGTGTGCGGCAGGCCGATAAGCTGCAATTTATCGCGGTTGAGTATGTCGAGCCGCTCGAAAATGCTGGCAGCGGCGGTAGCAAATTCGTCGCGCGTCACCACCCGGTCGACGTCCAGATCGGCGGCCACGACCGGCTCCGGCACGTTGAGCCAGGCATAGCGCCCCGCCCCCATCGGCCCGCCATAATCGCGCGAATCGGCCATCGCCCCCACGTCCTGCTCGCGGCGCGAACGATCGAAGAAATCGTCGGGCCGCGCCGCGTAGATGGAGGTTTCGGGCGCGACCAGACTCTCATAGCGGCCGACCTCGTCCGGCGTGAGCTTGCCGTCCTTGTTGGTGTCCAGCGTGTCGAAGAAGCGGAGCGCGTCCGCGACCATCTCGTCGCGCGTAAGGAATCCATCATGATTCTTGTCCGCGCCTGCGAACCAGGCCTCGGACGGATAAGGCTGGCCCGCCTCGCCCCGGAACGGCTCGCCCATCGGCGACAGGAAAATCGGCTTGGTTCCGGGCCGCGCGCAGATCGGCGTCCCGGGCGGCAATTTGGGCGCCGCGACAGCCAGCGTCGCCGGCAGCGCCAGCGCGAGCAGCAGGCCGACGCGCAGGCCGGTTTTGATCAGAAAGCGCGCTCCAGCCGCTGGAGCAAGGCGCGCGCGGGGCTCGCCGACGCGATCGGCGCCTCGATCCCCGCAGCGACCCGGCCGACCCGCTCGTGCAGGTCGATGCCCGCCATGATCAGCCGCCGGGCAGAAGTCGGCATCGCGCCCAGCACCTCGGTCGCGGTCGGCGCGCTGTCGCCCAGCCGCCGTTCGGGCGAGCGCGGATCGCCTTCGGGCAGCTCGCCGGTCGCGATCGCACGGCGCGTCGCCAGCCAGGCGATGACATGCATAAGCCGCGTCGTCGCCTTCAGCGCCTCGCACGCGAACTGGACGCGTTCCTTGGGATCGAGCCCTTCGCGCTCGGTCCGTCCCGCCATGTCGTAATACGCATGCGTTTCGTCGGCGAGCAGCAGCGCCTCTGTATAGAGTTGCTGCGCGACACGGTCGGACAAAGCAGGGCCACGTACTACGGCCATAGCGATCCTTTCGCCTTCCTTCATGCCACAGGAACGGGCCCTCCGGAATGTGCAAAGAGGGTTAGCGGCAACACCCTTTCCAATGCTTGAACGTCTGTTTTGGCTTCCTATCTCTTTTTCAGCTTCCGTCGCCTTTCAGGGGCGGAGGCGAACGGTCCGGCGGGATGCCGCGGGCCGCCAAGACATGTTCGATCGCTTTGAAAGGATTGATGTTATGCGTTCATTCGATTTCGCGCCGTTGCTGCGCTCCTCGATCGGCTTCGAGAATCTGAACCGCCTGGTCGACTTCGCGACCCGCGGCGAGGGCGACGCCTACCCGCCCTACAATATCGAGAAGGTCGGCGAGGATAGCTACCGCATCTCGATGGCGACCGCCGGCTTCACCCGCGAGGAACTCGAGATCACCGCGCAGGACAATGTGCTGATCGTCACCGGCCGCGCTTTGGAAGCCGCCGAGGGCGATGCCCGCGAGTTCCTGCACCGCGGGATCGCCAAGCGCGCGTTCGAGCGCCGTTTCCAGCTCGCCGACACCATCAAGGTGACCGGCGCGGCCTATAATGACGGCCTGCTCGACATCCAGCTCGTCCGTGAGGTGCCGGAGCACAAGAAGCCCCGCAGCATCCAGATCGACGGCGCGTCTTCCAGCAATGGGCAGCCGCAGGCGATCGACACGGCCAACGATCGTCAGGCGGCCTAAGCCTCCAGCCTGACGGTATGCCCGGCGCGCCCTTTCCCCCCAAGGGCAGCGCGGGCTTCAGGACCCCCTTCCGCGACCCTGGCGGGAGGGGGTTTTTGTTTGCCTAGTCGATGGTGTGGCAAAGCTTTTCTTCAGCTTCTGACGATGTGCTGCACAAAGCCATGTCGCGCAGGAGCTGTCGCTCGTAGGCAAGATTTCGACGCGGATCCGACTTGGCGCCATTTGCGTGAACGCTGCCGTCGAACAAGTCACGAGATGCCAATGCCTGCGCCGCCGTTCGCAGTTCCGCATCGCATCGATCCACAATTCGCCCTGCCTGTTGGGGCGAGACCCTGGCTGCATCCAGCCCGACGCGCGCGTCAGCCGTGCATTTCGTGTAGGCGTAGACCGGCGCGAACGTGTCGTCCTCGGGTACCTTCTTCGAGCATCCGCCGATCCCGACGCTTTGGATCAAAGCCATCATCACCAAGGCGGTCGGGAGTATTTTTCGTTGCATCGGCAGCGTCCTTGTTACTGCCTGCCAATCGCTTAAGCGATGATATCCGGGATCAGCTGATCCTCAAGCGCCGCGATCTCGTCCTTGAGCTTGAGTTTGCGCTTCTTGAGTCGGGCGATCTGGAGCTGGTCGTTGGCGGGCGCGAAGATCAGCGCGTCGATCGCGTCGTCGAGGTCGCGATGCTCCTGCCGCAATACCCCGATCAGCCGAATGGTCTCGATCTCGTCCATCACCAAACCCACCCCGCGAACCCGATCCCGTTAGGCGTTTGCACGATTCCGCTCAAGGGGTTGAGGCATAGACTTCGTAGCCCTGTCGCCGGCCTTGATCGACAGCATGAATCGCGCGCTCATCATGATTCGAGAGCCGCCGGTGACGCCGTCTGGCCTATCGATCCGTAATGATCGCAATCACTCTCGCCGAAGCGGTGCGAATTCGCCGCGGACGGTGCGAATCAGCGCGAGACTCGGACGTCGGTTAGTGATCTATTTGGAGGTCCGACCAGAGAAGAAGGAGCGAGTCGAATGACGAATTCCCATTCGAATGTACTGATGGCCAAGCATGCCCGCCTGGACGCGCAGATCCAGAACGAGCAGCACCGGGCGGCCCCGGACACGATTCTCGTCGCGATGCTCAAGAAACAGAAGCTCAAGATCAAGGAAACGCTCGCCCGCCTCGGCTGAGCCCCCGTGTCCCCGGTCGTTATGCGGCCGGGGAACCCACTCACATCAGTTTTTCAGCTTCCAGCCGCTGCGGATCAGTCCGTAGCAGAGGATGCCGAGCGCGGCGTTGACCCCGAGCAGCACGATCGCCCCGACCGCGATATTGCTGTCGGCTATCCCGAGGAAACCATAGCGGAAACCCGAAATCACATAGAAGAACGGGTTCAGATGGCTGAATGCGCGGAACGCGCCGTGCAGGCCCTCGATCGAATAGAAGGTGCCCGACAGCAGCGACAGAGGCTGGACCACGAAATTGGTCACCGTCGCATTGTGATCGAACTTTTCCGCCCAGATCGAGGTCAGCACGCCCAGGAAGGCGAGCATGCACGCGCCCATCAACCCGAAATAGAGCGCGGCCCACGGCACCACCGGCAGGATATGGCCCGGCCAGACGTTGACGATGATCATCAGCGCGAAGCAGATCAAAACCGCGCGCGTCACCGCCGCACCGACCAAGGCCGACAGCAATTCGCCCGACGACAAAGGCGGCATCAGATAATCGACGATCGTGCCCTGCATCTTGCCGACCAGCAGCGAGAAGCTGGCATTGGCGAACGCGTTCTGCATCATCGACATCGCGATCAGCCCGGGGGCGGCGAAAACGGCGAAGGGCACGCCCATCACCAGCTTGCCGCTGCGCCCGAACGCGATCGAAAAAACCAGGAGCAACAGGAAGGCCGAAAAGGCCGGTCCCCACACAGTTTGCAGTTGCACCTTGAAGAAACGCCTTACCTCCTTGATATAGAGGGCGCGCAGTCCTCCCCAGTTGATCATTGCGATCACCGGTTCGCCGGGGGCAGGACGTTTAGTTTCGATCGAGGCGTCGTTCACGAGCGTCCGGTAGCCACCGGGTGCCGCAGCGGCAAGCCTCGAAGCCATGGGAAGCAAATGAATGTCGTGGACTGACGATCGGATCGAGCAGCTCCGGCAGATGTGGCAGAACGGCCATACCGCCAGCCAGATCGCCGAAACGCTGGGCGGTGTCAGCCGCAATGCCGTGATCGGCAAAGCGCATCGCCTCGGCCTACAATCGCGCCCCTCGCCGGTGAAGCCGGGCGAGGCCGACGCCGCCGAGCCGGCGCCGAAGCCCGCAGCGGCAGCGCCCGCACCGGCCGCGCCCAAGGCGGCCCCTGCCCCGGCGGCTGAACCGGCCGAGCCCAAGGCGGCAGCCGCGGTGGACCCGGACGCCAAGCCGGCCGCCCCCGCCCCGATCGTCCGCTCGATCGGCCCCGGCGGTTTCCAGCGCCAGAACCCGCACGAGCAGCAGTCGCCGATCCCGCCCGCGCCGCCGCGCCGGCTGGTGCCCGCCAAACCGTCGGCCGACATGGCCGACAAGACCAGCCTGCTCGATTTGAACGATCGCATCTGCAAATGGCCGCTCGGCCATCCGGGCGAGCCCGATTTCCACTTCTGCGGCAACGCGGTGAACCCGGGCTTTCCCTACTGCCTCGAACATTGTTCGGTCGCCTATCAGGCGCAACTGCCCCGCCGCGACCGCCGTCCGCCGCCGCCGCTGCCTTATGGCGGCCCCCGCGTCCGGTAACGGACGCCGACGGGCAACGCAGACGCTAGTCAAAGAAGCCGGGAGCGACCTCCCGGCTTTTTTATTACGTCACCCCGGACTTGTTCCGGGGTCCACTCCGCGGCTTGGCGCTTGCCTGCCGGTGGATGCCGGAACAAGTCCGGCATGACGGACTAGGGACGGCTCAGCCATTCGGCGTCGGCGACGAAATGCGCCCGGATCGCGATGAGCCGTGGCGCGTTGGGAGCGCATGAAAATCCTCAGAACCGCCGCGATCGCCCTTGGCCTGGTCCTCGGCGGGTCGGCCCATGCCACCAGTGACGATCTCCGCTCGATCACCGGCATGCAGGACCATTATCGCGTGCTGATCGTGTTCACGCCGTCGCTCGCGGACGCCCGCCTGGCGGCGCAGCGCGCTATCATGGCCCAGTTCGCGCTGGAGGCGTCCAAACGCGATCTGCTGTTCGTCCAGGTCGATCCGATGACCGTGATCGGCGCGAGCGACAAGGCGGACAAGCTCCGCCGCAAGTTCGTCGTGCCCGTGCTCAACTATCACGCGATCCTGATCGACAAGGACGGCCGCACGCTGCGCGAGGCCCCCGGTCCGATGGATGGCGCGGCGATCCTGCACGCGATCGACGTCAGGCCGTTGCGCAAAACCGAGGTAATCCGCGCCCATGCGGGCAAGGCGGTCGTGGACAAGAGCTAAGGCGCACCGCTAGGGTCGGCTTGCATATGGCCGACGATCTCTTCGCTTCCACCGGACAATCCGCTTCCAACAATTACGACGCTTCCGCGATCGAGGTGCTGGAGGGGCTTGAGCCCGTCCGCCGCCGCCCGGGCATGTATATCGGCGGCATCGACGAACGCGCGCTGCATCACCTCGCCGCCGAAGTGCTCGACAATGCAATGGACGAAGCCGTCGCGGGCCATGCGACGCGGATCGACGTGACGCTGGCGGCGGGCAACCGGCTCACCATCACCGACAATGGCCGCGGCATGCCGGTCGACGAGCATCCCAAATATCCGGGCAAGTCGGCGCTGGAAGTGATCCTGACGATGCTCCATTCGGGCGGCAAGTTCAGCGACAAATCCTATGCCACGTCCGGCGGCCTGCACGGCGTCGGCATCAGCGTCGTCAACGCGCTCTCGACCGACACCGTGATCGAGGTCGCGCGCGATCGCACGCTCTATCGCCAGACCTTCGCGCGCGGCCTGCCGACGTCGAAGCTGGAGACGATCGGGCCGACCCCCAACCGGCGCGGCACCAGTGTCGCCTTCACGCCGGACACCGAGATTTTCGGCGAGGCGATGCGCTTCAAGCCGACGCGGCTGTACCGTC
>NZ_DATHFV010000002.1:0-10166 GCF_035317925.1 Sphingomonas sp.
CGCAGCCCGGCGACGCGGCTGTTCGTCGATCCCGGCGCTCCCAAATCGGTGCGGATCGATTGGCAGGCACCGTACGACACGCGGCCCGACGATTATGCGCGCGAGGCCGAATATGTCGCCGACACATTGCTGTACGAAATCCTCAACACGCGGTTCCTGCGCGCGGCGGGGCAGCCCAACACACCATTCAGCGGCGCGGGCGTGGGCTGGCAGGCTTTGTACCACATCGCGATCGACACCAGCATCGCGGTCCAGCCGCTCGACGGCAAAGTGCGCCCGGCGATCGCCGCCGCGCTGGCCGAGCAAAAGCGGCTGGTGCGCTACGGCGTGTCGCAGGCCGAGTTCGATCATGCGGGCGCGCGCATCCATGCGCGCGTCGCCGAATCCGCCGCCGCATCGGATACGCGCGGTTCGTCGGATCTCGCCAACCAGTTGCTGTCCAGCTTCGACAGCGCGTCGATCTTCGTCAGCCCACGCCAGAATGCGGCGGACGTCGACCGCCTTACGGGCAAGATGACGGTCGCCGACATCAATCGCGCGGCGGTACGGCTGTTCGCCGGATCGGGGCCTTTGCTGTTCGTGTCAGACTCGGCCCCGATCGAGGGTGGCGAAGCGGGGCTCAAGGCGACGATCGCGGCCGCCGCGACCGCGCCGGTGACCCCGCCCGCGACGATGGCCGCGACGGCGTGGCCCTATACCAATTTCGGCGCGCCCGGCCGTATCGTCGAGCGCAAGGAACTGCCCGATATCGGCGTCACGGTGGTGCGCTTCGCGAATGGCACCACCGCCACGGTCAAGCGGGCGGCGGGCACGGGCCAGGTGGTGCTCAATCTTGCGTTCGGGTCGGGAATAAGCGGATTGCCGGAAGGGCGCGATCACGCCTTGTGGCTGCTCAGCCAGGCGCCGCAGACCTTCGTTCTGGGCGGGCTGGGCAAGGCCGACGTGGCCGACATCAACGAGGCGCTGTTCGGCAAGACGATCGGCGCGTCGCTCGCCTCGACGACGGACCGCTTCAACCTGATCGGCCGCACCCGCCCCGAAGATCTCGAGGCCGAGGCGCAGTTGCTGACCGCCTACGTCGTCGATCCGGCATTCCGGCCGCGCGCGCTGCGCGATGCCATTTCGGCCGCGACGTCGGTGCGCAGCCAGCTCGCCGCATCGGTGCCGCTGACCGCCGCGCGCGACCTGGCGTTCCTGCTGCACGATCGCGATCCGCGCTGGCGCGGCACACCCACCGCGGCCGATCTCCAGACAACCAATGCCGCCGATCTGCCCGCCTTGCTCGCGCCCTCGCTGGCCGGGCCGCTCAACCTGGTCATCGTCGGCGACATGGATGTCGAACGCGCGGTGGAGGTGGCGCGCGCGACCGTCGGCGCGCTGCCGCCGCGCGGGCCGCGTCCGCCGTCGCGCGACGCGCATTTTCCCGCGCCGTCGGCCGATCCGGTGGTCGAAACCGTTGCTGGCGGCGCCGCGCAGGGCATGGCGATCGCCGCCTGGCCGATCGCCGGCTTCGTCTCCAGCATGGCCGATTCCCGCGCCACCCAGGTGCTGTCCGAGGTGATCAAGGCGCGGCTGATGGCGGGCCTGCGCGAACGCGAGGGACTGACCTATTCGCCCGACACATTCGTCGATCAAGGGGTGGGCCAGCCCAATTATGCGGTGTTGGGCGTGCAGGTGGAGCTGCCGCCGGCCAAGGCCGCCGCCTTCTTCGCCGAACTCGATGCGATCGTGCACGATCTCGCGCAAACGCCGATCAAGCCGGACGAGCTGGCGCGCGCCCGCACCCCGATGGTGGACGGCAGCCGCCGCGGCTTCGCCTTCGCCGATTATTGGGTCGACGCGCTCGCCGCGTCGGACGGCAACCCCGCGTATTTCGACATGATCCGGAGCAAGGTGCCCGATCTCGAAAAGGTCACGCCGGCCGATGTGCAGCGCATGGCGGCGCGCTATCTGACCGGCCGCCCGCCGTTCCGGTTCGTGGTGCAGCCGGGCGCGCCCGAGCCCGCCAAACCGGCGCCGGCCGTGGCCGTGCGCCCCAAAGCCGCGCCGGCCGTGTCGAAGCGGAAGCGATAGAGGCGGCTCAAGCCGCCGGCGCGTAGCTCTCGAAGAATTGCTGGTGGTCAGGCAGCTTGGCGACTTGGTGGGCGATACCCGCCTTGAGATCGGTCAGCGCCTTTTCGAGCTGGCCCGGCTCCATCATCCGCGCGAGGTGGTGATAGGATTGGGGCTGGATGCCCTGGCCCAGCATCACCATGATCCAGCTGTCGATCCGGAACATCTCGTCCCCGCCCTGATAGGCCATCGCATTCTCGCGGAAGAGGCGGATGCGCTCGGCCAGGCTGGCTGGAATCTCCATGTCGCGGCAGCGCCGCCAGAAGGGCGAATCGTCGCGCTCGGTCAGCTTGTAATGGAGGATGATGAAGTCGCGCACATGCTCCATCTCCCGGCGTGACTGGGCGTTGAAGCGATCGGTCAGCGCATCGGTGATGCCGTCGAACGGGAAATTCTGGATCAGCCGCGTGACCGCGATCTTGATCATGTGGATGCTGGTCGATTCCAACGGCTCGATGAAGCCGCTCGACAGGCCCATCGCGATCACATTCTTGGTCCAGGATTGCTTGCGCATGCCGGCCTTGAAGCGGAGCAGGCGCGGATCGAACAACGGTTTGCCCTCGATCGCGCCCAGAAACTGCGCGCGCGCCTCGTCCTCCGACATATAGTCGGTGCAGAAAACGAAGCCGTTGCCGACGCGCGTCTGCAGCGGAATCCGCCAGCGCCAGCCATTTTCGTGCGCGATCGCGCGCGTGTAAGGCACCGCCGGGCCGGTCGGTTCGGTCTGGACGGCGAGCGCGGCATCGGTCGCGAGCCAATGGCTCCAGTCCTCGAAGCCGGTCTTGAGTGTCCCCTCGGACAAAAGCGCGCGGAATCCGGTGCAATCCAGAAACAGATCGCCCTCGATCCGGACGCCGGATTCGAGCTCCAGCGCCTCGACGAACCCGGTTTCGGGGTTCTGGACGACCTGTTTGATCTTGCCTTCGACCCGTTTCACGCCCGCCGGTTCGGCCAGACCGCGCAGGAATTTGGCGTAGGCGGTCGCGTCGAGATGATAGGCGTAGGCGATCGACGCGCCGTCGTGCGTCTCGAACTTGTTGGCCTTGGCCGCCGCGCCTTCGAAGCTGTAATCGACATAGTCGCCGCCGAAGCCCTGGCGCACCGCCTCCAGCCAGAAATGCTGGAAATCCGCCATCCACACCGATTTGCCGACCGAGCCGAAGGCGTGGAAATAACGGTCGCCGACCTTGTTCCAATTCTCGAATTCGATGCCGAGCTTGAAGGTCGATTGGGTCGCCGCGACGAACGCCTTTTCGTAGATGCCGAGAATGCCGTGAAAGGCGCGCGTGGTGGGGATGGTGGATTCGCCGACGCCGACCGTGCCGATCTCGTCCGACTCCACCAGGGTGATGTCGAGCAGCGGCTTCAGCTCCTTGATCAACGCCGCGGCCGCGATCCAGCCGGCGGTGCCGCCGCCCGCGATCACGACCCGCTTCACCTTGTTCGCCTCCACAATCCCTCCAGATATCGCCATCAGCGATTGAATTTATTGAGCAAAACCGCGCGCAGCCGCCGCGCGCGCAGCTCGTCCAGCGGCGCGAGCGCGCCCCGGGCGGCTTCCGGCAGATGCGCCGCCGGGCGATCGGCCGGGCCGAAGATGTAGTAATCGAACATCGCGCGCCAGGATCGTTTCTCGGCCTCGGGCCGGTCGCGCAGGCTGAGCATGGCGTGGAGCAACGTGTTCATGGGCGTGTCCATGAAATCGGGCACCGCGTTCCACCAATAATTGATCATCGCATTGAAGCGGCCCTGCGCCTCGACATGGTGCCACCACAAGGCGGGATAGAGCAGGATGTCGCCCGCCTCGAGCTCGGCGACCTGGCCCGCGGCACAAGCGTCGGCGAAACGGGGGAAGCGCTGCAGATCGGGCGCGGCGAAATCGACCATCGACACGACCTGGCCGCCGGGGGTCGGTTCGAGCGGGCCGGGATAGAGATTTTCGATCTGCTCGGGCGGGAACATCGTGAAGCGCCGCGTGCCGACCATGCAGCAGGCGATGTTGTTCGACATATCCCAATGCGCCGACGCGATCGTGTGGTTGCCCATCCAGATGCTCATCATCGGCGGGCTGGCGCCAAAGGCCGGATGATCGAGCTTGAGATCGTTCTCCGCGCGCAGACCGGGCAAATAGGCGTCGACGTCGGTCGAGCCGATATAGAAAGAGGGCGGGTCCGGATCGTCGAAATGCGCCGCGATCCGATCGAGGAACGTGTCGAGCCGGGTGCGCTCGCCGGTAAAGTTCATCGCGGAGACGTCGGGCGTATAGTGGAAGCGGCCCTTGATCTCGGGCGCGCCGACATAGCCGACGATCGGATGGCCCTGATAGAAAGAGGTGAGGTAATGCATCGCCTCATAAGGCGAATGCAGGCCATGGCGGACGAGCGGCCAATCGCGCGCCACGCCCTTCAATATCACCGGATGTTGGCGTGCGATCAGCTCGTCGAACGGGATCCGGTCGGGCGCGATGCCCGTCAACTCCTCGGTCCTGGCCGTGATCCCCGTCATCGCCTTTATGCCACCCCGGTTTGGTTCAAGCCGCAGCTTCGCGCCCGGTCTTGGTATCGACCAGACGGCTGATATTCTGCAAGGACGAGGCGACCCAGATCGCCGCGCGCAGGAAATCGGCGCGATGCAATTTCTCCAGCGCCGCGCCGTCGAGCTGCATCAGCCGCTCGCGGCTGATCGTGTAGCAATCGGGGACGTTATATTGGCGGCCATTGCCGACCTGGATCTCGATCGCGATCGGCTCGATCAGACCATAGTCCTTGAACGCGGCGAAGATCGACTTGGTCACCTCGACGCCGGTGAAGATCGTGCGCAGCACGCCCGCGACATGATCGAGATAGGGCGCATTGCCGCCCTGGGGCAGGAAGACGGGATGGCCGCCATTCTCGCCGGTGCCGCGGCTGACGCGGGGATGATCGAGGTCGATATGGATCATCGGCTCGCCGAGCGGCTCGCCGCCTGGGCCGCGCGCGGGAACGCCGATCGAGAAGGGGCCGCGCTGGAGAAGAGCCGGCACATATTGGCCCTGCCAGCCATCCTCGCCGAGGAACAGATTCTCGTCGCGGTCGAGCCCGAGCAACGCGACCGAATAATAGACGCCGTCCGGATCGCGCCGGAACAGGATCGGATATTCGCGCTGGAGCGCCTCATATTCGGTGGGGAAGACGGTGACCTGATTGATCGCATCGCCAAAGGCGGCGCTCTGGCCGGTCAGGACGCGCACATCGCCGTGATCGATATTGTTGAGAAGAATGGGACTGGCCATCAGGGCACGCTCTCGCTGCTGTTTTCGTTGGTCTGCGACATCGATGTCGGCGTCGCTGTTCCCATCGGCCTAGCCGACCTTCCCGGCGGCGCAAAAGAAAAAGGCCGCTGCGACAGCAGCGGCCTTTCCCCCAGGACTGATCGCTGCTGCGATCAGAACTTGTAGCGGATACCCACCAGGTAGCGGGCCTCGCCTTCCTGGATGAAGTAGATCTCGTTCGTCGAGCGGGCGTAGGTCTTTACGCCTTCCTCGAAGATATTGAGACCTTCCAGCGACACCGCGATCTTCGGCGTGATGTCATAGCTCAGGTTCGCGTCGATCTGGTGATAGGGCGCCGTGAACACCGGGTTATGCGATCCGCCGCGATTGGCTTCGCTCAGGAACTTCGCACGCCAGTTGTAGGTGACGCGCGCCGAGATGCCGTGCTTGTCGTAGATGAGCGTGGCGTTGGCGGTATCCGACAGGCCGAGCAGCGCGAACTGGTTCGCGGTCGGATCGGCCGTGACGTCGATGCCGACATTGCCGCGGACGTAGGTGTACTGCGCGGCGACGCCGATACCGGTGTTGCCGAGGAAGTACTGACCCGCGACTTCAAAGCCATAGATATGCGCCGACTTGTTGTTGATCGGCGTGTTGACGTTGAAGCTGAACAGCGGGTCGTTGGCATCCGCGATGATGTCCACCGCACCAATGGTCGAGTCCACGAAGGCCTGGTTGAGCGACTTCGTCCCCGGCACCAGATTGGCGTTGAAGGTCGTCGTCGCCGCCGCCGTGTTGCCGCCATTCTGCTGCAGCAAAGCGGTGTAGGTGAACAGGTTGACGTCGGTAACGTCCACACCCAGCGCCTGAAGCTGGGTCTTGGCCGTACCCGAACGGCTGCCTGCCGCGCCGGAGCTCGGATCACGCAGACCGAACAGGCTGGTCGGGATGATCGCGTTGCCGATAAAGTTCTTCACGTTCTTGTAGAAGCCACCGGCGGACACATAGCTGCCCGGCTTGAAATACCATTCAAGCGAGGCATCGAAATTGTCCGATGCCAGCGGCTTCAGGCCGGGGTTGCCGGTGCTGCCACCCGCATTGCCGCCAACCGCGGTCGCGTCGTTCGGCTGGCTCGCCGTCGTCGAGGCGAACATGTTGCCGTAGCTCGGACGGGAGATCGTGCGGCTGTAGGACAGGCGGCCGATAATCTTGTCCGTAAAGTTGATGTTGAAGTCTACCGACGGCAGGAAGTTGTGATACTTGCCCGAACCGGTGACCGCCTGCGGGGTCGCCGTCAGATCGACGATGAAGTCGTTGTCCGACTGCCAGCGGATATCCTGGGGAACGCCCTGGAACGAAACCGCGCCAACCGTGGTCCATTCGTAGCGGACGCCAGCGACCAAGCCCGCATCCATACCGCCAAGCGAACCCTTCCAGGTCAGCTGGCCGTAGGCCGCCTTGATCTTCTCGCGGATGCTGTCGTCGGCGCTGCCGGTCAGACCGTTAACGTGGCCCAGGCCGGCATAATAGGCTCCCAGCTGGTTACCGAGCGTAGCGGCGTCCTCGGTGCGGAAGGCGGTGAGGCCGTCACCGCTCGCCTTCGGGTCGTTATGCTGGAACCGACAGACCAGGCAGAAGGTCTCGAGCGAGCCCGGGGCGATCGCATCCACGTCACGCGGATTGACGTTGCCCCAGTCGCCCAGGACTTCCTGATAGCTGTACTGGGTCGAGCGGGTCTTGGCATCGCGATAATCGCCGCCGAAGTCGAAGCGCAATTCGTCGGTGAACTTCCAACCGGCGTCGACGCGGGCTTCCTTCAGATTCTGATGGAAGGTGACAGCGGTCTGACGCCATTGCTGGGTGCCGACGTCGCCGTCGTCCAGTACGCCATTGCCGTTGCCCTTGACGACCGGATGGGTCGGCGAGGTGGTCGCGGGGTCGGCATAGACCACGGTCTGGACCGGGAAACCGCCATCATAATCCCACGAGTGCGACGCGAGCGTCGGCGAGGACAGCGCGAGCAGGCTTGAGCTCATGCCGTTGGGATTGTTGGGCTTGCTGTCCGACACGCTGACATGGCCATCGACCGCCACGGTGAGGCGGTCCGTGGCTTCCCACTTACCGTTCAGGCCGAAATCCTGCAGGCGGTTCGACTGCGCGCGATATTGCTGCTCGAAACCGGCATCCTTGGTTTCGCCCGCGATCACCTCGTGCAGATAGGTGGTCGTGGCGACCTTGTGGCCGCTGTCGAACGTGACGACGTCGAACGGACGGTTGAACCAGTTGGATTCGTCCGAACGGCGCTCGCTCTCGTCATTGCGGGCGTAGAAGCCGTCCGCGGTGACCGTGAAATTGTCGGTCGGCTTCCACTGCGCCGTGATCTGGCCGTTGATCCGCTGCTCCGAATCCTCGGCGAAGTGGTAACGGGCGTCGTTCGGGCGCGCGACCAGCGCGTTCATGTCGGTCGGTGCGTTGTTGATCTTGCTCGCGGCGTTCACGTTGCCGGAGCCGGGTGCCAGGAACTGCGCCAGGGTGGTCACGTTCCAGTCGTTCACCGTCGCGGCGATCGTGCTGAAGTTGCGCTTCTGATAGCTGCCGTACGCCGTGACGCCGAACGTTTCGTCTTCGTTGACGAGGTTGATCAGGCCCGAGACCTGCGGGGTGACATGGGCGCCGCAGTGGAGACAGTCGTCCGCGCTGGTGTCGTAATTGGCCTTCACGCCGATCGAGCCGGTGACCCCGGCATGGCCGGCGTCGAGCGGCCTGCGCGTCACGACGTTGATGGTGGCGCCGATGCCGCCCGACGGGACCCCGGCCTTGCCGGTCTTGTAGACTTCGAGCGTCTTCACGCCTTCCGACGCGAGGTTCGAGAAGTCGAACGAACGGCTGGTGTTGCGGCCGAAGTCGGCGTTTTCGTCGCCGCCGACCGGCGTCTGGTCGGACGCGGCGAGCTGGCGGCCGTTCAGGGTCACCAGGTTATACTGCGGGCCGAAGCCGCGCACCGTAACCTCGGCGCCTTCGCCGTTACGACGATCGATCGACACGCCGCTGATGCGCTGGAGCGATTCCGCGAGGTTGGTATCGGGGAACTTGCCGATGTCTTCCGACGAGATCGCGTCGACGACGCCCGTGCTGTCGCGCTTGATCGCGATCGAACGCTCGAGCGAAGCGCGGATGCCGGTAACGACGACTTCGTCGCTGACGTCCGTGCTGGGCTGTGCATTGGTTGCCGCGGCGCCGGCTGTCTGCGCGCCGGCGACGCCGGGCAGGATCAGGCAGGCGGCAACCGCCAGCGCCGAAGTGGAGTAGGCAAGCAAAGTCCTGGAATTTTTCATGATCTGGCATCCCCCCTGGTCAGTCGGCTCACGGCCGCTGATCCGTTGGTTGACGATGACCGACGGCCATCGATGTCAGGCGGTACCGCTATCAAAAACGAAGTCAATCGAACCCCAAAATGTAAACGCATACATGTCGATGACAGCGCGGTCACAAGCCATATTCGTGCTGAAGTGTGCAAAAATGCAACGGAATGCTGCGCCGCACACAAAATTTCCAGCAATTATATGATGATTGCGCGAACATTTTGTGCCGTGGACGTTTTGATCCGGATCGGCGAGACTGCGGACGCGTAACGATTGGTTCGGCTTACCATCTATCCGAGAGAGGACCGGACATGCTTATAGCCTTAGCTCTTCTGATTGGTGTCGTTGCAGGGCTGCGCGCGCTCACCGCGCCCGCCGCCGTCAGCTTCGCCGCCCGTTTCTGTCATCTCAGCCTCGCCGGCACGCCGCTCGCCTTCATGGGCTATAAGTGGACGCCCTGGATTTTCGGGGTGCTCGCCGTTGCCGAGCTGGTCACCGATCAGCTGCCCGCCACGCCCAGCCGCAAGGTACCGATGCAGTTCGGTGCGCGCATCGTGATGGGAGGTCTCGCCGGCGGCGCGATCGGCGCGTCGAGGGAGATGATGGTAGCGGGCATCATTGCCGGAATCGTGGGTGCGGTGATCGGCACGCTGGGCGGTGCGGCGGCCCGCAATTGGCTCGCGGGTCAATTCAAGCAGGATCGCCCGGCCGCGCTGATCGAAGATGTTATCGCTATCGGCGGCGCGATTTTGATCGTCTGCGCGGTCGCGTGACCCGCGGCTTCGATGCGATCATCGTCGGTGCCGGGCAGGCGGGTCCGGCACTCGCCGCGCGCCTGACCGGCGCGGGCATGCAGGTGGCGCTGATCGAGCGCCACCTGGTCGGCGGCACCTGCGTCAATACGGGCTGCAAGCCGACCAAGACGCTCGTCGCGAGCGCCTATGCCGCGCATATGGCGCGGCGCGCGGCGGATTATGGCCTCAAGCTCGGTCCGGTCGGGATCGACATGCCGGCGGTGGCGGCGCGGGCCCGCAAGGTCATTCTCGATAGCCGCACGGGCGGCGAGGAATGGCTGGCGGGGATGAAGGGCCTGACCTTCCTGCGCGGCCATGCCCGGTTCGAGGCGCCCGGCCGGATGCGCGTCGGCGACGATGTGCTGGAGGCGCCGCGCATCTTCCTCAATGTCGGCGGCCGCGCGGCGGTGCCCGATATGCCGGGCGTGGACCAGGTCGACTATCTCACCAACAGCAATATCGTCGGGCTGGAGACGGTGCCGGAGCACCTGATCGTCGTCGGCGGCTCCTATATCGGGCTGGAATTCGCGCAGATGTACCGCCGCTTCGGCGCGCGCGTGACGGTGGTCGAAATGGGGCCGCGTCTGATCGGGCGCGAGGATCCCGAGATTTCGAGCGCGATTCGCGCCATATTGGAAGGCGAGGGGA
>NZ_DATHFV010000003.1:0-4409 GCF_035317925.1 Sphingomonas sp.
ATAAGGCCTTGTGGGCAAGCGCCCGGACCGATGCAACCGAAAGCGGTGACGCGCATGGCGACTTATCCCCGGTTACAGGCGGTGCCTGATTCTTTAGCCCGGGTGCGGAACAAACATGCGGAGTTTTTGTTTCATGGTCGCGCGGGCTTTCCGCCGGGACGATCTTTGGGATCACGCCCCGATCCCTCAATGCCTATATACCGGGCGATGAAGGAAGGGGCTTCCCGAGGTGAAGTTTTGAGGGCAACGGACAACAAAGTGCGGCTGGACAATGATATTCAGCGGGGGGCGTTTGGTTTGACGGCGGACAAGACATCCAAAGCAGCCGGACGCGACAAGCAATCTGGAACGGGTAAACGCGGCGCGCGCGGTCATGACCCGCACGTTGCGAACGCGCTTCGCAACGCCTACGAAGAGGCAGTCGGCGAAGATGTTCCTCAGGAGTTTCTCGATCTGCTCGGCAAGCTTACCTGACGGAGGGCGATAGCCCGATGGCGTCGACGCCTTCGGCGGCACCTTTTTTTGCCCGCCTGACTCCGGACCGCTTTTCGACCGGTACCAAGATGCTGATCATCCTGACGGTGGCGTTGCTGCCGCTCGGGCTGATCGCCTTGTTCGCGTCGATTCAGTCAGCGCACGCCAAACAGGCGCAACGCGAGGCGGATGCACGCGTGGTCGCGACCGCCGAAGCGCGCCAGATCGACATATTGCTGTTGCGCGGCGCGGCCATGATCCGTGCCAATCTGACCGGACCGTTGCCGGATGCACGCTTTTGCCACACGCTGCTTGAGCGCGATCAGGCCGCCTTTGAAGCCAAGCTCAACCTCGCTTTATATGCCGCCGACGGCACGCTTGCCTGCGCCACGCCGGGTTTCGCCGCCACCGGCCTGGTGCATCCGCGCGCGGGCGCCCTCGACACCGATCTGCTGCCCGGCGAGGCGGGGCTGCGCTTCACCGTGCCCGCCCCCAACGGCAGCTATGGCATCGGCGAAATTCCAGCGCCGATGCTGCGCCAGGTGCTGGCGACCGGCAGCAATGAGGGGATCGTCCTCAACCAGAATGGCGCGCGGCTGATCGTCTCCAGCGTCGGCCGGGCCTCGCCGCTGGTGCGGCGGGTGCAGGTGAGCGCGCCCGCTGCGAGCGGCCAGATCCGGCTGCAGCTGACCGTGCTCGCCAACCCGATCAGCGCGGTCGAGATTTTGCTCGTGCTGCTGCCGGTGCTGATGTGGTCGGCCGCGGCGGCGATCTGCTGGGTGGTGCTCGATCAGGCGCTGGTGCGCCCGCTGCGGCAGATGCAACGCGCGATCGCGCTCTATCAGCCGGGCGACGGTCCGCTCATCCTGCCGCGCATCAGCACGCCCGCGGAGGAGATACGATCGCTGGGGGAGGCGCTGGAATCGACCGCCGCGCAGCTGGTCGCGCGCGAACTGGAGCTGGAAGAAGGCCTGAGCCACCAGGTCCGCCTGACGCGCGAAGTGCATCACCGGGTCAAGAACAACCTCCAGGTCGTCGCCAGCCTGATCAACCTGCACGCACGCGGCACCGAGGGCGATGTCGCCGCGGCTTATGCCTCGATCCAGCGCCGGGTCGATGCGCTCGCGGTCGTCCACCGCAATCATTACGCCGAACTGGAAGAAAATCGCGGTGTCGCCCTGCGATCGATCATCGCCGAGCTGACCGCCAATCTGCGCGCGACCGCGCCACCCGGCGCCCAACACCTGACGATCACGCTGGATATGGTCCCCGGCTTCATCACGCAGGACGTCGCCGTCCCGGTCGCCTTCCTCGTGACCGAGATCGTGGAACTGGTGATGAATTGCGACCCGACCGGAGCGATCGCGATCACGCTCACCCCCGGCGACACGCCCGAACGCGCCTTGCTGTCGATCGAGTCCAAAAAATTGGGCGAGGCCATATGCGAGGCGCACCCCGGCCGGGCGCGCTTCGAGCGGATCGTCACGGGACTCGCCCGCCAGCTACGCTCGCACCTCGACTATGACGGCGCGATCGGCCGCTATCAGGTCGCGATCGCGATCACGCCGGATTCGCTCGTGCCGGAAAAAAACTGAAAAAATTTTGCGGCTGTGGAACCGATCGCGCGGAAGGCCGTTTTTCACCCCGGATAGCGACCTTTTGCCCCCCCGCTCTCGCTGTCCGAACACATGGGCCCGAACGCGCCGATCCTCCCCCCCGGTGGCGCCTTCGGGCCCAAATTGTATCTGCGCCACAGCGATCGCTTCGATCGAACCGGCAGCGGAACCAAATCGGCGGCGGCTCATTCAACTTCAGCGCCCCTGGGGGCTCCAGAGAAGGAACAAGATCATGGTTCGCAAGACGCTCGAAATCGCCGCCATCGCGGGCATGCTGCTGCTCGCCGCCTGCAACACGATCTCTGGCGCGGGCAAGGACGTGTCGTCGGTCGGCAAGACCGTCACCAACACGGCCAACGACGCCAAGTAAGCCCTTGAAGGCTTAGGAGAGAGAAAAGGCGGCGCCCCCCTAAGACGGGGCGTCGCCCTTTTTTATGATCTGCGAACCATCATCCGCCGTCGCTTCGGCCATGCGCTTGCGTTTGCGCTCGGTGAACCAGATGCCGACGATCGCGAGTTCGTAGAGCAGCACCAACGGCACCGCCATCAGCAGCATCGATCCGGCGTCGGGCGGGCTCAGCACCATCGCGATCCCGAAATTGACCACAATCGCATAGCGGCGGAACTTGATCAGTTGGGTGCGGGTGACGATGCCCGCGCGTTCCAGCAGCATCAGCAGCACCGGCAGCAGGAAGGCCGCGCCGAAGCCGAACAGGAACTGCATGGTGAAGCTGAGATAGTTGGAAAGCTCGGGCAGGGCCTCCTGCTTGATGCCGCCGAGATCGCCCGAGAAGCCGTACAGATATTTGAGCGCGAGCGGGATCGCGATGAAGCGCGCTAGGCTCGCCCCCATCAGGAACAGCACCGGCGTCGCGATCAGGAAGGGCAAAAGCGCCTTCTTTTCCTTGCGGTAGAGGCCGGGCGCGATGAACTGCCAGAGCTGGTTGGCGATGATCGGAAAGGACAGCATCAACCCGGCGAAGAACGCGACCTTCACCTCGGTGATGAAGCCGCCGAACACCTCGGTGTAGACGATTTTGCTCTGTCCCGCCGCCTTGAGCGGATGGACCAGGAAGGACAGGATCGGGCGCGCGAAATAGAGGGAGACCGCGAAGCACAGGCCCAAGGCGGCGAACGACCAGATAAGCCGTTTCCGCAGCTCGATCAGATGCTCCATCAGCGGCGCGCGGCTGTCGTCGATCTCGTCGGTTTCTTCGGTCATGATTTGGGCGGCAGACCGAGCGGGAGTTCGGGACCGTCATCCTCGGCTATCGCGAGCGGTGGAAGGGTCGCGGGCTTGGTCACGCGCTTCGCCTTGGGCGGCGGATTGCCCTCGGGCACCGGCGGCGGCAGCTCGGTGCCGTTTTCGGCGGTGAGCGGCGCGGCTTCGGGCGCGGGCTCGATCGGCGAATCCGCATCCTCCTGGGCAGCGGGTGCGGGAAGCGCGGCCATTACCGGCTCGTCCGCCGGATGCTCGATCGCGTCCTGGAGCGGATGCTCGCGCATGATCCGCTCATTTTCGTCGCGCCACTTCTTCTCGATCTCTTCGAGTTCGGCCTGGCGGATCATTTCGTCGAGACCAGTGCGGAAATGGCGCGCCATGCCGCGCGCCTTGCCGATCCACTGGCCGGCGAAGCGCATCGCGCGCGGCAAATCCTTGGGCGGGATGACCGCGATGGCCACCGCACCCAGCAATAACAATTCGGTCGGTGCGACGTCGAACACGCTTGCGCCTTATTGAGCCGGACGGTCGTCCTTCATCGGCTGCAAATGCTGGTCGGGATTGGGTTCGACCGGCGGCTGGGCATTGAGGCGCGGCGCGGGCGGAGCGGGCTTGGTCGCATCGTCCTCCTCCGCCATGCCCTTCTTGAACTGCTTCACGCCCTTGGCGACGTCGCCCATCATGCTGGAAAAGCGGCCGCCGCCAAGCAGCAGCACCGCGATCACCGCGAAAATGAGGATATGAATGAAGGACAGGCCGCCCATTTTAACTCTCCGAAGACGTATTCGAGGGTGTATTTAGGCTCCGCACCCCCAATTGACCAGCCCGCCAAGGGCTTCGCGGGACGGAGCGAGAAGAAAGACCAGACAACGGTCCTTGTTATTCCCCGTCGTCGCTTTCGGCCTCCCGCGCATCATCATCTTCGAGGCTGAGATGCGCCTGTTCCATCGCAAGATCGACCGGATCGAGCAGACCGGCGGCGCGCAGATCGTCGATTCCGGGCAGATCCTTGCGCGAAACGAGGCCAAAATGGTCGAGGAAACCGGGCGTCGTAGCGTAAGTTAGCGGCCGTCCGGGGACGTCGCGGCGACCCGCGG
>NZ_DATHFV010000004.1:0-3198 GCF_035317925.1 Sphingomonas sp.
GTCGAAATCGTCATAGTCGAACGCGCCGCCGATAAAGCTAGCGGCCTGCTGCAGCACGCGATCGGCATAGGTAAAAGCCGCCACGTCGGCCTCGGTGATGACTCGACGCAGGCCCGGATAATAATTGTCCGCGTTTGCCGGAAACGGCGCCAGCGCCGCCGCGATCTCGATGATCGCGCCGACATCGCCGGTGAAATCGTCGACTACGACCACCGGGTGCTGCCCTTCGCCGAAGCGGCGCAAAGCGGGTTTCATGTCTGGCTCACCGCGCGATCATCTCCCGCGCTTGTGGTGGACTGCCTGCCCTGCCCCAGCAAGCCTTTGGCTCAGGCGGAGAGCGTGAAGGTCGCGGGCGTCCCGCCCACCGACGACGGCGCGATCCACACGTCGAAATCGCCGGGCTCCGCCGAGCGGCTGAAATCGGGATGGACGAAGGCAAGATCGTCACGCACCAGCGTGAATTCGACCGTCGCGCTCTTCCCCGGTTTCAGATCGAGATGCTTGAGCCCTTTCAGCGAGCGCACCGGCTGCGTCATGCTCGCCACCCGATCGTGGATATAGAGCTGCGCCACCTCGTGCATCGCGCGCGTGCCAGTGTTGGTGATCGTCGCGGTCACGGTCAGAATCTGATCGCCGGCCAGTGTCGGCGCACTCACCTGGGTCGGCGAATAGGTCGCGGTCGAATAGGTCAGGCCGTGGCCGAACGGGTAAAGCGCCTCGTTGGTCACCTCGCGATAGCGCGACTTCCACATCGCGTCGTCGGTCAGCTGCGGCCGGCCGGTGCTGCGATGATTGTAGTAGAATGGCTCCTGCCCCGACGCCTGCGGGAAGCTGACCGGCAGGCGGCCTTGCGGCGCATAATCGCCGAACACCACATCGGCGACGGCGTTGCCCGTCTCCGAGCCAAGGAACCAGGTCGCGACGATCGCGGGCGCGTTCCGCACCGCGCCGGTCAGCGCGAGCGCACGGCCATGGCGCAGCAAGACCACCATCGGCTTGCCGAGCGCGGCAAGCGCCTCGGCCAGCGCCATTTGCGGCGGCGGAACGACGATGTCGGTACGCGACTGCGCTTCGCCCGCCATGTTGGTGCTCTCGCCGACGACGAGGACGATGATGTCGGACACCTGCGCGGCAGCGATCGCGTCGCGGATCCCGCCCTCGAGCGGTTTCTCATATTCGGAGCCGCGTGCGACGTGCAGCACGCCCTTGGGGCCGAGCGCCGCCCGGAACCCCTCCTCCATCGTCACGCAGGTCGCGTAATCGGGAAAGTTGGACCAGGGGCCGGGATAATCGCCCTTGTCGGAGATGCAGGGGCCGATCAAAGCGATCGACTTGCCGCTCTTGGGCAAGGGCAGCAGATCCCCCTCGTTCCGGAGCAGCACCATCGATTTGCGCGCGGATTCACGCGCCAGATCGATCGCATCCTTGCGGCGCACGTCGCGCTTCTCGCGCACCAGATCGAGCGAGCGATACGGGTTTTCGAACAGGCCGAGCGCCTTCTTGACGCCGAGCACGCGGCGCACCGCGGTATCGACCGTCTTCATGCTGACCTTCCCGCTCTTCACCAGATCGGGGAGATGCTTGATGTAGAGGCCGCTCTGCATCGAGATGTCGCAGCCGGCATTGATCGCCTTGGCGGCGGCATCGGGGCCGTCGGCGGCGTAGCCGTGCAGGATCATCTCCTGGTCCGATGTGTAGTCCGACACGACCAGGCCGCGGAAACCCCACTCGCCGCGCAATATGTCGGTCAGCAGATGGTGGTTGCCGGTCGACGGCACGCCGGCAATGTCGTTGAAGCTCGACATGGTCGACAGCGCGCCGGTGTCGAAGCAGGCCTTGAACGCGGGCAGGTGCGTTTCGCGCAGCGTCGTCTCGGGAATGTCGGCGGTGTTGTAATCCTGGCCGCCCTGGACCGCGCCATAGGCCGCGAAATGCTTGGGGCATGCCAGCACGCTGTCATTGTTGCGCAGGTCGCTGCCCTGAAAGCCTTCGACCCGCGCGGTGGCGAGCAGCATGCCGAGATAGACATCCTCGCCCGATCCCTCGACGACGCGGCCCCAGCGCTCGTCGCGCGCGACATCGACCATCGGCGCGAACACCCATTGTATGCCCTTGGCCGACGCTTCCACCGCCGCCGCCCGCGCGGTGCGGCGCGCGAGATCGGGATCGAAGCTGGACGCTTCGCCAAGCGGCACCGGGAAGGTCGTCTTCATGCCGTGGATCGTGTCGGCGGCGAAGATCATCGGGATCTTGGACCGCGATTGCTGGATCGCGATCCGCTGCAACTCACGCCCGCCCGCGACGCCGATGCCGTTGAACAGGCCGGTCAGACGGCCGGCAGCGATATCGGCTTTGAGCTGGTCGAGGTTCTGCGCGTTGACGGTCGGGTTGATCGCCGCTCCTTCGGTCCGCACGGGATCGCTGTAGATAGTGAGCTGTCCGGCTTTTTCCTCGATCGACATGCCCGCGAGAATCCGTTCGATGAACGGATCGCCCGCATCAACCCGATCTGCCCAGGCGCGGGCCGGAACCACGCACGCGGCGATGGCTGCGGTCGATGCGCCTTTCAGCAGATCACGGCGGGACAGGTCGGTCACGACAGCTTCTCCGGTTGTGATACCGTTCCCACACCTTCCCGAAAAATCCGGGTCTGCGCGATTCGCGGCCGTCAAATTCCCTTGGCGAATGCGCATGAAACCGGTTACTACGCAACGGTGGAATCGGTTACGCGGCCGTAAGAGTCCGTGCCATCCGCCCCGGCAGCGCCTGTCGGCATAGGAAAGGATCAGGGCGAGGCGATGGCTCCAGGCCGATCAATTCTATGCAGTTCCGACTCGCAACCGATGCGGCCGCCGAACGTTCGCGGCGGCGCGCACGACGCATGTCGCCGCCCAGAAACGACCGAATAATAAGACCAAGGCGTCGCACGCCATTTGAAGGGGAATCGAAATGACGAAGCTGATGAGGGCAAGCCTGCGAGCGGCGCTTGCGACCACGGTTCTTGGCGGTGGCGCGTTCGTACTTGCCATGCCGGCTGCCGCACAGACCACCTCGACCATTCGGGGGCACGTCGACGGGGCCGCCGCCGGAGCGGCCGTGGTGCTCACGGATCAGAACACCGGCCATCAGGATACCGTCAAGGTCGATGCCAGCGGCAATTACGCCCTGATCGGGGCGCCACCGAGCACCTACAAGGTC
>NZ_DATHFV010000005.1:0-10128 GCF_035317925.1 Sphingomonas sp.
TGCGGTCGGCGAGGACGATCACGTGCGGCTCGGGTGCCGGCTGGGGCGTAGCGCGCAGCTCGATCAACGGCTTGATTGATTTCGGCGCGATCTCGGACGGTGCGGCGATGCTGCCCGACGCGGTCAGGCCAAGCCCGAGGCCGACCAGAACGGTGGCGAGGCTTATCCCGGCGATGCGGCGGGCGCGGCTGCGGGTCGAATGCGCGATCATCATGATCCTCCTCTTGAGCTCTGTCGTCGGGCCGAGCGCGCAGGCGGCGGTGCCGGCCATTCCGGCACGCGCGGACTTGATCAGCGCACGGCCATAATCGGTGCCGGATTCGGGCGAGGCGCCGAGCACGGTCGCGTCGCAGGCAAGCTCCTGATCGTTGCGGAAGGCGCGATAGGCCCAGTGCGCGATCGGATTGAACCAGTGGAGCGCGAGCATCGCCAGCGCCGCGCCATTGGCGATCAGATCGCCGCGGCGGTGATGGGCCAGTTCATGCGCCAGCGCCAACCGCTGTTCGGCGCCGTTATAACGCTGCTCGAAATCCTCGGGCAGCAGGATGTGGCGATGAAAGATGCCGGCAGCGAGCGGACCGGTCACCACCGGACTCAGCCGCACCTTGATCCCGCCGCGGAGGAAGCCTGCATCGGCATGTTCGAGCGCGATGCTCATGAAGCGGTGATGGCGGCCGAGCTGCCAGGCGAGATAGACGGCGGCGCCGCCCAGCCAGACGAGGATCGTGACCATCAGCCAGTCGATCGACGGCTGGGACACCGCAACGGGTGCGGCGGTTGTGGCAGCGGCCTGATGCGCGGGTGCGGTCGCTGCTGCAACGATCCGCGCGATGTCGAAATGGATCGGGACCGCCTGCACGGGCTCTTCGGCGAACTTGGGCAGGCGGGGCAGGATCATGCGCAAGGCCGGCAGCAGCCACAAAAGGTAAGCCGCCTGCGCGCCGAAGCGCCGCGCGACGGAACCGCGCAGCACCAGCACGACCAGCATCAGCAGGGTGGATGCGACGAGCGCCTCGATCGACCAGCCGATCATGATTTGAGATCCTTGAGGAGTGCCTCCAGCTCGGCGATGTCCTGATCGGTCAGGCCGTCGCCTGCCGCCAGGTGCGCGACCAGGGGCGCCGCGCGTCCGCCGAACAGTCGATCGGCCAACCGGCGGGTTTCGCGGGACGCATAATCCGCCCGCTCGACCGCAGGCCGGTAAAGGTAACGGCGGCCATCCTCTTCATGGACGAGCGCGCCCTTGGACAGCAGCCGGCCAAGCATCGTCTTGACCGTGCGCTCGCTCCAGTTGCGGGCATCGGGGATGCGTTCGGCGACTTCGGACGCGGTGAGCGGAGCGTCCGCCCACAGCACTTCCATCACGGCCTGTTCGCCTTCGCTGATTCGTTCCGCCACGTGATTCTCCGATTACATGCGTAGTCATAACCGACTACATTTGTAATCGTCAAGCGCTTTTGGTGGCGGAGCGGAGGCTGGTTGCCACTCTCCTTCTTTCGTCATGCTGAACTTGTTTCAGCATCCATCGGGAGGCGGGGCGGCAATCTATCAGTTCGTTTTCGGTGTTTTTTCATTTTCCCCTTCGCGGGAGAGGCTCAGGCGCGGACCAGGCCTTCCGTCGGGCGGCCGAAATCGGCGGTCGGGAACAGGGCCTTGCCGACACGCTGCGGATCGATCCCGAAGCTTTCCGCGGTCGCGCCCGCGATCACCGCGTCGAGCCCGATGGTCGGCTTGAGATCGCGGTCTTCGTACAGATTGGCCTGGGCCAGACCCGGCCAGTCGGCGATCACGCGCCCGCCCTTGACCGCGCCGCCGAACAGCATCGCCGCCGATGCGGTGCCGTGATCGGTGCCGCCGGTGCCGTTGACGGCGGCGGTACGGCCGAACTCGGTCGCGACCAGCACCACCGTCTGGTTCCAGACCGGGCCAAGATTGTCGCGCAGCGCGCCTATCATCGTATCGAGCGCCTTCAGTTGCGCGGTGAGGCGATATTGCTGGCCGGTATGCGTATCCCAGCCGCCGGTTTCGAGCATGGCGATGCGTGGCCCGTCGGGCTTGACCAGGAAGCTCGCGGCAAGCTTGCCCAGATCCTCGGGCTTCTGGCCGGAGCCTTCACCCGCCGCCATGCCGCGCGCGGACAGGGCCGCATCCCACATGCCGTGCAGCTGCGGGTCGCCCTGATACATCCGCCCGACCCGCGCGAGCAGATCGTCGGTCGGCTGTGGCAGGTTCGACGGCGCGAACGAGGTCACGTCCGCCGCGCCGCGCAGGGCGGGCGGCACCGTCGCCGCGAAGGCGATCGCTTCATCCTTGCTTCGTGGCATCAGCCCAACCAGCCGGTTCATCCAGCCGTCGCGTTGCGCGTACGGCACGGTGCCGCCCGTCTCGAGCACATTCTGCCCGTCGAAATGCGACCGGTCGCGATAGGGCGAGGCGGTGGCGTGGACGAACAAGGCCTGGCCGGCGGCATACATCTTGCCCGCCTCCGGCATCGCCGGATTGAGCGCGAAATGGCCGTCGAGCTTGATCGCAGTGGCCGGATCGATCGCCAGCTCGCGCCGCAGCCCCGCATAATCGGGGTCGCCATAGGGCACGATGATGTTGAGCCCGTCGGCCGCGCCCCGCTGGATGATGAACACGAAGCGACGGTCGCCGGGCACGCTCGCGAAGGCCATATGCGGGCTGACGAGGATCGCGCCCGCGCCGGCGGCGGCGAAGCGGAGGAACTGGCGGCGGGGGAGGATCATGGTCATCTCCGCTGGAATTCGGGGCTGACGAGCAGCAAGGCGAGCGCGGTCGCGCCGCTTTCGGCTTGCGCCAAGGCGGTCGTGGTCGCGGGCGTCATCTGGCCGGGCAGCAATCTGGGCGCGAGTGCGCGTGCATCGACCTGCCCGCCGGCTGCGGCGGCGAAACGCTGGGCGAGCTCGACCCGGCGCATCAGCGCGTCGGGCGCGACCCAGCTCGCCGACAGATCGTCATAACCGGCGGGCGATCCCGGCCGCCACACCGGCTGGCCGAGCTGGTTGAGCAAGGGGGCTGCATCCAACTTGCCGAGATCCTGGCGGCCGAGCCCGCGCAAGGCGGACACGGTCCAGTCCCACGGCGTCTTGAACTTGGGCTCGCCCGTCGCCCAGGCTTCGGGCGCGTCGATCAGCACGCGATAGATGGCGGGCAGATGGCCGTGGCTCGACAGATACGCCGCGCTCATCCGGTCGACCAAAGCCGGGGGCGGATCGTCGGCGACGAAATGGCGCGCGAGCTTGGTCGAGACATGCTTCGCGGTCGCGGGCGACAGGGCCAGATCGTGCAGCACCGCGCGCGCCTGGCCTTCGCCGGATTGGTCATAGCGCTTGCCGATGATCGTGCGGGCGCCGGGCTGATGGATGCCGGGGCGGAACATGAAGGCGCCGACCTCGACATTGTCCTTGCCCGCCATCGGCCCAAGGCCGCCGACGCTCCAGCCGGTCAAGGCGCGCGCGAATTCGGTGACGTCGGCCTGGTCGTAGCCGGTGCGCACGCCGAGCGTGTGCAGCTCCATGATCTCGCGCGCGAGATTCTCGTTGAGGCCGATCTTGCGGTCCGGGCGGCGCAGGTTCGCACGCTGGCCGAACAGGCTGTCGGGCCCGACCGAGCGGAACTGGTCGAGATAATAGAGCATCGCCGGATGCCGTTCGACCGCGACCAGCATATCCTCGAACTTGCCCATGATGTGCGGGCGGATCGCGTTCAGTTCGAAATCGGCGGCGTAGATACCGACCTGCGGCTTCTCGATCGAGAGCGCGAAATGGTTCGACCAGAAGCTCGCCAGCCGTTCGGCGAATGGGGTCTCGGTCGTCAGCGCGCTTGCCATGCGCGCATTGACCGCGAGCCGATAGGTGTCGCGCACCTCGACGTTCAGCGCCTCGCGCCGTTGCTGGCGTGCGAGCTTGGCCTGGGCATCCCCCGGCATCGGCGCGGCCGGCATCGGGACGGGCGCGCCGGGCGGGGTGGGGGCGGCGCCCATCTGTTTGATCAGCTCGCCGACCTCCTGGAAATAATCGTGGGCGAGGCTGCCGGGAGCGGGGAGCGCCGCGAAGGCCGCCGGCTTCGGCTCGAAGGCGTCGATCTGATCGAGCAGCCAGCGTTTCGGATCGGAAGGCGGCGCTTCGTCGGGGCGGGCGCCGAGCCCGAAGCGGTTGAGCGCGATCGCCTGCGCCTGGGGATTGGGAAGCGACATATCGAACTCCGTCGTGCTTCGCTTCAACGCACGACGGCGTGAAATTCCGTCGTTATTGTGGCTGCGGCGGGTGGGGCGGCCCCTGCCGGAACGGACCGTCCTTGAGCGCTTCCGCCATCTTGCGCCGCTGGTCTTGCGGCAGCGTCGCCGCGAACTGAACCATGCGATGTTCCAGATTGGCGCGGAGCGTCATGTCGGAGGCGCGTGCCTGGTCGAGCCGGACGGTGATCGCATTGGCGTCGAACTGGGGCTGCACGAACAGCCGCGCCGCCTCGGCCCGCGCCGCGCGGCCCTGACGCAGCGTCGGCACCGTCTGCTTGACCGTATCGTGGATGGCGTCGCGCAGCGCCTGCGCTTGCGGTTCGGGCAGGGATTCGGCGACTCGCATCCGCCAGCCGCCGCGCAGGCCCATGCCGCGATCATGCGTCCAATGCCAGACCGTGCCGGCGATCAGGCCGAGCAGGAACACGTTCGCGACCAGGCTGACGATCAGCAGGATGGTGGGCCAGCGCTTCACTGCGCATTCTCCTCGGCAGAATCCTCATAGGTGGGCGCGTCTTCATGGTCGTACAGCACGACATTGGTGGTGACGGGTTCCAGCGCCGCAGTCGCCGCGGAGCCCGCCAGCACGCCGCTGCCCGCCGCCAGCGCCAGCGCGATACCGCTCCACCACAAGCGCAATCTGCCGCCAAGCCGACGTTTCGGTGCGCCTTCGATCACCATCGCGCGCAAGGTCCGCGTCGGCTCGGGCACGCGATGTGCGAACAGCAGGGCATCGACCGCATCGGCCTCGGCCAGCAAGGCCGCGGCGCGCGCATCGGACCGCGCGAACGCCTCGGCGGCATCGCGCTCCTCCTCGGGCCATCGGTTCGGCGTCGCGCCATAAGCCGCGACCAAGGTCTCGAAACGCGCAAGATCCATCTTACTCATCGTCACCCTCCAGCCGCGCTTTCAGCGCGCGGCGCCCCCGTGCCAGCAAGCTTTCCAAGGCGTCGACGCCGATCCCCATCAGCGCCGCCGCCTCCCGATTGGGAAGCTCCTGGTAATATGTAAGCACGATCGCCTCGCGTTGGCGCGGGGCCAGTTCGGCAAGTGCACGGCCCAGCGCGTCGCTCAGCTGCTCGGCCGTGATCCCGGCATCGGCGAGCGGTTGCGGATCGGGTGCGTCCCACGTCTCCGGCAAGGGCGCCTCGCGCCGCTTGCGCAGCCGGTCGGTGCAGAGGTTGAAGGCGACGCGATGCATCCATGTGTCGAACTTGGCCGCACCCGGACGCCAGGCGGCGGCGCCGCGCCACACGCGCAGGAACACCTCCTGCACCACATCCTCGGCTTCGGCGCGGTCGCCGAGCAGGCGTATCGCGAGCGCGGTCATGCGCGGCAATTTGCGCGCCACCAATGCCTCCACGGCATGCGCGTCGCCCTCGCCCACCCGGCGGACCAGCTCCCCGTCGGGATCGTCCAGGCTCAATAAGGATGCCTCCGCCCGTCATCGCGCTCCACGCCGGATCATTGCTCCGGCGCGCTCATCCCCCGCATAGCGTGCTGTTCGTCCGGCGTCAGCACGCCATCATGATTGGCGTCCTGGCGCGCGAAGCGGCGGGCGAGCATGGAGTTGATCTCGGTCGCGTCGAGATAGCCGTCATTGTTGGCGTCCAGCCGGGTGAACATGCGCGCGCCGTCAGGCTTGGGCGCATTGGCGCCTTCGGCCGCACCACCCTTGCGGTGGTGGCCCATCATCGCCGCGCGCGCGGCGAACTCGTCCTTGCTGATCTTGCCGTCATGATCGGTGTCGAGCGCCATCAGCCGCTCGCGGGCATGGACCGACCACTGGTCGAACGAGATGCCGCCGGCGGGTGCGGGCGGCGTCTGCGCCAAAGCGGCGGCGGCCACGCCGAACAAGGCGGCGGCGAAAGGAAGCTTTGTCATGGAAACTCCGTAAGCGAACTTATGCCCTTGCCCGCTTGAACGGCCGTTCCGTCGCTATCCGTCGCTTATGTATCGTCGCCCCGGCGGAGGCTGGGGCGACGCATGCTTACGCGATCTTGAGCCCTTCCTTGTTCATCGCGCTGGTCAGGGCCTTGTTCTGTTCGGGCGTGAGCTTGGCCTTGAGTTGCGGGAAGAGCGTCGTTTCCTCCTCGCGCATATGCTTTTCGATGTCCGCGCGGAACTGGCGGATCTTGGCGATCCAGGCCGGCGAATCCTTCGCCGTCACGGTCAGGTCGTAGAGATATTGCTTCACATAGCCGTGATCGTTGTTGAGATGATCGGCGGCTTCCGCCTCGCCCGCGTCGCGCATCGCCGGGTAGACACTATTCTCCTCCTCCAGCGCATGCTTGGTCAGCATATGCTTGAGGTTCATCAGCAGCAGATTGCGCTTGGTTGTGTTCTTCTCGGTCGTCGCCTCGATCGTATCGAACACCTTGAGCGTCAGTGCATGCTCGGCCGTGAGCGCCTCGTCCCATTCGCCCGCGAAATAGGTGGGCGACTGGACCGCGAACTTGCGCGCGACATTGGCGGCAAGGCCGACAGCCAGGCCCGCCGCGCCCGCCGCCAGCATCGCGCCGGTCCCGGGATGGTCGCTGCGCGTCGACTTCTTGCGCGGAGCGCTGCTCTTGGTGAAGCGGCCATCGCCGTCGCGGGCTTCCGCTTGGGCGGTGGCGGACCGCTTGGCGGCGGTCGCAGTGCGGGCTCGGGTCGTGGTGGTCGCCATGGTATCACTCCGTCACGGGGCGCTTGGGGGGATGCGCCGATCGAAGGGTTCAACGCGTCAGGCCGCGAAAGTTCTCAATTTCCACGCAATTCGTCGAGCCAGAGGCCCGCGGTGCCGTCCGACGGCGCGCGCCAGTCGCCGCGCGGGGACAGGCTGGCGGCGGCGGAGACCTTGGGGCCGTTGGGCATGGCCGACCGTTTGAACTGGCTGATCTCGAAGAAGCGGAACAGGAAGATCTCGAGCCATTTGCGGATCGTCGGAAGATCGTAGGCATGGCGCGCTTCGGCCGGGAAATGGACCGGCCATTCGCCCGCCTCGACGTCCTTCCAGGCATGCCAGGCGAGGAAGGCGATCTTCGACGGCGCGAGCCCGTGGCGCACGGTATAATGCAGGAAGAAATCGTGCAGCTCGTACGGGCCGATCTTCGCCTCGGTGCTCTGGATCGCGCCGGAGGCATCGGCGGGGACCAGCTCGGGCGAGATTTCGGTGCCGAGGATCGCGGTCAAAATGCGGTTGGTGCCCTCGTCGAACTGGCCGGTCTTGACCGCCCAGCGGATCAGGAACTGAATCAGGGTCTTGGGGACGCCGGCATTGACGCCATAATGGCTCATCTGATCGCCGACGCCATAGGTGCACCAGCCGAGCGCGAGCTCGCTCAGATCGCCCGTGCCGATCACGAAGCCCTTATGCTGATTGGCGAGGCGGAACAGATAATCGGTGCGCAGGCCCGCCTGCACATTCTCGAAGGTCACGTCATAGACCTTCTCGCCCCTGGCAAAAGGATGGTCCATATCCTTGAGCATCTGGTTGGCGGCGGGACGGATATCGATCTCGGCACCGGTCACGCCGAGCGCCTTCATCAGTGCCCAGGCATTGGCCTTGGTCGCGTCGCTCGTGGCGAAACCGGGCATGGTGTAAGCCAGGATCGCCGAGCGCGGCTTGCCGATCCGCTCGCACGCCTTGGCGGCGACGATCAGGGCATGGGTTGAATCGAGCCCGCCCGAAATGCCGATGACGAGCGTCTCCGCGCCGGTCGCGGCGATGCGTTTGGCGAGGCCTTCGACCTGGATGTTGAAGGCTTCGTAGCAATCCTCGTCGAGCCGCGCCGGATCGGCGGGCACGAACGGGAAGCGCGCGACGCTCCGCTTGAGGCCGATATCGGCGAAGTCGGGCTGGTGCGCGAACGCGATGCGGCGGAAGCGCGTTTCGGGATGGCCGAAGGCGGCGGCGTTATCGTTGAACGTGCCGAAGCGCATGCGGTGCTGGCGGATGCGCGCGACGTCGATATCGGCGAAGGTCAGTTCGGGTTCGTGATCGAACCGCGCCGATTTCGCGAGCTGATAGCCGAGTTCGTGGATCATCGCCTGGCCATCCCACGCGAGATCGGTCGTGCTCTCGCCCGGCCCCGACGCCGAATAGACATAGGCCGCGGTCGCGCGCGCCGATTGCGACGCGCCATAGAGATCGCGCTCGCGCTCCTTGCCGACCAGGATGTTGGAGGCGGACAGGTTGGTCAGGATCAGCGCCCCCGCGAGCGCACCGAGCGAGGAGGGCGGGATCGGCGCCCAATAATCCTCGCAAATCTCGATATGGAAGATGAAGTCGGGAAGGTCGCTCGCGGCGAAGATCAGGTCCGGGCCGAACGGCACTTCGGCATCGCCGAGCGCAATCGTCAGGCCGGTGAGCCCCACGCCGGGCGCGAACCAGCGCTTCTCATAATATTCGCGGTAATTGGGCAGGTAGGATTTGGGGACGACGCCCAGCACCTTGCCGCGCGCGATCGCTACCGCGCAGTTATACAGCCGCCCGTTGCGCCGCAGCGCTGCGCCGACCAGCAGCACCGGCTTGAGTTTGACGGTTGCCTTGACCAGCTTGGCCAGCTCCGCCTCGACCCGATCGAGCAACGCCTCTTGCAGGTGCAGATCGTCGATCGCGTAGGAGGACAGGCACAGTTCGGGATAGACGATCAGGTCCGCACCCTCGGCATCGCCCTTGCGCGCCAGATCGAGGATCGACGCGGCGTTCGCCGCGACATCGCCCGCGCTCGCCGCCGGCGTCGCCGCCGCGACGCGGACCATGCCCTGGGCGTGGATCGAGAAGAAGCGATCGGTCATGCGGCGCGGTATCCCAGCTCCCCAAGCGGCAGCGATGCAACAGTGCAGCTAGAAAGGAGAGGGGGCCGGGTCAATGTCGGGTCACAGGCCTTTCGAGAGGGCAAAAAACAAAAAACACCGGAAACGAACTAAAGGATTGGCTGTTTTTTGGAGCACGGCGGAGCAATTTCCGCTTGGAACATATCAGGAACATGCGCATGTTGTCAAGATGGCAGCAGAGAGGCAAAGGACCGATCAGAGCAACTCCGGCTCCGGTTCAGTTGCCCATGGCTTGCTGGGAAATAACCGCGAATAGGTCGAAGGATCCGGTCGCTCGAAGAAAAATGCCATCGGCACGTGCTCGAGATAATGTTCAACGCTCGAGGTCACGATCAGCCGGTTGACCATATTGTCGCGGATCCCGCTGGCGGGGATGATACATTTCGCCTTCGCGACATGCCCCAGAGCTCCGGTTTTGCGGAGCGCCGCCTGTAGTGCCGCATGCGCACGCCCAAAACGGCCCGGAAGCTGCGATTCCCAGTTGGGCTTGGGCCCGGTCTGCCGGAACCCGGACACATAGCGCACGGCGTCGTGGATCAGAGAACGATAACCTCCGCCCGCCGGAGACCGCAGGATGGATGCGATCGCCTGCACTTCGTAGAGGAACATATGATCGGCGCCTTCGATCGCGGCGCGCAGCGCCGGCAGCGCGTGCGCCGGCCCGCCGGGCATATGCCAGGCGTGCTGGAGAATTTCGCGCCAGCGATAGGGACTGTCGGTGACGATGACCGAGCCGGTCGCCTGGGCGATCAGGAGCGTGAGCTCGAAATTGGGCACCATATTGTAGATGCACGCAAATGGTTCGGGCATGCCCTCGGCCGTTATATTGTCAGTCAGAGCGGCGAACGGATCATGCACCCGGCCCTCGCGCACCATCGCGATCATATGCCCAATCATCTCCTCGGTCGCATCCGGATCGGCCCGCAGGATTTGGGCGCGCATGCCCGCCTCGGTCCCGCTCCACAGATGGCGGAAGCGATCGTCGACATGGATCCATTTGGTGCGCGGATCGATGTCGGCCTCGTCGAAATCGCCTCCGGCGCGAGCCT
>NZ_DATHFV010000006.1:0-6714 GCF_035317925.1 Sphingomonas sp.
ACATGCTGGACTCACGCGGAAGTCGGGTTAAACGCCCGTTATGGGGAGCGCTGCACCTATCGGTTGGTCCGTACAATCGCTGCAATTCGTGGTCTTTACGCCCACGGCATCAGCCGCGCCTGAAGCCTTCTCCCCCTGGCAGAGCCTCTTCGGCACTCCTCCCATCGCATACGCGCCAGGCCCTCCTGGGCAACCACCGAGCGCGACCGCGAGCGGCCAAGCGGGTGGTTTCCAAGTAGCGTTGACAGCATCACCGGCGCGTTGGGATCTAGTTTTATCCGCGCCCGACCGGTCGCCACACGCAGGCGGGCCCGCTTTAATAGCAGATCTGAACTCCCCGTTGAGCTACGGGGTCGAATTGGCGAAAAAGCTGGCTTCCACCACTAAACCCGTGCGCGTCGCTATCGTCGCGAACATGATCAAGATGGCGGCAAGCGCTTCAGGTGCGGCAGATTTGTTTCGCCAGGTTTTGAATCAGGCTCAATTTCCAGACACGGCGATCGACCTCACCCTGCAGTTAAATGTTTCGCGCACCGTCGACCAAGGCCAAATAAACAGGCTTTGCCGCTGGGCGACGACACAGATGCAATTACTGGCCGTGCAAATCGGCCCGGACGGGGTCGCGACGCCGGTCGTAACAGCCGTCGAGCATGGGCTGGCGCTGATGGCAGACGTCAATACAGCGCCAACGTTCGATCTCAATGATGCCAACTTGGCATTTGATCTCCTTGCGGCCGAAGTAGCCGAGATTATATCCTCCGGATATGCCCGTCTTACCGCCGCTTGATCTTGCCAGCGCATCAACGCCTGCCCGCGTGGTATGCGTCGCTTCTTCCTCGCAGACCGCGAGCGAACAGGCCGACCGGCTTGCCGATTTGATTGAGCGCGCCCAATCGGCCGCCAATCGTACCAACCGCGCGGCACAATTCCGTCGTACGTTCCCGAGCGTCAGGATCGAAAACTCGGTTAGCGCCGCGGCAGGATTCGAGCCGGTCAACTTTGCTAACCCCTCCTCAACCTTCACGAGCTATCCAGTCGAGGATGCTTTGGATGAATGGGGCTGGCTGGAGTTGGAAAACTGGTCGTCGGTTCGCCGGGGATCTGAGCAATGGTGGCTGCACGCTAACTATGCTGACGAGTCACAAAGCGCGCTGCAGCGCGTATCTGCTTCGGTGAGCCACATCGACGCCGCGCTCGGCGAATTGCAAGACGGCTGGAACGGCAGTGGGTCGCTCGCCCCGAGCGTTGCTGTTCGCTCCGACGTTGCGCTAACCCTCGGCGCCGCGTCAGTCGAGTTGCCGAGCCCACAGATTGAGGTCGACGACGACGGCACCGTGGCGCTGATTTGGGACCACGCAGGCCACTCTCATGCGCTTACTTTTCTCGGAAACGGGAAGGTGATCGGGACAATTTCACCGAGCGCCGACGTCGCCCTGTGGGAACAGGTAATCGTTGACCGACCACAGATAGCTGAGCGGATTGCTCATTTTGCGAATAATCTCGCGCAATCGTGACCTGCTGCGAGGGCTGCCCTAGAGAGCTTGTCCAGCAAGACAGTGTCTCCTTGGGCGTGATTGCCGACGATGAGCACATTGCGCGCGGAGCGTTTTCGCCATCGCATGGCAATGCAAAAACCCTGAGCATCAAAAACGGATTGATCTCAAGGGCCAGCCTATTCGCAGGCCAATGTTCTGTCTGGCGGCTTAATCCACCGGGAATTGAGGTGGCTGACCTTATTACGATTCTGGCTGCGGGCCGACCCGAGCAACGACTTTTCGCTATCTCGGCTAAGACCGCCGAGCAAATACGGGAAATCCAGATTGAAGGAGGCATTCGCGCCTTCTGCGTGGTGGACGAATGTGACTGCGATCAGGATGGCAACAAGCATCCAGCGCACGCACACATAGCACTCTGCAAACAGATGATTGCCGCGGGATTTTCTGAAGGTGACGCGCGCTTTGTAAAGGTTCACCGCGATTTGGTCGCCCTACTTGCGCCGGCGAGAATCTGGGAAGACAAAGCCGCTTAACCGACAGCCTGTCTGACCGACCAATCTGGCATCCACTAGCAGACTTGGTGGAAAGCGGAGGTTGCCGAGGGACCTAATCCGCGTTGTCGAATTTCCGCACCTCGATGGCGCTTTCATCGAAATCGTCGAGCAGGCGCGCATTGATGCCTATCTTGCCAAAATCTTCGCCGAGAGACTGCCAGTGGGTGCCGCAGCCGCAGACCGGACAATGGTGGATGCCGATCATGCGATCGCCCCACACATAGGCGGTCGTCTCGCCCGAAATGCGGACCTGATCCGGCGGGAAATAGGCGACACGCCATGCGAGCTTGCGACACAGCGAGCAGTTACAGTCCGCAACCCAGGCGGGCTTGCCTGGCAGCTCTATCCGCACGTTACCGCAATGACAGCTTCCCTGGACGCCCATGGCGGCTTTTTATGGCGATTTGGGAATGGCCGCAATTGGGCCGAAAGCGTTCAAAAAGGAAAGGGCGCTCGCCGTTGCCGGGAGCGCCCTTCTTTCTACTTGAGGGATAGATCAGGCGAAGCTGACCGCAACTTTCTTGCGGCGCGCGCGCATCGCGCCGCCGACCATGCCGAAGCCGCCGAGCATGAGCGCCCAAGACGCGGGCTCCGGAACGGCGGCCGGGGCAAAGGTGCCCGACGCGTTCACCAGGCCGGTTTCGGTCGGATAGGCGATAGCCTGACTACGACTGCCCTCAGTCCCGCCTTCGAGGAAGATGCTGCCATAGCCGCCAAGACCGAGGCTGATCAGCCAACCCTTGACGTTGCCTGACGCGTCGGTGTCGATGAACAGGCTGTTGAGGAAAAACGAGCAGCCGCAGGTTGGCAAGTATGACGCGACGAAATCGGTCGAGAGCCCGAAATCGCCGGCGTTGAAATTGAAGTTTGCGAGGTTGCCAGCCTGGTTGGAGAAGTTGAGGTTATCACCGAGCGGCGTGTTGAACGTGATCGAGCCGGTGATCTTATCCGACGTCGTGAAGTGCGATTGCGCGCTGGCATCGTGCGTGATGTTGGTGAAATCAGCGCCGGTGTAGGTGTAGGTCACGCCGGCATGCGCGCTTGCGATCGGCACCATCGACGCCAGGGCACAGGCGGCCAGGGCATGCGTCATCGCTTTGATTTTCATCGCTCAAGATCCCAAAAAATGCAGCACACCAGAATGGCGCGCCATGGGCGGCGCTAGGGGCGCTCCATGATGGTCGCGTGACGATTCCGTGAAAGTGACGGAGATAATTAACTTTATTTGCCGCCCACCACGCCAGCACGCGCAGAGCCTTCGTTAACCGCGCCCGCGCCGGGCTGACGACGATTCATATCAGGAGAACCCGATGGCGACTTTGGACGCGCCGCTTTCGCATGCCGAACTGGCGGCGATGCTGGCGGAGGATGAGCGGATGGCGCTTTCCTTCCGGGACAGCACGCTGGCCGACGAGCAGGCGGTGGCGATCGATTATTATGAGGCGCGGCCGTTCGGCGACGAGGAGGAAGGGCTGAGCCAGGTGGTGACGCCCGAGGTGGCCGAGGTGGTCGATTATATGACGATCAGCGTGTCGCGCACGATCGTCGCCGGCGACCGGGTGGTGGAGTTCGAGAGCGCGGAAGCCGACAGCGAGGCGGCGGCCGAGGAGGCGACGGCGGCGGTGACATACTGCTTCCTGAAGCAGCAGGATGGCTATCGCGTGATCCACGACTGGATCCAGTCGGGGCTGATCGAGAAGATCGGGATCGCCAAGACCTGCGCCGAGCGCCGCGAGATCGTGCGCAAGCATCGCGGGATTTTCGGCGAGGAGGAGCTGGCGTTGCTCCATGCGAGCGGCGCGGAGATCAGCGCGGCGACCGACCAGGGCGACGGCAGCTTCCATGTCGAGATCGCGGAGCGGACGAGCGAGACGCGGTTCGTCGATTATCCGGTGCCGAGCGAGGAATTCCTGTTCGCGAGCCGGACGCGGCACGAGGACGATGCGGATTATCTGTGCCATCGATCGGCGAAGAGCATTTCCGATCTGATCGAGATGGGGTTCGATCGCGATCTGGTGGAAGGTCTGCCGGCGGATGCGATGACGATATCGCTCGACAGCCGATCGACCGCGCGCTGGCTGGACGAGACGCAGGTGACGAACTCGGGCAACCGGCGGGTTTGGCTGCGCGAGGAATATAAGCGCGTCGACCTCGACGGGGACGGCGTGGCCGAATTGGTGAAAGTGTTTCGCGTCGACGATGTCGTGCTCGACGTCGAGGAAGTGGACGAGGCGCCGTTCGTGGTGTGGTGCCCGTTCCCGCGCGCGCACCGGCTGGTCGGGCACAGCCTGGCCGACAAGGTGATGGATCTGCAGCGGGTGAAATCGGTGATCCTGCGGCAACAGCTGAACGGACTGTATCTGACGAACAATCCGCGCATGTACGTGCCGCAGGATTGCATGACCGAGGATACGATCGACGATCTGCTGACGGTGCGGCCGGGCGGGATCGTGCGCGGCAAGGGGGCGAGCAAGCCCGAGCCCTTGTACGAGGCGTTCGACATGTCGAAAGGCATGACGATGCTGCAATATATCACCGGCGAGCGCGAGAGCCGGACGGGGATCACGCGGCTGAACCAGGGGCTGGATGCGGACGCGCTCAACAAGACCGCGACCGGGACGGCGTTGCTGCAGGCACAGGGCCAGCAGATGGAGGAATATGTCGCGCGCAATTTCGCCGAAGCGCTGGCCCGGCTTTTTGCGAAGAAGTTGCGGCTGATGGCGGCGGTGGGCGATCGACTTGCGGTCAAGATCGACGGGCAGGCGCGGACAGTCGATCCGCGCAGCTGGCCGACGGGGCTGGCGGCGAACGTGCGGGTTGGGCTCGGATCGGGGCGCAAGGATCAGCGGCTCGCGTACCGCGCGCAGATGCTCGACATGCAGAAGGAGGCGCTGCCGGTCGGGCTCGCCAGCAAGCGCAACCTGTTCAAGAACCTGGCGGCGATGGTGCGCGACGCGGGCCTGGGGATTCCGACCGATTATTTCCTCGATCCGGCCAGCCCCGAGGGGCAGGCGGCGGGGCAAGGGGCACCGCATCCCGATCTGGCGAAGGCGCAGGCGGACGTGCAGGCGGCGGCGCAGCGGCTGATGCTGGATCGACAGAAGGCGCAGGCCGAACTGGCGCTGGGGCAGCAGCATAAGGCGGCGAAGCTGCAGCTCGAGCGGGATAAGGCGGCGGCCGAAGCCGCGCTGGAACGCGAGCGGATGGTGCTGGAATATGATCTGGCGGAACGGCGCTTCCATGCCGAGCAAAGCGGACGGCGACGGCCGCGCGGGCGGCGGCCGGCCCCCGACGACGCGATCGGGGCGATGCGGCCGGGCGGAGCGCTCGACCAGTGAGCGAGGATGCGGTCCATCGCGCCCATCGCTGGCGGGAATTTTACGAGGAGGATGGCGGGCTGCGCGAGGTGCTCGACACGCTGCGCCGCGCCTATTTCGATCGGGCGAGCGAATTGATGCCGAACGATACAAGCGCGTTGCTCAAACTCGGCATGGCGGGGAAGATCGTGGCACAGGTGGACGAGCATATCCGCCACATCATCGCCGCCGGACGACTGGAGCAGGCGGCGCAGGACCATGCCGAACGGATCGCGCGGCTGCCGGAGGCGCGGCGGCGGTTTCTGTGAATGTTGCGGAGGCACGACATCAGGCTAAAGGACGCGCGATGACCGCGCGATTGCTCCGAAAGTTATTTGGGATAGCGGGCTGCGCGCTGCTGGCGGCGGCCACGCCGGCATCGGCCGAGAGGATGCTGTTCGTCGGCAACAGTTTCACCTTCGGCGCGGGATCGGCGGTGCGGTTCTTGCACCCCGAGCTGGTGCATGATCTCAACCATGGCGGCCAGGGCGGCGTACCGGCCTTGTTCAAGATGTTCGCGATGCAGGCGGGCCTCGACTGGGACGTGAGCCTGGAGACGGTCGGCGGGCAGGAATTGAGCTTCCACCTGGCCAACAAGAGAGCCGAACTGGCGGGCGCGTGGGATGTGGTGCTGCTGCAGGATTACAGCACGCTCGACCGGGCAAATCCCGGAGATTCATCGGCGCATGTGCGCGACGCGGGGCGGCTGGCGGCGATGTTCAAGGCGGCCAATCCGGCGGCGCGCGTGCTGCTGGAAACGACCTGGCCGCGCGCGGACCAGATCTATCCGGCGGGCGCGCACTGGCACGGCAAGCCGGTATCGGCGATGGCGGACGACATCGAGCGCGCCAATGCGGCCGCGATCCTGGCGAGCCGCGACATCGGCGGGACCGCACCGGTGGGCGAAGCGTGGGTGCGCGCGATCGATCAGGGCCTGGCCGACCCCAATCCCTATGACGGGACGGCGTTCGGCAAGATCGATCTGTGGACGTGGGACCATTATCACGCGAGCGCGTACGGCTATTATCTGGCGGCGCTGACGATCTTCGGGCGGGTGACGGGGGTGGACCCGCGCACCTTGGGGCCGCGCGAGCGGGCGGCGGACGAACTGGGATTCAGCGGGACGACGACGGTCGCGCTGCAAAGGATCGCGGCGGAAGCGCTCACCGGTCAGCCGCGCACGCCGGCGACGCGAGCGGAACAGCGCTGACCTTATTATTCGGCATTATTCGGCGCGGAAGGCGCGGCGGCGCAGCCTAAGGCCGATCCCCACGGCGGTGAGGGCAAAACTCAAACAAACTCAAAATT
>NZ_DATHFV010000007.1:0-4269 GCF_035317925.1 Sphingomonas sp.
TCGATTATACCAGGGCAGTCGATGGCGCCGATCCCGCGACCGACTGGAAGGGCCCGCACGCGCTCGACACGCTGCCGCAGGTGATCTCGCCCGACACCGGCTGGGTGAAGAACACCAACAACTGGCCGTGGACGGCGGCGGGCCGCGACAGCCCCCGGCCACGCGATTTCCCGCATTACATGGATCAGGTCGGCGAGAATATGCGCGGCATCCATGCCGACAAACTCCTGACCGGCCAGCGCGGCTTCACCCCCGAAAGCCTGATCGCCACCGCCTTCGATAGCTGGCTGCCCGCCTTCGCGACGCTCGTGCCGCAACTCACCGCCGCCTACGATGCCCTGCCCGCCGGCGACCCGCGCAAGGCCTCGCTCGCCGAACCGATCGCCTTGCTGCGCGGCTGGGACGATCGCTGGGCCGCTGATTCCGAAGCGACCACGCTCGCCATAATCTGGGGCGACACATTGTGGCCCGAGGTCGGCGCCTTCGCCAAGGCCGAGCGGATGAACGTGCCCGATTATATCGCGCAGCGCGTGCCGCCCGAAACCAAGCTCGCCGCCCTCGCCGCCGCGCGCGACCGCCTGGTGCGCGATTTCGGCAGCTGGCGGGTCAAATGGGGCGAGGTCAATCGCTTCCAGCGGCTCGACGACCGCATCGACCCGCATTTCGACGACGCGAAACCGAGCCTGGCGGTACCCTTCACCTCGGCGCAATGGGGCTCGCTCGCCTCGTTCGGCGCCAAGCCTTATCCGAACACGAAGCGCTACTACGGCACGAGCGGCAACAGCTTCGTCGCGGTGGTCGAATTCGCGCCGCACCTGCGCGCCTGGGCGGTGACGGCGGGCGGCGAAAGCGGCGATCCCAGGTCGCCGCACTTCAACGATCAGGCACAGCGTTACATCGACGGCAAATTGCGCCCGGTCTATTTCTACCCGGCCGACCTGACCGGCCACACCGAACGCAGCTACCATCCGGGCGGCTGAGATGCTGTGGTTCATCATCAAGGCCGCTCTGTCCGGGCTGATCGTCGCGGCGGTTTCGACCGTGGCCAAGCGCTATCCCGGCTTCGGCGCGCTGATCGCCTCGCTCCCGCTCGTATCGGTGCTCGGCATGATCTGGCTGTGGCACGACAAACCCGATGCCGCGAACATGGCCGCGCACGCGCAGGCGACCTTCTGGTTCGTGCTGCCCTCGCTGCCGATGTTCCTGCTGATCCCGGCGATGCTGCGTGGCGGCGCGCCCTTCTGGCTCAGCCTGCTCGCCGGCTGCGCGCTCACGATCGCGCTCTACCTCGCCATGACCTGGATCGGCCCGCGCTTCGGACTGCGCCTCTAGGCATGATGCCGGACACCGGCGACGACACGGATATCGTCACCGCCCGGCTGCGGCTGCGTCGGGCGCGGATGGAGGATCTGCCCGCGATCCACGCAATCCTGAGCGACTGCCGGGCGATGCTCTACTGGTCGACACTGCCCCACGCGACGCTCGATCAATCGCGCGCCTGGCTGGCCGACATGGTGGCGGCGTCGCCCGCCGAGACCGACGATTTCATGATCGAGCATGACGGGCAGGTCATCGGCAAGGCGGGTTGCTGGCGCCTGCCCGAGATCGGCTTCATCCTGCATCCCGATTTCTGGGGCAAGGGTCTCGCGCGCGAAGCGGTCGAGGCGGCGATAGCCCACAACTTCGCGCACCACCCGATCGACGCGATCCTCGCGGACGTCGATCCGCGCAACGCCGCCTCGCTCGGCCTCCTCGGCAGCCTGGGCTTTGTCGAGACCGGCCGCGCCTCCAACACCATCCTGGTCGGTGACGATTGGTGCGACAGCATCTACCTCGCCAGGGCCCGGGTCACGCCGCGTCTCTAGCTATCCATGCTCCTGTGTATTATTGTTACAGTACACTTGACGAGATGACGATGCGACCGATCCTTCCTTTCCTGCTGCTGGCGCTCTGCTGGACCAGCCCGCTCTCGGCGGCGGCGCTGCATTTCCATGCGGCGCCAACCGACCTCTCGGCCAAGGCGGTCGAGACGCTCGCTCGTTCCAGCGTGAAGCAGGTCGAGCATTTCTTCGGCGCCCCCTTCCCGCGCGCGATCGACTTCCGGCTCGCCCCCGATCGCGCCGCCTTCGACGCCGCCTTTCCCCCCGCGCTCGGCATGGGCAAGACGCAGTGCTGGATGGTCGGCATGGGCATTGCCGACCTGATGGTCGTGCTGTCGCCGTCCGACTGGAAAGCCGAGGCGTGCGATCATGATCCGGCCGACCAACAGGAATTGCAGCGGCTGATCGCGCACGAACTGACCCATGTCTTCCATGGCCAGAACAATCCGCATGGCGACTTCGCCGGCGAGGACGATCTCGCCTGGTTCATCGAAGGCGTGGCGGTGCTGGCGTCCGGGCAGCTGACCGATGCCCGGGTCGCGCAGGTGCGCGCGGCCATCGCCGCAGGGTCCGCGCCCGCCAAGCTGGACGACGTGTGGAGCGGCAAGCTCAAATATGGCTTTGCCGGCTCGCTCGCGTCCTATGTCGATCGGCGTTGGGGGCGGGCGACGACCCGGCGCCTGCTCGCCGCCGCCAGCAATGCCGAGGCGCTGGCGATGCTCGGCACGACCGAGCCGGCTCTGCTGGCCGACTGGCAGAAGGCGGCGCGGTAAGCATCCATAATGGGCGAGTTCGCACGATTGCCCGCTGCTTTCCATTAACCTCTCCCGCTTAGGGTCGGGGCTTGTCGTGAGTGGCGTAAATGTTTGATCGATTTATGGAATTGCAGGAGCGCATCCTGGCGATCGCGGTTCGCAGCGAAGCCGCCTTGCTCGCGCCCGGCGATCACGATGTCGCCGCCCTCGGCCAGACGCGGTGGGAAATCGCGCGTGCACTGCGCGAATATCAACTGTTCAAGCACACCCGCATCTTCGACCCGATCGAGCGCCAGCCGGATCATCGCGCGTATCAGGCGCGGCGGATGAAGGCCGAATGCATCCGCGTCGGAGAAGAATTCCGCCGCTATGTGCTCAAATGGAGCGTGGTCTCGATCCTCGATCATTGGGCGGAATTTCTTCCCGCCGCGCTCGACGCGATCGCCCGCATCCGCGCCCAGCTCGCGAAGGAGCGGATCGGGGTGACGGCGTTGCTCGAAATCAAATCGGCCGCCGCCTGATCCGGCTTGCCAGCGTCGGGACAGAGGCGCAGCAAAGCGCTTCCTCGATGGAGTCCGCTGCATGCGCACCGCCCCGATCGCCTTTGCCCTGCTTCTGGCCGCCGTCCCCGCATCCGCGCAGATGCCGAAGGAGCCGCCCGGCAAGCCGGACGTGTCGCGCGTTACGGCGGGCAGCTACGCGATCGAGCCCAAGCATACGCAGATCCGCTTCACCGTCATGCATTTCGGCTTCACGCCGTTCTCGGGCTTCTTCAGCGGCGCGTCGGGCAGCCTGACGCTCGATCCGGCCAGGCCCGGCGCCGCCAGCGTCGCGATCGAGGTGCCGACCAACACCGCCTTGGTGACGGTACCCAAGCTGACCGAGGAACTGCGCTCGCCGATGTTCTTCGATCCCGACAAATATCCGACGATGAAATTCGTGTCGGACAAGGTCGTCGTCCACGGCACGCACGCGACGATCAGCGGCCAGCTCACCCTCCATGGCCAGACCCACCCGCTGACGCTAAACGCCAGCTTCGTCGGCGCGGGTGCCGCCTTCGGCAAGCGCACCGTCGGCTTCACCGCCACCGGCACGCTCAAGCGCAGCGATTATGGCGTGACCGCGGTGCTGCCTTTGGTCTCGGACAACGTCCAGATCGATATCGCCGCCGCGTTCGAGAAGCCGGAGTGATCGCGATGATGTTGTGGCTAGCCGCGACAAGCGGCCAGCTGCCCGTGCAGGACAAGCTAGATCAGATAGATCGAACCTTCGTTTGCCCTGAAAGCCTCCCGTCCGATGAGGTGCGACAGGACGCCACGAAGTTGTTCGTTGAGCAGGTGCAGGCCGCCGACCCCAACGCCACCATCAAAAGCTTGGTTGAGTATCGCATGTCGCTTCTCGCCAAGCATGGCTGCGTCGAAACGCTGAAGAACATACACGAGAGCAACCGCCGCAAGTAAGTTTGCAAACTCGATAATCGCCCTTGACAAAGTAGAACAAAACGTGTACACATTTCACGTTCACTGATCCGGGCCCGGGCAGAGGAACCAAGCCCATCTCCGTGCGGCAACGCACGGGGAACGACCGGCGCGAAGCTCTCGGATGCCTTGTTAGTCGAAGACTTCGCTGCCTCT
>NZ_DATHFV010000008.1:0-26412 GCF_035317925.1 Sphingomonas sp.
GATGCATAACTGGGGAATCCTCATCCCGATCGTCGCGATCATGGCCTGGGTCGCCAACAACTGGATCCGCGCCCGTCACGGCTATCCGTTGGAAGAAGGGCGCCGGAGCCGGCGCAATCGCCACGGTGTCGATCTGGACGCCGACCGCCAGGTCCAGCTCCTCTCCTCGGAGAACGAGAAACTGATCGGGCAGGTGCTGCGGCTGGAAGAGCGGATCGCGGTGCTCGAACGGATCGCGACCGATCCCGCGACCCGCCTCGACCGCGAAATCGAACAACTGCGCTGAGCTTTTGGGAAAGACCGAAAAATGGACAAGCTCTTCATGCTCGAACCCTATCTCCGCGCCGGGTTCATCCTGGGCGTGCTGGGGATCGGCGCCTGGGTGTTCACCACCTGGCTTCGGATCAAGCATGGCTATCCGCTCGAAAACGGATGGGGCCAGGCGGTCTATCCCAAGGCCACCAACGAGACGGCCGAGCGCATGAAACTGCTCACGTCCGAAAACGCCCAGCTTCGGGCCGAGCTCGGTTCGATCAAGGACCGGCTCGCCACCGTCGAACGCATCGTCACCGACCGCGGCTACACGCTCGATCACGAGATCGAGAAGCTGCGCAGCCCAACCAACTAAGGGGTTAGGATCATGGACTTCAATCCGCTTCTCATTCCGCTCCTGGCAATCAGCATCGGTCTGTTCGCTGTGATCGGCGGTGTGTTCGTCAAGCCGTGGCTCGCGCTCAAGCAGCGCAAGATGGAGCTGGAGGCCCAGATGGTCGCCGAGAAGGCCGCGCAATATGCGGCGCATACCGACCGGCTGGAACAGCGCGTCGCGGTCCTGGAGCGGATCCTGACCGATCGCTCGACCCAGTTGGGCGACGAAATCGAGCGTCTTCGCGACGCCCCGATCAACTAAGGGCAGAATCATGGTCGATCCACTCATCATCCCCATTTTCGGTATCATCATCGGTTTGCCCGCGATTTGCTTGGCCGTGACCAGCATCGTCAAGCGCGTGCTTCGCCACAGGGAGGCTATGGCGCAGATGCAGAGCGGAGAGCCCGCCGAACGCGCCGCTTATTATGCAGCCAAGATCGAGCGGCTGGAGCAGCGCATGGGCGTGATGGAGCGGATCCTGACCGATCGCTCGACCCAATTGGGCGACGAAATCGAACGGCTGCGCGACGCGCCGATCAACTGACAGCAATTTGAGGAAGGGGTTGGGCAGATGAGTTTCTGGAGTGCAATGGTGCTCATCGTCGCCATCAGCGCGATTGCGAGCGTGATACGGGCGAAACATGGCGTGATCCGCACCGGCCGCGGCAAGGAAGAGGCCTATATCGGCCATCGGCACGACGATGGCGAAGTCGTCGCCCTGCGCGCCGAACTTGGCCAGCTCAAGGATCGGATCGCCGTCCTCGAACGGATCGCGACCGAGAATGACCGCGGCGTGATGCTCGATCGCGAGATCGAAAAGCTCCGCAGCCAGCCCGCCAAGTGAAGAATCAGAGTTCGGTAGGAGAAGTTTGATGAACCCGTTCGAGATGGTGGTGCTGATCGTCCTGATCGGATCGATCGCCAGCGTCATCCGCGCCCGTTACGGCATCGTCCGCACCGGCCGGGGCAAGGAAGAAATGTTTGTCGGCAACCGGCAGAACGACGCCGAAGCCGATCGGCTGCGCGGCGAAGTCCACCAGCTGAAGGACAGGATCGCGGTATTGGAGCGGATCGTCACCGACAGCGACCGCAACCGCGGCATCGCGCTGGAACGCGAGATCGACGCCCTGCGTACGGACAAGGAGGCACGGCAATGACCGACCCATTGATGTGGACCGCCGTCAGCGGCGCAAGCCTGGCTGGCATCATGGTAGTGAGCGTGGCCGCGCTCAAGGGCTGGCGTGACTGGATCAACCTCCAGCGCCTGTCGATCGAGGGCCGTGGCCACAGCGCCGAGCCGGCTCATGGCGTGCCGAGTTCGGCCGCCCGGATCGAGCTCGCCGATCTCAAGGAACGCGTCCGCAAGCTGGAAGCGATCGCGGCGGGGGTCGATCTCTGACCCCCGCAATTTCTGGAAATCATTTGAATTACATGTACTTGATGCTGATACGCCCGATGAACGGAAAGTTGTTTTAAGTTCACGCAACCCGCGCAATGCGATTTCGTTCTGCTCCCGTCACCAAAGACGACGAGAGAGGAAATCCCCATGCGCAAGTTTATCCTGAGCGTGGCCATAGCCGCCCTGGCGGTCCCCGCCGCCACCCCGGCGCTGGCGCAGAATCATGGCCACCACGACAACGGCCGTCACGACAATGGCAATCACAACGGCCGCGACAATGGCCGCAACGGCGATTGGCAGCGTGGCCGCAATTATGACTGGAATCGCCCGGATCCCCGTTACGGCGGTTATGACGCGGCGCGTTATTATCACCCCGGCAATTACAGCGAGCGCCGCCTCGGCCGTCACGACCGGGTCTATCGCGGCAATGACGGCCGTTACTATTGCCGCCGCACCGACGGCACCACCGGCCTGATCGTCGGCGGCGTCCTCGGCGGTCTGCTCGGCAACGCGGTCGCCAATGGCCATTCCACCACGCTCGCGACCATCCTCGGCGCCAGCGGCGGCGCGCTGATCGGCAAGTCGATCGATCGCGGCAACGTCCGCTGCCGCTAAGCCTATCGACCGCTGGCGATAAAGCCTGATCGTGACTGGCGGGAGCAGCGCTCCCGCCAGCTGCGTGAATCAGGCTGTCAGATCAACCGCCGGCGGGTATCAGAACAGGCCGTGCCCCAGCATCAGCCGCACGATCGCAACGACCAGCACGATCAGGTTGAGATTGCGCCCCGCCTTTCCGCTCGACAGCGAGCCGACGATCAGGCCGACCACCGGCAAGGGTAGCAGGAACCAGTTCATCCATCCGAAGAAGGGGAGCAAGGCCAGCAGCAACGGGATGATTGCGACCGCACCGATCGCCAGCGACAGCAGGTTGAGCATGATCGACTCCTCAAGCGTGCTTATGGCGCGTGTCAAACTGTATTGCTAGCACAATACAGCAGGGCTATCATCCGCGTCAAAGGAGCCGTCTTATGCGCAAGAGCCTGATCCTGTGTTCGATCCCCTTGCTGGCGCTGGCCGCCTGCCACGCCGACGTTGACGTGAGCGACGTCGGCAACGGCCAGGACGGCGACAACGTCCATATCGCGATGCAGGACAAGAAAGACGGCGGCAGCGACGTCTCGGTCAACGTGCCGGGCTTCAACGCCAACGTATCGCTGCCCCATATCAACCTTGCCGGCCATATGGACCTGGACGGCATCAAGCTTGCGCCCAACACCAAGGTGAGCGGGCTCAATGTCGACGCGCACGACGATGACAAGGGCACCAATAATGGCGAGGGCGTCGTCCGCATGGCTTTCACCAACACCGACGGCCCCGCGGCGGTGATCGACCATTATGCCCGGTCGGCCGCGGATGCGGGCTATGGCGACATCGCCCGCACCGGTTCCTCGCTCAGCGCCAAGAAGGATGATAAGACCTTCGCGGTCGAGATCGGGCCCGACGGCAGCGGCAGCAAGGGCACGATCACCATCACGGGCAAGGACAATGATTGATGGCGATTGAGCTCTATCTGCTGGGCGCGACCCTGATCCTCGCGCTGGTGCAGATCCTGCTCACCGCGCACGTCCGCACGCGCCAATATGGCATCAAGTGGAATGCCGGCGCGCGCGACGCGAAGATGCCGCCGCTCGAAACCCTGCCCGCGCGGCTGCAGCGCGCGCAGGAAAACCTGTTCGAGACATTGCCGCTTTTCGTCGGCGCGCTGCTCGGCGCGGCCTATGCCGGGCGGCTTGGATTGCTCACCAATCTCGGCGCGCACCTCTATTTCTTTGGCCGCCTCATCTATCTGCCGCTCTATGCGGCGGGCATTCCCTATGTGCGCAGCCTGGTCTGGACGGTGGCCACGGGCGGGCTGGTATTGGTGATTGCGGGCCTGATGCTGGGTTAGGGTGGCCGGGAGGCGCCGCACCCGCTACAGCGCCGCCATGCCTCCCCTTCTTTTTGTCATGCTCGGCGGCGCGATCGGCGCCGGCTTCCGCTATCAGATCAGCGCGATCGCGCTGCGCAACCTCGGCCCCGACTTTCCGTGGGGCACGTGGATCATCAACCTGCTTGGCGGGCTGCTGATGGGCGTGCTCGCCGGCCTGCTGGTCAAGCAGTTCACGCCCGAACAGGGCGAACCGCTGCGGCTGTTGCTCGGCGTCGGCGTGCTCGGCGGCTTCACCACCTTCTCCGCCTTCAGCCTGGAGACGGCCAATATGCTGATCCGCGGCCAGTATGTGCTCGCGACGGCTTATGCCGTGTCGTCGGTCGCGGGATCGGTGATGTTCCTGTTCATCGGCCTCTATGTCGCGCGGACGCTGGCATGAGCGACGTCGTCCAGGACGCGCGGACCTTCATCGTCGGCTATGACGATGATGGCATCCGGCTCGACCGGTGGTTCAAGCGGCACCTGCCCGATGCCAGCTTCAACCTCGTGTCGCGCTGGGCGCGCACCGGGCAGTTGCGCCTCGACGGCAAGCGCGTCGCGCCGGGCGATCATATCGCCACCGGCCAGTCGATCCGCGTCCCCCCCCTCGAAGCGGCGGCGCCCGACAAGGCCAGGGCCAAGCCCAAGAAAGAACGCGTCGCGCTCAGCGCCGAGGATCAGGAGCTGATCGAATCGATGGTCCTGCACAAGGACCGCGCCGCGATCATACTCAACAAGCCACCCGGCCTCGCCACCCAGGGCGGCACCAAGACCGATCATCATGTCGACGGCCTGCTCGACGGCATCCAATATGAGTTGGAAGGGCGGCCCAAGCTCGTCCACCGGCTCGACAAGGATACGTCCGGCGTCTTGCTGGTCGCGCGCTCGTCGGGCGCGGCGGCGCATTTCGCCAAGGCCTTCTCCAGCCGCACCGCGCGCAAGCTCTACTGGGCTTTGGTCGTCGGCGTGCCCTCGATCGAGGACGGCATGGTCGAATTGCCGATCGCCAAGCAGCCCGGCACCGGCGGCGAGAAGATGCACGTCGACCTCAAGGAAGGCGCGCCCGCCCGCACCCGCTATCGCGTGATCGAGCGCGCCGGCAACACCACCGCCTGGGTCCAGCTCGAACCTTATACCGGCCGCACCCACCAGTTGCGCGTCCATATGGCGGCGATCGGCCATCCGATCGTCGGCGACGGCAAATATGGCGGCCAGGAAGCTTTCCTGACCGGCGGGATCAGCCGCAAGATGCACCTCCATGCGCGCCGCCTGCGCGTCGATCACCCCGACGGCAGCAAGCTCGACGTCAGCGCCGATCCGCCGCGCCATTTCGTCGAGAGCATCGCGCATCTCGGCTTCGATCTCGCGCTCGGCGATTCATTGCCGTTCGATCCCCCCAAGTTCAGCGAGACCGCCGAGGGCAAGAAGAAAGCGGTCAGCGCCGCCGCCAAGGCCCGCCGCAAGGATCGCAAGGGGGAACGCCGGTCGCGGCGCGGCTGATGCATCCCAATCCCAAATTCGCCTGGAAGGACGAGGCGGCGATGCGCGCCTTCGTCGCCGAAACCGCCTTCGCGCAGATCGTCAGCGTCGCCGATGGCAGGCCCATCAGCGCCCAGGCGCCTCTAACGTTCGGCCTCGACGGATCGGTGCGTTTCCATCTGTCGCGCGCCAACCGACTGGTCGCGATCCTCGATGGCGCGCCCGTGCTGGCGAGCGTGATCGGCAACCACGCCTATATCAGCCCCGATTGGTACGGTACGGCCGATCAGGTTCCGACCTGGAATTACCGGCTGGTCGAGATCGAGGGCGTCGCCCGCCGGCTCGACGAAGCCGAATTGCGCGACCAGATCGATCGGCTGAGCGCCACGCAGGAAGCCCGGCTCGCGCCCAAGCCCGCCTGGACCAGCGCCAAGATGACCCCGGCCAGGCTCGACGCGATGGTCCGCGCGATTGTCGGCTTCGCGATCGATGCGCCCCGCTTCGGCGGCGCGATCAAGATGGGCCAGAACAGGACGGATGCGGAAGCCGCGGGCGCGATCGCGGCGCTGCGCGCGATCGGCAACCACGCGCTCGCGGACGAGATGGAAGCCGCGCGATGAATCGCCTCGCGGTGTTCGATTGCGACGGGACCTTGGTGGATTCGCAGGCGACGATCTGCGTGGCGATGGCGCGCGGCTTCGCGGCGTGCGGCCTGCCCGGCCCGGGCGACGCCGCCACGCGCGGGATCATCGGCCTGTCGCTGACCGAGGCGATGGCAATGCTCCATCCGCAGGGCAGCGCGGCCCAGCATGACGCGCTGACGGAGGCCTACAAGAGCGCCTTCTTCGAACTGCGCACGGCGGGATTGGCGGAGGAGCCGCTCTATGACGGCATCGCCGAGGCGGTCGCCGGGCTCGATGAACGCGGCTGGCTGCTCGGCGTGGCGACCGGCAAGTCCGATCGCGGCCTCAAGCACATCCTCGAACATCATGGCCTGCATCCCAAATTCGTGACTTTGCAGACCGCCGACCGGCACCCGTCCAAGCCGCATCCGTCGATGCTGGAGCAGGCGATGGCCGAAGCCGGCGCATCGCCCGGCACCACCGCGATGATCGGCGACACCAGCTTCGACATGATAATGGCCAGGGCCGCCGGCTGCGCCGCGATCGGCGTCGCCTGGGGTTATCACGACGCGCAGGAACTGCTCGACGGCGGCGCCGACGTGGTCGCCGACCATCCATCGGCGCTGATCGCGATCCTCGAGGCGCTGCCGTGAGGCGCTTTTACAAGGAGGTGGCGATCGTCGACGGCGCGATCCTGCTTGACGGGCGGCCGGTCAGGACGCCGGCGCGCGCGTCGCTGGCTTTGCCCACCGCTGCGCTGGCCGAAGCCGTCGCCCAGGAATGGCGCATGCAAGGCGAGGAGATCGATCCGCGCACGATGCCGCTGACCGGCCTCAGCAACGCCGCGATCGACCGGGTCGCGCCCGATCCCGCCGCCTTCGCGCGCCCGCTCGCCGATTATGCCGAGAGCGATCTGCTCTGCTATCGCGCCGAGGCGCCGGCCGAACTGATCGCGCGCCAGTCCGAAGCCTGGGATCCTTTGCTCGATTGGGCGCGCACCCGCTTCGATATCGCTTTCGTCGTCACCACCGGCATCGTCCATATGGCCCAGCCGCCCGCGACCGTCGCCCGGCTGAGCGAGGCGTTGCTGGCGCGCGACGCGTTCGCGCTGGCCGCGATGTCGCCGCTCGTTACGATCGGCGGTTCGCTCGTCACCGCGCTCGCGCTGGCCGAGGATGCGATCGACGCCGACCGCGCGTTCGACGTCACCCATCTCGACGAATTGTGGCAGGCCGAACGCTGGGGCGAAGACAAGCTCGCGCTGGAAGCACGCGCGTCGCGGCGGCGCGATTTCATGGCGGCGGCGGAACTGTTGGACCTGTCGTGACTTCCGTTGCGATGGTCTTTTCCGTTTCGCGCCGGTAACAGGCGCACCATCATGGAAGTCTCCGATCTTCGCGTCGCCCTTTTCTCGGGCAATTATAATTATGTGCGCGACGGCGCGAATCAGGCGCTCAACCGCCTGAGCGGCTATCTCCAGAATCGCGGCGCCAAGGTCCGCATCTACAGCCCCAAGAGCAAGAAGCCCGCTTTCCCCTCCACCGGCAAGGTCGTCGGCGTGCCGGCCATGCCCTTCCCGGGCCGGACCGATTACCGCCTTCCGCTCGGCATTCCCTGGAAGGTGCAGCGCGATCTCAAGGAGTTCGGCGCCAACATCTTCCACGTGTCCGCGCCCGAATTCCTCGGCCACCGCGCGATCACGCTCGCGCATAAGTGGGATATCCCGGTCGTCGCCTCGGTCCACACGCGGTTCGAGACCTATTTCCGTTATTACGGCCTCGCCTTCGTCGAGCCGCTGGTCGAAGCGATCCTGCGGCGCTTCTATCGCCGCTGCGACGCGATCTTCGCACCATCCGAATCGATGGCGCAGGTGCTGCGCGAACAGCGCATGAGCTATGATGTCGGCATCTGGTCGCGCGGGGTCGAGACCGACATCTTCTCGCCCGCGCAGCGCGACATGGCATGGCGGCGCAGCCTCGGCATCCAGGATCACGAGCCGGTGATCTGCTTCATCGGCCGCGTCGTGATGGAAAAGGGCCTCGACGTGTTCGCCGAAGCGATGGACGCGCTCCATCGCCGCGGCGTCCACGCCAAGGTGCTCGTGATCGGCGAGGGCCCGGCCCGCGACTGGTTCACCACCCGGCTCGGCAACGACGCGATCTTCATCGGCTTCCAGCGCGGCGAGGATCTGGCGCGCGCGATCGCCAGTTCCGACATGCTGCTCAACCCGAGCGTGACCGAGACGTTCGGCAACGTCACGCTCGAGGCGATGGCGTGTGGCCTGCCGGTGGTGGCGTCGCGCGCGACCGGCAGCCTCAGCCTGGTCGACGACACTGTCACCGGCCGGCTGATCCGTCCCGGCGCGAACGAGGCCTTCGCCGCCGCGCTCAAGCTCTATTGCGAGGATCTGGAGGCGCGCGCCGCCGCGGGCGCCGCCGGTCGAGCGGTCAGCGAACGTTATTCGTGGGATGCGGTCAACGGCGCTTTGGTCGACGGCTATCTGCGCGTCATCCGTCATCGCGAATCGGGCGGCCATCCGATCAACCGGCCGCGCTGGTAACCTCTCAGCGCGCGGCTTCGGCCATTTCGCGATTGCGCAGGATCGCGGCGGTCAGGGTGTTCCGCAGCAACGGCGCCAGACCTTCGGGCTCATCAAGCACGTCGAGGCCACGGCGCGTGCTGCCGCCGGGGCTGGCGACGCGATCGGCCAGAGCGCGCGGGCTTTCGTCGGCAGCCGAGGCCAAGGCGGCCGAACCGCCTACGGTGGCCAGAGCAAGGCGTGCCGCCTGATCGGCGGACAGGCCAGCATCCGCCCCCGCCTCGGCCAGCGCATCGATGAAGCGGAACAGGAAGGCGGGGCCCGACCCAGCGAGTGCGGTCACGACGTCGAACAGGCTTTCGTCGACCCACTCGACCAGCCCGAGCGGCGCCATCAGCGCCTCGGCCCGGTCGCGCCCGGCTTGTTCGGCATTGTCGGTCGCGAGCGCGATCACTCCCTGCCCCAGCGCCACCGGCGTATTGGGCATGGCACGCAATATCTCATGCGGAGTCGCGAAGCGGCGGCGGAGCGCCCTCAGATCGACCCCGGCGAGGATCGACACCAGTAATGTCTCCGCGCCCAGCATCGGTGCCAGATCGGGCGCGACCAGATCGAGCAGCTGCGGCTTGACGCCGAGCATCACCAAAGCCGGCACCGGCCCGTCGGGCGGCGGCGCGGTCAGTACGGTCACGCCGTCGGCGACGGGCGCGCCCGATTGGCGGATCACGGTCACTTCGTGGGGATCGAGCCCGCAATCGAGCCAGCGGCGCAGCATCGCGCCCGCCATATTGCCGCAGCCGACAAGCCAGATCGGGCCTTCGAGTGGCCAAATCTGACCTTTAGCGAGAATTTCGGTCACGCCTCGCCGTGCGTCTCGATCAACGCCGCCGACAGCGCCTCGGCCGGCGACTTGCCGCCCCACAGCACGAACTGGAACACCGGATAGAAACGCTCGCATTCGTCGATCGCGGCTTCGATCAACGTCCCCGCCTGCTCCAGCGTCAGCGGGCTGTCATTGTTGTTGTCGAGCAAGGCGGCGTGGCGGAACAGCAGCATGCCGTTCGACGACCAGATTTCGAAATGGCCGATCCACAGCTGCTCGTTGACCAGTCCGATCGTCTCATACATCGCCGCGCGCTTGTCGGCGGCGACGCGGATGTCGGGCAGCGCCAGGAACTGGAGCACGCGATCGTCCTCGCGCCACACGCCGCGCAGTTCGTACTGCGTCCAGCTGCCGGGCACGGTCGCGACGATTTCGTCATCGCTGACGCGGTCATGCGTCCAGCCATGCGCTTCGAAATAGGTTTCGAGCGTGTCGACCGGCGCCTCGTCGTCGCGGTCGGTTTCATACTCGTCGGCGATCATCATCGCACCTCAACTGGCCCCCTTAAAAGGTAGACTACCCCGCTCCAGACGCAAGATGCAGCGGCGGTGCGTGGTGACAAAACTGTGGATAGGTCGGGGAAAGCTGGGGAAGGAATTGTTAGAGCCCGGCCTCGGCGATCGCTTCCAGCGCGCGTTCGAAGCGTTCCTCGGGCGGGCCGCCGATGATGCGATAGTTGAGCCCGCGCCGATCGAGCTCCGCCCGCGACAGGTCGAAGAAACGTCGGCGGCGATCGTCTTCGCCGAAAAAGCGCGTGCCGTCGTCGACCCACGGCAAATCGATATCGAGCAGCAGGTAGAGGTCAGCCGTGTCCTGGAACGCATCGAACCAGGGATCGCGCGTTTCGAACAGCATGTCGGCCCAGACCGCGGTCATCAACGGATCGGTGTCGAGGATCAGCCGCTGGTTGCACTGACGCAGCAGCGCCTGCGTCATCGCCGCGTGCGTGCGGCCGATCGTGACCAGGTCGTCCATGGTGAGCGAAAGGCCATATTCCTCGCAATAGGTGCGGCCATATTCGGGCACGAACAACGTGTCGAAGTGCCGCGCGAGCAGCGGTGCGAGCGTGGTCTTGCCCGTGCTTTCCGGCCCGTGCAGGCAGATCGTCTTCGCATAATAAGGCCGCACCGGCGGCGGCAGATAGTGCCAGTTGCCCGCCGGATCGGCGCGGATCGCGCTCGCCGAAATCGGCACGCCCGACCGGCTGGGATCGATTACCGCGAACCGCGCGCCCACCTCCTGCGCCAGCCGCGCGCCATACAGTTCGGAGGCGAACAATTGGTCGATCGGCTCGGGATGCGCCGCGCCGACGATCGCGCGCCAGATCGGCCAGAAATCGGGATCCTCCTCCGGCGCCTGCGGCACGATCGCGCCATGGCCGACGACGCGCGCTTTGGGGAACAGTTCGCGCATCCAGGCGAGCCGCAACGGCCCCGGTATGGGATCGTCGGGCAGCCAGCAGACCAAAACGGTTAGCTGATCGACCAGCGCCTGCGCGGTCTCGACCAAGGCGACATGGCCCGCATGCGGCGGCATGAACTTGCCGAGCAGGAAGCCGCGTGTCACGGCTGCGCCTCCGCCGCGCGTCCGGCCGCCGCCCATTCGCGCAGGCCCAGCACGCACAGCACCAGAAAGGCAAAATAGAGGCCGGCGGTCAGCGTAAGTCCCTTCACCAGATACAGGCCGATCGCGGCGACATCGACCGCGATCCACAATATCCAATTCTCGATGCAGCGCCGCGCCAGCAGGATCTGCGCGGCGATGCTCGCCATCGCCACCGTCGCATCCCACCACGGGAAAGAGGCATCGGTATAGAGGTGCATCGCGGTACCCCAGGCGAAGCTGGTGAGCGCGATCACGGCCACCCAGGCAATCCGCGCCGGCCCCGTCAGCCGCTCCACCATCACCTTATGCTCGTTCCCGCCGACGCGCCACCACGCCCACCATCCATAGATCTGGATGACGAAGAAGAATATCTGCAGCAAGGCGTCGCTGTAGAGCTTCGCGCCGAAGAAAATGTAGGCATAAAGCGTGACCATCAGCAGCCCGAACGGATAGTTCCAGATGCTGCGCCGGACGAGCAGGAAGATGTTGGCGAGGCCGAGCAGCGTCGCGAGGATTTCGATTGGGTTCACTGGGCCACGCGATAGCGGCGACGCGACCGCCGCGCCACCACCTCTGTCAAACAACCGATAGACCGATAAGCCCTTGCAGGCCCCGGTTCGCCCGGCTAACAGGCCCCCCGCTTGGCAACGCCGGTCCGCCCTTCCCAGGGGCCCATGCAAGGACGGCGCTCCGCATTTCGGGGAGTAGCTCAGCCTGGTAGAGCACTGCCTTCGGGAGGCAGGGGCCGGAGGTTCGAATCCTCTCTCCCCGACCACATACATTTTCGTTCTATATCAATAACTTACGTGGAACTGCCGACGCGGAATTTACCCGTATTTCCAAGGCTTTGCGGTAACACCGATTCGCCACGCGAAGCCGAGAGACTAATGTTGCCACCACCGGAGCCGCGGGGGAGCACTACGTGATGTACCGCCTGCTGCGGGCGGGGCGCATCGCAACACTGGCGCCCCAGGGAGTTGCCGGCGTCGACATTCTTATCTGCGACGAGAGCGGCGGTCACTTGGCCGCGCTGCAGGTTAAGACCTCCGGCAACCCGGTTACAGTTGGGTGGCGTATGGACAGAAAGCACGAGAGCTTACGCCATGAGCGGCTATTCTATTGCTTTGTGGATCCAGGCTCCGATCCTGAGAGGCTGCCGACATGCTGGATTGTCCCCAGCGCAGTGGTAGCTGATCATGTCCAGGCCACGCATCAAGCGTGGCTGGCGGGCGAGCCAAAGCGTGGCGATACCCGGCAGGATGGCCCAGGTCGCAAAATGCATCTCGTCTGCGCCAATCCGCAGATGGAGGCCTATCCGAACGGCTGGATGCATCCTTACAAGGAAGCCTGGCATCTCCTTGATGGTGTCAGCTGAGCACTCCGGGCCCACCTCCCCTTAACATAAAATCCATTAGCGAACGCCAATGGGAATTAGTCAACTCGAGATCGCATGGATTGGGCGGAGCGCAGCATTCGCTGAGTCTATAATCGTCAATAGATGCTGGCGATCAAATGCACGAATCGAGTCGAAGTCACCTGCTTCTACTTTCCGAACCCAGTCAGGATCGCCGATACTTGCCCGCCCTACCGCGATCAGATCGAATTCCCTCCCTTCAAAGCGCCTCAGCACGTCGGCTAAACTACGACGCACGACATCGCCCTGAGCGATCTCCTGTTCGATCAAACCATTGCGCACGGATTGGAGGTCGCCGCTGTTGCCAACGCCTCCAACAGCCATGACGGCCGCATCAGTGAGAACCTTGGTCCATCCAGCCAACGTGCGGGGGTCTTCGGGCCACTCCGGCGTGTTAAACTGCCGGGTCGAGACATGGAACAAGTCAACGCCGGCGTCGCGCAGCAGACCAAGCACAAGTCGAAGCTCGTCCGGCGTGCGCGCGATTCTCGCGTTGGAATAATCGAGCACCTTCCACTGCGAAAAACGATACGAGATGATGAAGTCTGCGCCGGCCGCCGCGCGTACGGCGGCAACAACCTCACTCGGGAAACGGGCCCGCGCGCGTAAGTCAGGCCCACCGTAGCCATCGTCGCGCAGATTGGTCTCCGACCACAGGAATTGGTCGAGCAAGAATCCGTGTGCGCCGTGAATCTCGACGCCCGCCGCACCAACCTCCTGCGCGATCAACGCGCTGCGCACATAACTCGCTTTCAATGCCTGCATATCGGCCGGCGTGACCGCGCGTCCGCCGGGCGTGCCAGCTTTGACCAAACCTGACGGACTCAGGATGGCAGAGGGTGTGTCAGGGCCTTCGCTATCTTCCTCGCGCCGCATGCCGCCGCGATGGTTGAGTTGGATCAACATATGGCCGCCGGCCTCGCCAACGGCATCCACGCACATCCTCCATGCCGATCGCGTGGATTCCGTCATCCGCACGACCTTACCCTCCTGCCCCGCGGACGGGTGATCGATCGCGCAAGCTTCACTCAGGATCAGGGAGAATCCGCCTTCGGCTCGGCGCCGGTAATAGTCCGCGAGCGCCCGTGTCGGTGCTCCATTCTCACAAACACCGCGCTGCATCGCGGGCACAGTGAAGCGGTTTCGCAACGTTATCTGGCGAAGCCGGAACGGCGTGAAAAGTGGTGTCAGGTTCATCGATCTCGCATCCATCGTTCCTCGCAGGCCTATGCACCGCACGGTTACGGCCCGCGATGTCCCCATTCTCGAGTGCCGAGCCCTTCCTCGCGGCACGCTTTCATTGTCGGAGACCACTCATTCGCCAAGCGACCCATCCGATTATCACGCTAAACTGTTTCGCAGTACGGAATGCAATTTTGTTTGACGATCAGATACCGCATATGGCATGTCCACGACAATGACAAAAAAATAATCGCCACGGGTGTCATTGACCCGGGGGTACATGGGAGGGATCACATGCATCAGACCTTGTTGCGTCACGCCGGAGTCGCCGTTCTTTCCAGCATGTGCCTCGGCCTTCCTGGGCCGGTTCATGCCCAGACAAGTTCGAGCTCAGACTCGACGGCCCAATCCACCGAAATCATCGTGACCGCGCTCAAGCGCTCGGAACGGCTTAGTGACGTGCCGATGTCGATCACCGCCGCTACGGGCGATCAGCTCAAGCAGCTTGGTGTCGAAAGCCCGGATGATTTGGGTAAGATCGTAACCGGTCTGGTCTATTCGAAAAGCGCGTATGGCGCGCCGGTCTACACGCTGCGCGGCGTAGGCTTTTACGATTACAGCCTTGCCGCGATCCCGGCCGTCACGATCTACGTCGATGAGGTCCCGCTGCCCTATTCGAAGATGGGCATGTTCGCCAATCTGGATCTCGAGCGTGTCGAAGTCCTTAAGGGGCCGCAGGGGACCCTGTACGGGCAGAATTCGACGGGTGGTGCGATCAACTACATCGCGGCAAAGCCCACCTCGAATTTCGCGGCGGGCATGGACGCAAGCTATGGCCGCTTTAACGAGGTCAACCTGAGCGGATTTGTCAGCGGTCCTATCACCGACACGCTCAAAGTCCGTGTCGCGGCCAGCCATCTGGGCGGCGGCGACTGGCAATATAGCAGCTCACGCAGCGACACGCTGGGACGCAAGAATGTGAACAGCGCGCGCATTTTGCTGGACTGGCAGGCCACGCCAGACTTGTCGTTCCATCTCAATGCGAACTGGGGGCGCGACACATCGGATACGCAGGCCGGCCAATATGAGGGCATCACGCCCGCCAACCCCACCGCCTCGACGGTCAAGGCAAGCCGGCCAAACCTGTTCAACTATCCGCATTCGCCCAACAATCCGCGCGCCGCCGACTGGGATGCGGGCGTTCCGCTTAACCGGGACGATCGTCAGGGGCAGGTCGCGCTCACGGGACGATGGGCGCTTTCGCCCAAGATCGAACTTACCTCGATCTCCTCTTACGTGAAGCTCAAGACGAATTCGGAGCTCGACGCCGACGGCACGCCTTTCGTCGACTTCTACGGCACGACCGACGGCAGCGCACGATCGCTTTACCAGGAGCTGCGTCTCAACGGTCAAAGTGGCCCGTTGCAGTGGATCGTCGGCGCCAATTATGCCGATCAGAAGGTCAACGAGCTTCAATACGGCACATATTACGATGATTATCTGGGGATCATCGGGATCACCAAGAACATCAATGGCGGCGATCAGCGCGACAAGAGCAAGGCCGCATATTCCGATTTTACGTTGGCGATCACGCCGACCGTGAATATCGATGCAGGCGCACGCTATACCGATGAAACCCATAGCTTCGCGGGCTGCACGCGAACCGGCGATGCCGCCACCGCGGCTTATTATACCGGGCGCTACAAGACCCCCGTCGCGGTGGGCGATTGCATTACGATTTTGCCGGTGAGCGGGTTCGGTCTCTATATAACCTCATTCGATGAGCACAGTGTCTCGTGGCGCGGCGGCATCAATTGGAAGCCCGAAACCGGCGTCATGCTCTACACCAATGTAAGCCGCGGCTATAAAGGCGGCTCCTATCCGCTTTCTGGCGGCAGCAATTACTACCAACTGCGTCCGGTACCCCAAGAGTCCCTCACCTCCTACGAGGCCGGTTTGAAGACGAACCTTCTCGCCGGCCTTCTGCAAGTGAATGCGGCCGGCTTCTATTATGATTATCATGACAAGCAGATCCGCGGCAAAGCGATCCAGCCCGAAACCGGTGCCGTCGTGGCAGCCCTTGTTACGGTGCCCAAGTCCTCGATCACCGGTGCTGAGCTGCAGGCCATCCTTCGCCCGGCGCGAGGGCTGAGCCTGGAAGCGGACGCGGCCTATACCAAGTCGAAGATCATCGGTTCGTTCACGAATTACGACTTCTTCGGGTTCCTTCAGGACTTCAAGGGTCAAACCCTGCCTTACACACCCGCATGGACGGTATCCGGCCAAGCCAGTTACGACTTCCCCGTAACCGGCGACTGGTTCGCGACTCTTGGTGGAAACGCTCACTATCAGTCGGAAAGCAAAGCGAATTTGGGTACGCAGGCAGCGGCGCGCCTCAATAGCTATGCAACGCTCGACTTGCGGGCCAGCCTGACGACAAATGATCACAGGCTGTCGTTTTCAATCTGGGGACGCAACGTAACCAACACCTATTATTGGAATAACGTCCTCGTCGTGCTGGCGGCTGTAGCACGATATGCGTCACCGCCAGCAACCTATGGTGTGAGCGCGAGCTACCGGTTCTGATCCGGAGGCGGTGGGCAGCATGAGACCCGATGCGAGTAGGGCGGACGAAGACTGCGTCGATCTGACCGCAGGCCTCGCAGGCTTGTCCGCCCCGCTGCAGATCGCGGGCGCAACGTTGCGTAATCGCTTCGTTGTCCCGAGCATGCAGCGCGGCATCACGTCGGATCATGGCGCGCCACCGCCGGAGCTTGCAGACTATTATGGTCGCTTCGCCGACGGCGGGTTCGCGCTCGTCATGTCGGAGTCCTGCGCGATCGATCACCCTTCGGCATCCGCAAAAACGACATGCGTCCGGCTCAATCGTCAAACCGAAACAGCTTGGCGGCGATGTGTTGATAGTGTGCGGCGTGCGGGCGCGCACATGTTCATCCAGCTTTGGCATGAGGGCGGGTTGCGTCTGGCTCCCGATGCGGGCGACCGCCATGCCGACGACCTCACGCTCAGCCCCTCGGGGCTGGCCGGGCCGGGCGAGCCGGCGGGTCGGGAAATGACGGTCGCGGACTTCGAGGACGTCAAAGCAGGCTATGTCGATGCCGCACGGCGCGCGCAGGAGATCGGCGCGAGCGGAATCGAGCTTCATGCCGGTCACGGGTTTCTGCTGGACCAGTTCCTGTGGAGTGAGACGAACCAGCGACCGGATCGGTATGGCGGAAGCATGGCGAACCGCGTTCGATTTCCCTCGGAAATCGTGCAGGCGATCCGCGAAGCGACGGATCGGGAGTTCGCCATCTCCCTACGTTTCTCGCAGTGGAAGGGCAATCACGGGCGCAAGCCCGCCCGTGATCAGGATGCGCCGTCGCGGATCGCTGATACGCCGGATGAACTCGGCATCATGTTGTCCGCTTTGCGCCAGGCAGGGGTCGACGTGTTTCACGCATCGACGCGCACATTCGACAAACCCGAATGGGAGGATAACGCGCTTAGTCTGGCCGCTTGGACACGCAAGCTCGGCGACGCGCCGGTCATTGGCGTGGGAAGCGTTGGTACCGGACTCGACGTGATCAAGACGCTTTACGAAGGCCTCGATATCGATGCTTCCCGCAAGCAAAGGGTCATGCGGGAAAGCCTGTCGCGGCTCGCCCGGCAATTCGCCGAAGGCGCCTTTGACCTAATCGCCGTGGGGCGCTCCAGCATCGGCGATCAGCAATGGGTCAACAAGATCGCGACCGGGCGCTTTGACGAGATCACGATGTTTGATCGGGCGATGCTGCAATCGATCGTGAGCGGAATCCGATAGCGGACATGTCGCGTAAACTGGCTCGGCGCGCCGCCGCCGATCCTTCACACGGGCGCGCCAGCAATCGATGCGGGCTGCGCGCCCAGGGACTCCTGTAATTTGCGGGCCGCGCGCAGAAGCTGTGGTCCGGTCTCGGCCAGCAGCTTCTCCTGCGGCAATTGGTACGCCGGACCTCCCGCACTGAGCACATAGAGGCCATCGAGCTTGGAGGCTGTGATCGGTGTGGTGACACCGTGTATTTCGGGGCGCTGCGCGCCGAGCGAAACGCAGAAGCCAAAGCGATCGAGCTGATCCTGCGCGTCGCGCACCTGCGCGGCGAGCGCATCGATATCCGCACCTTCGTCGCGCTTGAGTTGCCGGTATATGGCATTGCGCTCCTGCTCGTCGATGCGCGCAAGGTATGTGAGCGGTATGGCGCCCTTGGTCAGCGCGATCTTGTCGCCGACCCGCAACTGCAGGCCGACCAGAGGAGCGCCTTCGCAGGACTCGACATAAATCATGCGAAGGCGTTCGCGCGTGCTCAGCCCGAAATTGGTCCCGGTGAGATCGGCATAATGCTGCATGATCGGGCGGATCGCGCCGATCGGATCAAAATTCTGGTCGGCTACGTAACCGAGCACGTAGGTCAGGCCGCCCAGGCCGTAACTGCGAGACTTTGGAAAATAGCAGAGGTAGCCGAGGTCGCGCAGCGTATAGACGATTCGTGAGATCGTCGGCCGAGGCAATCCCGTACGCCGGGCGATCTCACGGTTGGTGAGCGACCGTTCCCCGACTTGGAAGCACCTCACAACGTCGAGGCCGCGAGCCAGAGCGGAGATAAGCTGCCGGCTGTCATCGACCGCGCCGACAAATCTTGGATCGTCCAGCTTCTGATCGCTTCGAGCCCGACGTCGCATTCCCGTGGCTGCCTCCCAATTGAGCCGATTTTTCGCCGAGCCAGCACCCTAAACGAGGGCGCAGGTCAACGCCAGCGCCGCACCGCTAAGCGCCCTCGACTGCCCCCAGGTGCAAACGGCAAACCGATACCCGACTGCGGGCGTGCGCTAGTCGAACCTGCGCATCAGCATCATTCCCATATATGTATCGCACAACAGAATACAATTCCGTATTGCAAAACAAACATGGCTCCGCATAGGTATCTTTGCAAGCTGCGGAGACGATATGACAGACAAGGTTGCAGGCATCGTCATCATAGGCGGCGGTCCGGTCGGGCTTGGACTCGCGCTCGACCTTGCCTGGCGCGGCCAGCCCAGCATGTTGGTTGAACGCGATCCGCGGACGGCGGCAGTCCTACTGGCAAAGGCCAACGGCCTTCACGAGCGCACAATCGAAACGTGTCGGCGGTGGGGCATTTTGGATGAAGTCATAAAGCGCGGCTTTCCGCAGGATCTCCCAGGAGACAGCGTCTATTGTACCTCGCTGACCGGCCACGTTCTGGGCCGGAGCGTCATTCAATCCACGCGTGATCGCCCTCAGCCTCCGCAATCACCGGTCAAGCGGCAGCGCTGTCCGCAATATGAATTCGACCCGTTGCTCGCGGACGAGGTCCGGCGATTGGGGCTTACCGACCTGCGCTACGGTCAGGAATTTGTCGGCTTTGAGCAGGACAATGACGGCGTAACCGTCCATTTGCGCGCACCCGGCACAGATACGGCAACATCGGTCCGCTGCGACTATCTGGTCGCCTGCGACGGCGCCGGTAGCCTCACGCGGCGGCAGTTGGGCGTTCCTTTCGAGGGCCGTATGCTCGACTTCTCAGTCAGCGCGATGATCCGGATCCACGACCTGGCGTCGCTACACCCGATCGAAGACGGTGAGCGCTACATCTTGATGGGCCCTGAGGGAGCGTGGGGCAGCATGGTCTGGGTCGATGGCGACAAGATCTGGCGCTTTTCGATCGTCGGCAATCGCGAAAAGATCGACCCCGAGCATTTCGATATCGATCCGGAAATCCGACGCGCACTTGGCTCGGACGATGTCAAATTCGAAATATTGCGGGTCATGCCATGGCGTCGCAGCCAATGTGTTGCCGCATCCTATCGCTGCGGCCGCGTGCTGCTGGCCGGCGATGCAGCCCATACGACATCGCCGACAGGCGGTCACGGGATGAATACCGGAATTGCCGACGCTGTCGATCTGGCGTGGATGCTCGACGCCATCCAGTCTGGTTGGGGCGGCGACGGCCTCTTGACGGCCTACGATCTGGAACGCCGTCCGGTCGGGATCCGAAATTCCGCGAGCGCCGCCCGCAACTACGGCAACTGGATGGACCGGGACGGTTGCGTGGATGTTCTGTCGGATGGCCCCGAAGGCGAGGCGTGCCGACGAAAGATAGGCGAGCGGCTTCAATCTTCACTGCACGCCGAATGGCATACCCTCGGTATCGAGCTGGGATTCCGTTACGAGAATTCACCGATCATCGTGCCGGACGGGTCGCCGCCGACAGCGGACGATGGGTCGGATTATATACAGGCCGCGCGACCGGGACACCGTGCGCCGCACGTCTGGCTCGCGGATGGCCGTTCCACGCTCGATTTATTCGGCCGCGGATTCGTGCTTCTCCAGCTACGCGATATTGATGAAGACGCGGACTTGCTGGTCCGGGAGGCGCGGGCGGTTGCGATGCCGATCGAACTGGTCCAGCTCAGGGAGGCGGCCGTCCTCGACCTCTATCAGAGCGCCCTCGTTCTCGTTCGGCCGGATGGCCAAGTCGCGTGGCGAAGCGATACCTTGCCCCAGGACAGCGCCTATCTCATCGATACGGTCCGCGGCATGCATGTTCATGGCATGCCCGGCACGCGCACCCGCAGACGCACACTTTCTATAAATGCTGTCGCGGATTCTGGCTAGAGATGCACCCTGCTGGGCCAGCAAAGGTAGACGCGCATGTCTGCTGCCGATCGTCGTCGGGGCGCGGCTTTTGCCGTAGACAGAACAGGCAGTAGCTAGCAGTGCTATCCAGTAGACGAGAGGATGGGTGACTGACATGCCGGAAAAGGCTTTGTCGCGGCTCGAGACGGATAATGGCAAGGCGCTGGCGGCGGCCGACGACGAAAGCTTCTCGGGGCGACAGTTCATCACGGCATTGGCGCGCGGCCTTGATGTGCTGGCGGCATTCCGCGCAGGCGATCCATCCCTAAGCAACCTGGAGCTCGCAAAACGCTGCCAGCTTCCGCGCTCGACCATCTCGCGCCTGACCCAGACGCTTACCGACTTGGGCTATCTAAACTACCATGAGGGTTTCGGCTGCTACGAGCTCGGCGGTGCGATGCTGAGCCTTGGCCATGTCGCCCGCGAGAGCTACCATGCGCTAGAACAAGCTAGGCCGATCATGATGGGCCTCGCCGAACTCAGCAACGCTAATGTCGGCATCGGCATCCGCGACCGTTTGACGATGGTCTATCTGACCGTTTGCCCGCCGCCGATCGGGATTGGCCTGCGCTTTCAGCCCGGATCCAAAGTCCCGATCATGCAGACCGCGATGGGGCTTGCCTACTTGGCAAGCAGATCTCCCGCTGAGCTAAAGGCGCTCGGACCCAGGCTGCTCAAGAAGAATGAGCGCGATACGGCAAGTGTGACGGGAACGATCCAGGCCGCCCAGGAGGAATATCGCCGCCATGGATTCTGCAGCTCGGTCGGAAAATGGTATGAGGATGTGAATGGCATCGCCGCACCTATTCCCTGGACCGCGGTCGCCGATACGCTTGTGCTGAACTGTGGCGCCCCGTCCGCGCTTATGCCGAAGGAACATATGCTCGAGGAGATCGGGCCGCGGCTCGTGAGCGCGGCAGCGGCGATTGCCGATATGCTCAAGGCGTCCGCGCCCGCCGCCTAATCCTCGGCACCCAGGCTCTCGCTATCCGGATCCTGGACCTGCTTACCCGCCCCAATCTACTAACGTGTCGGCAATCTCCTTGACCAGATCTGGGCGACTCTGGGGGTAATGACCGGCATCGCGAACGGTATATTCCGTCGAGCGATCGCCCGCTGCCATTGTCCATTCGGCTATGTTTGCCGGGAGCACCGACTGGTCTGCGCTGTAACCCATATTCAGTATCGGGACCGTCGTATCCGCCGCGCAAGTCGGACCGTGAGCCCGCGTCAGCCGCTTGCTCCACTGACTCAAGAAGGACCTGGCGGTACAGAAACGTGCAAGGCCATTTGCCTGGCGATTGATTTGTCCCCCGTCGCCCCAGATCGAACCCGCCGTTCGATCGCTGGGATCGATGGTCAGATCCAGCGTCCGAGGATCCGCCTTCGTTCGATAGATCAGAAAGGCATCGTCGCCGGCTGGGGCATTCGCGATCAGAGAAAGCGCATGATCGGTCAATCGTTCATTTCTAGCCTGCTGGCGCTCGCTATAGCGGGCAAGCCATGCGCGATCGTAGGGCGGCGCATTCTGGGCAGAATACATATCATATTGGTCGTCGCTCAAATCCGGATTCGTCTCATCGATTACCGCAGGATCGAGGCTGTCTGTTAGAGTGTGGGCCCTGCCGCAGTGCGCCGCTAACAGCGCCAGCCGATCCGCTGGCGGAAAATCTTCCTGTTTCAGATCGATCGGCTTGCCGTCGGGCGTATCGGAGAGGGTCAGCCTCTCTGCTTGCTGCTGATAGAAGGCGGTCAGCGACCCGCCGCCCGAATTACCGATCAGCACGATTTTCTTGAACCCCTGCTCCCGCAGGAAGATCATTCCGGCGCCCAGGTCCTGGATCGCCCTTTCCATGATCAGCATCGAGTCCGACCCGGAGTAGCGCGTGTTCATCGCCAGGATCGCACGCCCTCGCTGTGCAAGCGGCTCGACGAGATAATGGTTCATGAAGCTGTTGGTCGGGTGGACGACGAGATAGGCCACATCCTTGTTGTGGCCCGGATCCTCAAATCTTCCATAGACACGCGGATCGTTGTTCTGGATGCCGCTCAAAGTCTCAAGCGGCGCCCCCTTCGCAACCTTGAGCATCACCAACGTGGACAGCATTATTTCCCCCTAGCACCCTATTTCGCGCCCGATCGATTCCCGATCAGACCAACTCGGGACGTGGTGCGAAATCGGCGCGCTTCTTGCGGTCGATCCATTGGTCGAGCACCTCGACAGCATGTCGCGCACGATCGGCCGGATCAACGTTGGCGGGAAGATTGAACTCCAGGCGGACGCCGTTCGGATCGAAGAAATAGATCGATTTCTGGCCTTCGTCGTGATGGCCGACGGGACCGATATAGTCGATTTTCGCGGCGATCAGGCGCTGGCGATATGCTTCGAGTTCAGCCTCCGTATCCACCTGGAAAGCAACATGCTCGACCCAGGCCGGGGTGTTCTCGTCCTCCATCGCATCCGGTCGAGTTGGTATCTCGAAGAAGGCCAGGGAACTGCCATCCTCGAGCTCGAAGAAAATGTGGATATGCGGGTCATATTCCTTGGTCGACGGCACCATGTCGGCGGTGACCGCATGGGAATATTTCAAACCCAGAATACGGGTATAGAAATCTACGGTTTCAGCGGCATCCCTGCATCGAAACGCCACGTGGTGGAACTTGCTCAACATGCTAGGTCTCCTGGCCCGGATGGTGTGAATTCAGTCGGATCCCGATCGCGCAGCAAGGCATACGCCACGTCACGCGGCACGCGCCGCCCCTTGATGAAGGCGCGCCACTGCATGACCGCGATATCGTTGCGCAGATTGACGACCGACCGGTCGCCGACCAGTGCCTGGTTCTGCTGGATGGCCTCAAGGACACCGACATCCTCTTCGAGGATCTTGCGCGACCGTTCTCCGGTGAGCGTCTCGACATCGATAATCAGGCGTGCGCCGCCGTGAAAATAATGTGTCGTCGTCTCGGTCTCCGGCACGATGCCGTGGAAGGCCCGGTTTTGCAGCGGCGCCTCCTCATCATCGGCCCAACCGGTCGCGGACGCCGGCCGGACGCGCGTGTGATTTTGGTAGCAGCCCGGTATCATCCAGCTTTCGGTCCACTGATCGATCCGATCCCCAACCAATGCTGATCTCGCGAAGACGGCCGGCGTTGGAATATCGGCGATGCGCACGCGGCGGCGCACGCCGGTCGCGATCGGCTGTACGCTGACCTCCGACGCGGCAATGCGATCGGGATCACTGCCCATGCTGGTCTTGTGGACATAGGCGAGATGGCTGATGTCCAGCAGGTTCTCGGTCAGCAGCTGGTGGTTGCAACGCAGCGGAATATAGCCGCCGGTCCAAGTCGCCCAAGCCGGGTTGTCCATCCAGCCAAGGTCAGGAACATGCTCCTCGGCAGCTAGGCTTGGATCGCCCATGAATATCCATACGACGCCGCCGCGCTCGACAATCGGATAGGACATCAGTCTTGCGACAGCGGGCGGACGGTCCTGGCCCGGAGCATAAACACAGCTGCCGTCGGCGCCGAAGGTCAGCCCATGATAGCCGCACTGGATACGGTCGCCGATGAGTTCCCCGCGCGACAACGGATAATTGCGATGTGGGCAGCGATCCTCGAGCGCTACCGCGGCTCCGTCTTCGCGACGATAGAAGACGATTGGCTCGTTCATGATCACACGCCGCATCGGCGACCGGGTCACCTCCTGCGTCCATGCGCCAATATACCATGCATCGCGGACGAAATTGTAACCGCTATCGTTAAGGCCGCGCACCGATTCACTCCTCCGCTGGCGATTGCGCCCGCCAGACGACGCGGCCGTCGACGAACGGCCAACCGGTATGTGTTCACAATGCAGAAGTCAATTCCGTAGAATGATATTTGGACTGGCAGCCGCCAGCATCTTATGCAAGGTATTCCCATGGCGTGATTGTTCGCGGCGCAAAGGTGCCCAATCTGAAAGGGACCGCAATGCAGAGGAATGGCAACTGGATCGTGGTGCTGAGCTTGCTCTGCTTCGCGGAGTTGGCCGGCTCGCTCGAAACCACATTGGTCTTCGCGACCTTGCCGTCGGTGATCCGGCGATACGGAGATCCGATCGCCGCTGCATGGCTGGTCACAGGGTTTTTCCTGGTTGCGGGCGCTTCCTCGGCCTTATGCGGCCGACTGGGCGATCTGTTCGGCCGATCGCGCGTGCTGGTCATTGTGTTGGCTATCGCGACGGCGGGGTCAGTGCTCAGTGCTACAGCGACCAATTTGTGGGTGATCATCCTCGGGCGCTCGATCCAGGGCACGGCGGGCGCATTGCTGCCGTTGTGCTACGGCTTGGCGCGCGAGCATCTTCCAGCGCCCAAGCTCCCCTTCGGCCTGGCAGCGGTCACCGCGATTGCGAGCCTCGGAGCGGCTGCAGGATTCCTCGTTGGTGGGGCGATCGTCGATCATTGGCAGTGGCAGGACATTTTCACGGTCAGTGCCGTGCTTGGCGGCGCGGCGCTTTGCCTGTGCATCCTGATGCTTCCCGCATCGCGGCCCGTTCCCAAGTCCCAGCGGGGCGCCGATTTGCTGGGTGGGGTCCTGTTTGCCCCAGCGGTGGGACTGGTTCTGCTTGGGATCAACCAGTTCTCAAGCGCGGGCCTCACAATGCGACCGCTCCTGATCGTGGCGGCCGGGATCGCGATCCTTGCGGTCTGGGTGCGGCATGAGTTGCGGCAGGAGCATCCGCTGATCGATATCAGGCTGCTCGCGCAAAAGCCCGTGGCGCTCGCTAATGTGAATGCGTTGCTCGTCGCGCTCGGCACATATCAGGTTATGCAGATCTTCCCGATCCTGATCCAGCAGCCGCGCTGGACGGGGATCGGGTTCGGCCTGAGCGCGACCATGACAGGTCTTCTCAAAGTACCCTCGAACATTGCGAGCGCGCTCGGTGCACTCTGGGCGGGACGGTTGGCCCGCTTTTATGGCGGGCAATCAGCGATCCTGGTCGGTGCAATCTTGGGATTGTTCGCCTGGCTGGGTCTTCTGCTCGGTCGCGACAATCTCTGGTTGGTGTTGGTGCTGGTAAGCTGCTCTTCGGCCGGCGTCGTCGTTTCGCTGACTGGCACGATTGCGGTGATCGTCGACCGGGTGCCGGCCGAACGCACCAGCGAGGCGACCGGTGTTACCATGGTGTTGCGCATGATGTTCCAGGCGTTGGGTGCGCAGATCGTCGCGGCGATCTTTGCCGCGGGGCGTATCGGGGCCGCTGCCGGAAAAGAGACTTACCTCACGCCGTCGGCCGTGGTCGGCAGCCTGGCCTTTGTTGTAGCGGTTTGCATCTGCACCGTGCTCAACGCCGAAGCATTGCGACGCTCGATCCGACCCGGTCCACCGACTGCGCGGGCCGGGGACGCGGCGCTTCTGGTCGGAGAACCGCAGTGACGCGGATCACGTTCCTGCAGCATAACGGGGAGATTCAAACGATCGACGCGGAGCGCGATCGCTCGCTGATGGAAAATGCTTTGCAGAATGGCGTGGCCGGGATCGATGCCGATTGCGGCGGTTCGTGCGTGTGCGGTACTTGCCGCATCACCGTCGACGCGGCGTGGCGCGACAAGGTTGGCGGTCCGACCGAGATCGAGGAGATGATCATGGAAATGGCGACCTTGCCAATGGAGGGCGCGCGCCTGTCTTGCCAAATCGTGGTAACCAATGAACTCGATGGTCTGATCGTCACCGTTCCCGAAGCGCAATTTCGCTAGACCAGCGGCTCAGGCGAACTCCAGGATCACCGCATCGACCGCGAGGCTGTCGCCCGGCTTGGCGTCGACCCTGGCCACCCTGCCCGCCTTCTCGGCGCGGAGGATATTCTCCATCTTCATCGCCTCAACCACCGCGAGTGCCTGCCCCGCCTCGACCTTGTCCCCCGGCTTGACGTTGAGCGCGGTCAGCAGGCCCGGCATCGGACAGAGCAGGAAGCGCGACAGATCGGGCGGCACCTTC
>NZ_DATHFV010000009.1:0-20794 GCF_035317925.1 Sphingomonas sp.
GGGCGCGGCGGCCGCGCCCGCCATGCCGATCGCGACCGCGATCACGAACCGGACGATGATGGGGACCGAGGTCTGGCCGAACAGGGGCGCCGCGAAGAAGGCCGCGCCGGGACGGATCGACGCGACCAGCAGCAGCCAGAGATTGGCTTCGACCCCCGCAAATGCTGGCGGCAGCATCGCGCCGCCTATCGCACCACGTCGGGGATGCGCGCGAACATGTCGCGCGTGAAATCGGCCATCAGCCCCAGCATCGCGCTGCCGAACAGGACCAGGCACAATCCGATCAGGATCAGTTTGGGGACGAATGACAGGGTCTGCTCGTTGATCGACGTCGCCGCCTGGATCATGCCGAGGATGACGCCCGCCAGCAAAGTCGGGATCAGGATCGGCGATGCGGTCAGCGCGAGCACCCACAGCGCCTGCTGGGCGACGCCGATGAAATAGTCGGGGCTTGCGGCGCTATTCACGGCGTCTCGCTACTGGAAGCTGCCGGCGAGGCTGCCCATCGTCAGCGCCCACCCGTCCACCAGCACGAACAGCAGAAGCTTGAACGGCATCGATACGATCGCCGGCGACAGCATCATCATGCCCAGCGCCATCAGCGTGCACGCGATCACCAGATCGATCACCAGGAACGGCAGGAAGATCAGGAAGCCGATCTGGAAGGCGGTCTTGAGCTCGGACGTGACGAACGACGGCAGCAGGATAGAGAAGGGGACCTGCGACGGATCGGTGAACTTGGGCGCCTTGGCCATATCGGCGAACAATTTGAGGTCGGTCTGGCGCGTCTGGCGGATCATGAAGCCGTGCAGCACATTGCCCGAACGCGACACCGCTTCCTCGATTCCGATCTGGCCCGCGCCATAAGGCTTGTAGGCGGTCGCGTTGATCTGATCGATCGCCGGCCGCATCACGAACATCGACAGGAACAAGGCGAGACCGACCAGCACCTGGTTGGGCGGCGTCTGCTGCAAACCGAGCGCCTGGCGCAGGATCGACAGCACGATGATGATGCGCGTGAAGCTGGTCATCATCAGCACCAGCGACGGCAATACCGTCAGCAGGCTCATCAGCAGCAGGATCTGCAGCGACAGCGACAAGGGCTGGCCGGTGCCGCCGATCGTCTTCATCGCACGATCCAGCCCGCCCGAAGGGTTCACGGCCGGCGCGGCCGAGGGCAGCGGGGCGGCGGAGGTCGCTTGGGCGAAGGCCGGATGGGCCATGAACAGCAAGGCGATCAGCGCGACGCCGATCAGAACCAGGATACGGCGCGAAAGGGCCGGGCGGCGAAGCGCGAGGGTCATCGGCTCACTCGTCCGGCAGCGAGAATTTGGGCGCTTCGGTTTCGGCGATCGTGTCGACCCGCCCGCGCGAAACCGCGATCAGGAAGCGCCGGCCGGCGAATTCGACCACGGCGAGGCGGCTGAACGGCCCCATCGGTACGGCGTCGATCACGCGTACCGCGCTTTCGCGCCGGCCGAACGGCATGCCGCCGGGTTGAAGCTTTTTGTATAGCCAGAGGGAGAGGACGGCCATTCCACCCACCAGCAAGACCATCAGGAAGAGCTGGAGGAGGTAATAGCCACCGATCATGTGCGTCGTTCAATCCCCGACAACCGTGCCTCCGTGGCGACGACGTCAACGACCCTTATGCCGAACTTGCCGGCCACCGTCACTACTTCTCCGCGTGCGACGAGCGTGCCGTTGACGAGAATGTCGAGCAGCTCGTTGGCCTGGCGGTCGAGTTCGACCACGCTGCCTTCGGACAGATCCATCAATTCGGCGAGCTTGAGGCTGGTCGATCCGACCTCAACCGACAGGCGCAGCGGAATATCGGCCAGCAACCGATAGTTGCGGCCGCCCGCCAAACCGTCACGGACTGGGGCCTCGGTCATGTCACTCATGCTCACGCATTCCCTACTTTTTCGATCATGAGCGCGGCGCGCCCATCCTGTTCACCAATAACCCCATCGGCGATGCAGCGTGCCCCCGCAAGCAAAGGCGTGCGCGGCGGCAGCGTGATCGGGATCACGTCGCCGGGCTTCAAGGCCAGCAATTCCGCCACCGACACTTCCGGCCGCGCCAGTACGGTGCGGACCGGCAGGCTGACCTGCGACAAAGCCTGGCCGAGGCGCCAGCGCCAATCCTCGCTCGCGGCGCGATCCTCGTCATGGACGCGCGCCTCGAGTTTCTCCTCGATCGGCCGCAGCATGGCGAGCGGGTAGAGGACGGAGATCGTGGTCGGCTGCACGCCGGCTCCGATCGAGAATTTCTGCACGACCACCATCTCGTCGCCGCGCAGGAAGGGCAGGTGCGCGACGTTGGTCTCGCGTACGCCGAAAGCGAGCTCGATCGGCGTGACCTCGGTCCAATGCGCCGCGAGAATGGTCGAAATCTTTTCCAGCAACCGGTTGAGCAGCAATTCCTCGCTGGCGCTGAAGTCGCCGGCCTTGCGCTTGATCGACGCGCCCGACGCGCCGCCGTAGAAAATCTCGACCAGCGACGCGATGAAATTGGCTTCGATCTGGATCAGCATGCCGCCCTTGAGCGGGCGCAGGCGATAGAGCGTCAGCGCGGAGAATTCGGGCTGCTCGTCCTGCCATTCCTGGAAGGCGCGAATTTCGAGCGGCTCGGCGGTGACGGTGATGCGCGCGCGCGCGATCGGCTCGATCGCGGGACGGATCGCGCGGGCGAGCTTCTCGCCCATCCGCTCGAGGCCCATGAGCCGCTCGGCCTGACGCGGCCCTTCCTGCCCGAACACGAAGGGTTGTGCCTCGGGCGGCTGCGCCTCGGGCGCGAACGCGACCTCGGGCGATGCCTCGACGATTTCGTCGAGAATGATCGCCGATTCGGCGGGCGAGAGGACTTCCTTGGTCATTGGATGATGAAGCTTGTGAAATAGACGTCGTCGATGCCGCCGAAGCCTTCGCGCTGCTCGAGCACGCGATTGATCGCGAGCTTGAGCTGCTGCCGCAGCGCGGCCTTGCCCTGCGGCGTGTTGAGCGTCTCGGCCGACTGTTGGGCGAGCACTTCCAGCACCGCCGCACGGATCGGCATGTCGCTGTCCTTCAGATGATCGGTGACCTTCTGATCGTACAAAGTGGAGACGCCGACGCCGAGCTGGAGATAGCCGTCCGTATCGCGCAGGTTCGAGGTGAACGGCTGGTCCATCGGCACATAGGTCGACTTGTAGATCGCCGGATTGGGCTGCTGGCCGGGCGCCAGGTCGACCGGGCCGCTCTCGCCTTCCTTGAGCACCAATTTGGGGCGATTCGGATCGAGCTTGGGTCCGCTCGCATGACTGGTCAGCTTGCCGGCCGCGAACACGCCCGCGCCAACGCCGCCGCCGATCAGGATCAGCGGAAGGATCACGAAGAAGATGATCTTCTTCATCTTTCCGCCCTTCTTTTTGGCGGGTGCTGCGGCTTCGTCACTCATTTGAACTCACCATCTCATGCGTAGAGCGCGTCCGAATCACCCTCGAGTGATTCGGATTCCGCCTCGGCCTTACGCCCAAGGTTGCTCACAAATGGTTGATGATCCGGTGAGGATTGCCGATTCTGGCCATTCTGGGCGGTGCCGTCCTGGCCGGCATTGCCCTGTGCCCAGCGCGATGCATCTTGGCCAGAGCTTTGATTTTGGCCGTGATTCTGGCTCTGATCCTGCTTGAGATCGACGTGCGTGTCACTGACTTTCAGGCCCTGCGCGCGCGCTTCGGCGATCAGTTTCGGCTGCGCGTCGAGCAACAGGTTGCGGGTCGTATCATTGTCCGCGGTCATCCGGATCGACGCACCATCCTCGCTTTGCGAGATCGCGACCGTCAGCGAACCGAGATTCTGCGGATCCAGCTTGAATTGAAGGTCGCTGCCGTTGCCCGCGCTGTTGGCGATGTCGCGCGCGAGCGTATCGAGCCACGCGCCGTCGCGGGCGACGGTCAAGGTCTGTTCGACGACCGCGTCGCCTTTGGGCTGGACGGTGGCGGCCGCACGGCCGAAGGTCAAAGTCGGTTCGGCGCGCTGGCTGGATCCGGCGGCAGCGATATCGGCGACGGCGGTTTCGACCCGCTTGCGCGTATCGCCGGTGCGGCGCGGGGCCGCGACCTCGTCGCCGCGCCGGCGGACCGGCGCCTGAACCTGGGCAGTTTGTTCGGCCTGGACCTGCTGCGACACGGGAGATTGGGGTTTCTGGGCTTCCGCCTGTGCCTGCGCATTCGGCATCGGGGCGACGGGCGTGGCGACAGCGACTATGGTCGGATCGGCCGCGGTCGCGGTGCCGTCGTCTTGTCTGAGCGTCGCGATCACGGCCTTCGCCATTTCGGGCGAAAGCGCCGTCGCGGCGGGCTTGGGATCGGTCGTGGGCGGTTGCGGCGTGTGTGTATCGGCCTGCGCCGAATTTGAATCCGCATTGGTCTGCGCCGTGTCGGCGAGCCTGGCGGCATTCGCTGCGGCCTGGGCCGAGGCCGAGTCCGCACTCGTCTGCGCCGCGTCGGCAATCCTGGCGTCGGTGTGGGCGGCAAGTTGCGCCGCTGGCTTGAAGGGGCCACCGCCCGGCATGCCCGCGATCGGCAGGCGCTTGGGCATCGTCATGCCGATCGGCGCGTCGATCTGGATCGGGGTAGGGGACGGAGTTTGGGTCGAGGCCGTCGATTGCGGCTGGATCGGCGCGACGATCACGGGGGCGAGTGCGAGCACGGCGGTCGCGCCCGAGGCAATCGCGTCGGCGAGCGGATCGTCGCTCTGATCCTTGCTGTCCGCGTCCTTGTCGTCGGTGCCGGCATCCTCGGCAACGGGCAAAGCGGCCTCAGCCTCGGTCGACAGCGCTTCGACCGTCGTCGGCAGTGTGACGACGGCGATCGGCGAAGCGGCGACCGGCGGGGTCGCGACCTTCGCCGCGCTCGCCAGCAAGGCGGCGACCGCATCGGTCGTGGTGGTCGTCGTGGGGGCTGCGGTTCCGGCCTTGATGCCGGTCGCGCTCGCCAGCAAAGCTGCGAACGGATCGGACAGCTGGGCCGTCGCGCTGGTCGGATGGGAATCGGCCGGCGCGCCCGTCAGCAGCGCGGCCAGCGGCGAAGCGGATATCGAAAGCGCGGCATCAGGCATTGGGTGCCTCCTTGCGCGGACGACGGCGGAAATTCGCCGTCATGCGCTCTTCGATCAGACGTTGGAGCTCGATCACGGCACGGCCCTCGAGCCGTTCGGCGCTCTCGCGGCGGATATCGGCATCGCGGCGATCATTGACGCGGGCCTGTGCGATCGCCTTGGCCGCGCCGATCGCGTCGGTCAGTCCGTGACGGACGGTATCGAGGCGAAGGCCCATCTCGCCCGCATTGCCGATGCCGGCGCCGGTAGTGATGCCGGGGGCGAGCGTCAGGCTCATGCGCATCGCCGCGAGCTTGGCGGCATTGCCTTCGAGCTGGGCGACCTTGCCTTCCGCCGCGGCGGCTTCGCCGACGGCATGGAGAAGCTGAACCTCGCGGACGCGGGTGATTCGGGCACGGCGTTGGGCGAGGGCCTTCATGCCCCGAAGTTATCAACGAGTTGGGTAACCGAGACGTTAAGGCTAACCAATTCTTTCTGACCCTGGCGCAAAAACTCCAATATCAGGGGATGATGCGCGATCGCCGCGTCGATCGAAGGGTCGCTGCCATCCTTGTAGGCGCCCATCAGGATCAGATCGCGATTGTCCTCATAGACTGACCATAACCGGCGCAGCGTCCGCGCGGCGGTGGCATGTTCGGGGCTGATGATGTCGGTCATCACGCGCGACAGCGATTTGCCGACGTCGATCGCGGGGAAAATGCCCTGTTCGGCGAGCGCGCGCGACAGGATGATGTGGCCGTCGACGATCGCGCGCGCGGTGTCGACGATCGGGTCGCTCGTGTCGTCGCCGTCGGCGAGCACGGTGTAGAGCGCGGTGATCGATCCGCCGGTGCGGGTGTCGACGCCCGCGCGCTCGATCAGGCGCGGGATCAGGCCGAGCGCGGAGGGCGGATAGCCCTTCATCGTCGGCGGCTCGCCCAGCGACAGGCCGATCTCGCGCTGCGCATGCGCGACGCGGGTGATGCTGTCGATCAGCAGCAGCACGCGCTTGCCCTGATCGCGGAAATATTCGGCGATCGCGGTCGCGCGCATCGCGGCGCGCAAACGCAGGATCGGGGGATGGTCGGCCGGAACCGCGACGACGGCGGTCTTGTGGCGGACATTGTCGAGCTTGGTGGCGAGGAAGTCGGAAACTTCGCGGCTGCGTTCGCCGACCAGGCCGACCACGATCACGTCGGCGCGTGCGCCCTGCAGCATCTGGCCCATCAGCACCGATTTGCCGACGCCCGAGCCGGCGGCGATGGCGATGCGCTGGCCGACGCCGGCAGTGAGCAGGGCATTGATCGCGCGCACGCCGAAATCGAACGGTTCGGTCACGCGGCCGCAGTCGAGCGGATTGGAGCGCTTGCCGGCCAGCGGCCAGCGCGCCTTGGTCGCGATCGGGCCGAGCCCGTCGATCGGGTTGCCGAGCGCATCGATCACGCGGCCAAGCAGGGCGTCGCCGACCTCGACGCTGGTGCCGCGCCGGTCGGGCTCGACCCGTGCGCCGCACGAATGCGGCGCGTCGGCGTCGAGCGCCATCAAAAGCGTGCGGTCGCCGCGGAAACCGACGACTTCGGCCAATGCGGCATGGCCATCGGCGTCGATCACGCGCGCATTGGCGCCGACCGGCTCGCGAAAGCCGGTCGCTTCCAGCATCAAACCGTCATAGGCGGCCAGCCGGCCGATGCGGCGCGGCCCGACATTTTCGATATCGATCGTGTCGAGCATCGCGCCCGCGCGCGACGCGAGGTCGTTCATTTCGGTGCGCCCAGGCGATCGAGCTGTGTGCGAAGCTTTTCGAGACGGACGTGGGGGCCGTCCTCGACCCAGCCCGAGCCGGTATCGAGCACGATCGTGCCCGGCGCGAGGAGCGGATCGCCGATCATCTCGACCGAAATGTTCGCGCCGGCGAGGCGGGCGATGTCGGTCGGGTGAAGCCGCAGCCGAGCCGGCGCGGTTTCCTCCGCGATCATTGCCGCGACCGTCTGCGTGCGCTCGGCGAGCGTCTCGGGGTTGATCTCGACCTCGCCCATGATCTGGGTAACGAGCCGCTTGACCGAATTGGCGAGCATCGCGGCCAAACCGTCCGTGCCCTCCGGATTGAGGCATTCAAGGCTTTCGGCGAGCCGGGCGAGCGCGCTGCGCTCCTCCTCCAGCTCGATCATCGCCAGGCGGTGGCCTTCGTTGAGGCCATCGGCATAACCCTGCGCGACCAACGCTTCGCCATCGGCGACGTCGTTCGACGCGGAGGCGGTGTGGAAACCATGATCCACGCCGCCATCGGCTTCGGCCCAGGCCGAGAATTGCGGCGTCGCGGCACCCTTGCTGGTGAAACCGTTGGCAGACGGCCGGGTCCATACCGGCACGGATGCGGCATCCAGGAAGGCGGTGGCGACTTTCGACATATCAGACATAGTCGTCGCCCTTGCCGCCGAGTTGGATCGTGCCTTCGGCGGCCAGGCGGCGTGCGATGGCGAGCACTTCCTTCTGCGCCTCCTGCACCTCGGCGAGGCGCATCGGGCCCTTGTCGGCGATCGCATCCTGGATCGACTGCGCGGCGCGGCTGGACATGCAGCCGAAAATCTTGGTCTTCATCCGCTCGTCGACGCCCTTCAGCGCCACCACCAGAATTTCGCCATCGACCGACCGCAGCAGCGTGCCGAGATTCTTGTCGTCGAGCGCCATCAGGTTGTCGAAGATGAACATCTCGTCCTCGACCGAACGGGCGACCACCTTGTCGAGCTTCTGCAGCGCCTTGATGATGCGCTGTTCGGCCGACTTGCGGGCATTGTTGACGATCTGCGCCGCTTCGCCGGTGCCGCCGCGCTTGGTCGTGCCGCCCGACTTGGCGGGCGCCACCGGACGCAGCAACAGCCGTTCCAGATCCTCGATCGCGTCGGAGGTCACCGGACCCATCGTCGCGACGCGATAGACCAGATCGGCCTGCACATCCTCATCGAGCAATTGCAGGACATCGGCTGCGATCGGCGCTTCCAGATGCGCGAGCACCAGCGCGATGATCTGCGGATGCTCATTCTCGATCAAATTGGCGATCGTGCGCGGATCCATCCACTTGAGCGCTTCCAGCCCGGAGCTTTTCTCCTGCGGCGTGATACGCGCCAGCATGTTCTCGGCACGGTCGTGACCGAGCGCCTTCTCCATGATGTGGCGGATCTGCGTGCCCGCGCCGAAGCCGAGCGACGTGCGCTGGCGGGCGCGCAGCACGAACTGGTCGAGCACGCGGTTGACCTGGACTTCGCTGACATCGGCCACGCTGAACATCGCGCCGCCCAGTGTCTGCACTTCCTGCGGGTCGAGCCGGCCGATCAGCTGCGCGGCTTCTTCCTCGCCCAGCAGCATCAGCAGGATCGCCGCGGCTTCGCTGCCGATCGGCTCCTCGCTCGGCTTGGCGAGATCGATATTGGGGTCAGCCTCAGCCATTCTGCTCGGCTCCCGCCGGCATGTCGGCACGGATCAGGTCGCGCACCACCAGAGCGGCGCGGTCGGGATCCTGGCGGACGAAATTGCGGATCAAGGCGGCGCGGTCGGCATAGCCGGGCGCGGCCTCGATCATGTCGAGCGTCACCTTCTTGCCGGGGTCGTGCACCGCCTCATTGGCGAGCGCGGCGGCGATTTCGGTGCCGAGCGCCGGGCTGCGCTGGAGTTGTTTGGCACCGGCCGGCGTCGCGGCGGCGATCGCGGCGCGGCGCTTCATCAGCGGCTTGATGATGCCGAAGAAAGCGAGCAGCGCGATGATCAGGCCGGTCACGTTGCGGCCGACCACGCTCAGCCAGGGCGATTCATACCATTTGCTGGCGGGCACGGCCTCGGGATCGGCGAACGCGCGCGAAGTCAGCGCGAACTGGTCGCCGCGGGTCTGATCGAAACCGACCGCGCCCTTCACGAGCTGCTCGAGCTGCGCCATCTCGGCGACGCCGCGGGGCTTGGCGCCCTGCTTGAGCGCGACCGCGACCGACAGCCGCTTCAGGTTGCCGACCGGGTTGCGCGTCACCGAAACCTCATGGCCCAGCACGAAGGTGCGGTCATATTGCTCGCTGGTCTTGCCCTGGGTCGCGTTGGCGGCGGCGCCCGCCGCGGGCGCGCCCGGGGTAGCCGGGGTGGCCGGGTTCAGCGACGGGTTGGGCTGCGTGGTCGAAATCTGCGCCGCGCTCGGCGCCTGATTGGCGATCGCACCTGGGATGCCGCCCGCCGGAGGCGTACCGCCATTGGCGCCGTCATTGGCCCACTGGCCCTTTTCCTGGGCGATCACGCTCGAGTCCTTGGGATAGGATTCGCGCGTCGCCTGGGTTTCGGCGAAGTCGAGATCGGCATGGACCTGGGTGGTGAAGCCGTCGGCGCCGACGATCGGCGTCAGGATCTTGGAGACCGCGTCGATATAACGCTGTTCGACCTGGGCCTGCATTTCGAGCTGATGATCGGCACCGCCGTCGCCGCCCTTCTTGCTGAGCAGGTGACCCGCCTGGTCGACCACCGACACGTTGTCGGGTGACAGGCCGGGGACCGACGAGGCGACCAGATTGACGATCGCCTGGGTCTGGCCGTCCGAAAGCGCACGGCCCTGACGCATCGTCAGCATCACCGAAGCCGAAGCGGGCGCTTCGTCGCGGACGAACACGCTCTGCTCTTCGGCGGCGAGGTGGACCTTGGCGGTCTGGACCGCGTCGATCGCCTCGATCGTGCGGGCGATATCGGTTTCGCGGGCATCGCGCAGACGCTCGCCCTCGACCGCACGGCTCGCGCCCATCGGCAGCGACGCCATCACGCTGTCGCCGCTCGGCGCGCTCTTGGGCAGGCCGGCCTGGGCCAGCAGCATTTTCGCCTTGTAATAATCGCTGTCGGACACCGTCAGCGCGCCGGTCGAGCGGTCGAGCGTATAATTGACCCCCGCCGTCTTGAGCGTGTCGGCGACCGCCGCCTTGTCGCTGTCATTGAGCCCCGAAAAGAGGTCGCGCTGCGGCCCCCTCGCGAAGCTCGTCCAGGCGAGGAAGGCGATCAGGATCGCCGCGGCGATGCCCAGCAGAGGCAAGCTCTTCTGGACGGCGGGCTGGCCGGCAAGGCCCTTCACCCGTTCGAGCATGGCGCCCGATGGGTTGGAAGAAGCGGAGACGGGGACTGGGAGGCTTGCGTCGCTCATCGATTATACCGGCATGCTCATGATGTCCTTGTACGCGGACAGGAGTTTGTTTCTGACCTGAAGGGTCGCCTGGAAACCGACCGAAGCCTTTTCCCGGGCCAGCATCACGGCCGCGATATCGGTCGTCTCGCCGCGCTCGTAGGAACTGGTGACGCTATCGGCATTGGCCTGCATGCCGTTGACCTGCTTCAGCGCGCCGTCGAGCGCGCTGGCGAAGCCGCCGCCATTGTTGGCGCCGCCGACACCGCCCGCGCCGCCGATGCCGGCGATATTGCCGATCGGCTGCGCGGCATCGGCCGCGGCCTTCTGCAGCGCGCTATTCTGCTGGAGAATCGCGCTCCGCATCTGAAGCAGGGTTGCCGGGCTGATTGCGCTCATCGCCTAAGCCTCCTCACGCCGCCGCCCGCATGCCGGCGAGCCGGTAGCGGAGCGTGCGTTCGCTGATGCCCAGCCGCTCGGCCGCGCGCAGGCGGTGACCGCCGGTGGCGGCGAGGGCTTCCTCGATCGCGTCATATTCGGAAATACGGGCCACTTCGGCGAGCCGGGCCGGCGCGTTGGCGGCCAAAGCCGGCGCGCGGAACATGTGGCGGACGCTCTGCGCCGCGGCGAGCGTACCCGCCTCGATCGTCAAATCATGCGCCTCGATCCGGTCGGTCGAACGCAGCAGCATCGCGCGCTGAAGCACATTTTCCAGCTCGCGGACGTTGCCGGGCCAGCCATGGCTCATCAGCCGCTCGATCGCGCCTTGGGTCGGCCAGGGGAAATTCTCGCCGGCCATCATGTGGCGCAGCATCAGGGTCGCGGTGATCGCGCGGACGTCGAGGCGGCGCTCGGCGAGCGGCTTGAGCATCAGCGGCATCACGTTCAGACGCCAGTACAAGTCGGCGCGGAACCGGCCTTCGGCGACTTCGGTCGCCAGATCGCGGTTGGCGGCGGCGACGACGCGGACGTTGATCGCCACCGGCCTTGTCGCGCCGATCGGGAGAACTTCGCGCTCTTGCAGCGCGCGCAGCAGCTTGGCCTGGAGCGGCATCGGCAGTTCGGCGATCTCGTCGAGCAGCAAAGTGCCGCCCTCGGCCGCGCGGAACAGGCCTTCGCCGGCCCCTGCGGCGCCGGTGAAGGCGCCCTTCTGGTGGCCGAACAGCATCGCTTCGAGCATCGTCTCGGGCAAAGCGGCGCAGTTGATCGCGACGAACGGACCGTCCGCACGCGGCGAACGGGCATGGATGAAACGGGCGAGGCCTTCCTTGCCGGTCCCGGTTTCGCCGAGCACCAGCACGGTCGCGTCATGCGCGGCGATGCGGGCGGCGAGGGTGAGGAAGGCGGCGCTCTCGGGCTCGCCGCAGGCCGGGCGGCCATTGGGGCGGACCAGTTCGGCGATCAGGGCATGGCCGAACGCCATATCCTCGAAGCCGAAGCCGATCTCGGCCGGGAAACCCTTGGCGGCGGGGGTATAGACCGGCGCGCCGTCGCGGATGTCGAGAATGATGTCGCTATGGCGGGCGGAAGACCGCTCCGAAGCGGCGATGACCCGGATCATGTCCTTGGGCGCGGCGGCGGCGGCATCGATCCGCGTCGCGGCAAGACCCACCCCGGCGAGCCAGGACGCAAGTGCGGGATCGAGCCCCGCTGCGCCTTCACTCAAACCGACATGGGTCATTTGCAGTCCCCCTCACGCCCGGCAATGTTTCGCCGATCGATGCTGGTTACCCCAGGATTAACTTAAAAAGTCTTAATGGAACGCGCGTACATCCCCGCATTGCGCTGGCCCACGGGTTCGCATGCACGGCGCGCGCCACCCGTACGTAGGGGCGGGGGCGACGCGCACGCGCCTTGAGGCGGCTTTTTCGATGCGCTGAAAATTTTCTGGTTAAAGCCCCGCTATCCGCTGCCGTTACCCAATTCGAGGCGGGAACAGGACACTGTCCGGAACTGCCTGATTTGAGCGGGAAAGGAACCCACAGTGACCGTTATCAACACCAATGTGAGCGCTCTTCGGGCCCAGAATGGTACCCGCATGGCTAACGACAGCCTGCAGACCGCGATGGAACGCCTGTCGAGCGGCAAGCGCATCAACTCCGCGAAGGACGACGCCGCCGGCCTCGCCATCGCTTCTTCCATGACTTCGCAGATCCGCGGCATGACGCAGGCGGTTCGTAACGCCAACGACGGTCAGTCGATGGCCCAGACCGCCGATGGCGCGCTGGACGAAGTCACCAACATGCTGCAGCGTATCCGCGAACTCGCGGTTCAGGCTGCCAGCGGCACCTACCAGGATAGCGACCGTACCAATCTGCAGACCGAAGTCACGGCTCTGGCCTCGCAGATCACGCAGATCACGTCGAACACCAAGTTCAACGGCGTCGGCCTGTTCACCGGTTCGGCTGGCTCCTCGGGCACCGTCACGATCCAGACCGGCTCCAGCTCGTCTGATACCGTGAGCATGGACTTCACTGCCCTCGATCTGTCGGCGGTGTCCTCGGTCGCTCTCGGCACGGCTGCCGGTGCTACCTCGGCGCTGACCTCGGTCGACACGCTGATCAGCACGGTTGCCACCAAGCGCGCTGCGCTCGGTGCGTCGGAAAGCCGACTGAGCTCGGTCGTCAACAACCTGACGAGCAACATCACCAACCTGACCGACGCGCGGTCGCGGATCGAAGACGCCGATTTCGGCGAAGAGACCACGAACCTCGCCAAGGCCCAGATCCTGTCGCAGGCATCCACCGCGATGCTCGCCCAGGCGAACCAGAGCCAGCAGAGCGTTCTCAAGCTGCTCCAGTAATCCTCGCTGAGGATTAACCCAATCGGGCGTTGAAGCCCCGGGCGCTGTTCCCCCTTGGCGTCCGGGGCTTCTTCTTTTTGTGTTTGGCCTTGTCTAGACCATTGAATAGAGCCGCGCCCATGAGCGCAGCGCACGATCACAGCCATCACGGTCACGACCACGGTCACGACCATGACCATGACCATGCGCACGGGGGTGGTCACCACGACCATACCGCCGGCGCGAGCGCCCGCTCGCTCGGCATCGCTTTGTGTCTGAGCGGATCGGTGCTGGCGATCGAGCTCGCCGGCGCCTTCCTCTATAATAGCCTCGCGCTGCTGTCCGACGCGGCGCACATGCTGACCGACGTCGCCGCGCTTGGCATCGCGCTGATGGCGGTGCGGATCGGCGGCAAGGCGCCCGACGACAAGCGCACCTTCGGCTATAAGCGGCTCGAGATATTGGCGGCGGCGTTCAACGCGCTGCTGCTGTTCGTCGCGGCAGGCTATATTCTTATAGAGGCGATCGGCCGCTTCCGTGCGCCCGAGCCGGTTGCCGCCAACGGCATGCTCGTGATCGCGGCGCTCGGGCTGATTATCAACGTCGTCGCGATGGCGGTGCTGATGGGCGGCCGCGGCGACAGCATGGCGATCAAGGGCGCCTATCTGGAGGTCTGGTCCGACGCGATCGGCTCGCTCGGCGTCATTATCGGCGCGATCCTGATCCGCATCACGGGGCAGCAGTGGATCGACCCGATCGTCGCGATCGGCATCGCCTTATGGGTGTTGCCGCGCACCTGGGCGCTATTGCGGGATACGATCAACGTGCTGCTGGAAGGCGTGCCGAACGGGATCGACCTCGGCGAGGTAAGGCAGGCGATCTCCGACGTGCCGGGGGTATGCGATGTCCACGACCTTCATGTCTGGTCGATGGCGATCAGCGACGTCAACGGATCGGTCCACATCGCGATTACCGAGCTGGCCATCGGCGAGGATGTGCGCCTGCGCGTGGCGGAGCTGCTCCAGCATCGCTTCGGCATCGGCCACGCGACGATCCAGATCGAACGCGATCCGTGCGGCGCCGCGGAGCGGCCACATCGTTAGCCGTTACGAAGAGATAAGGTGGATTATTCGGCCCAGTCGGCGAGCGACTTGCGCAGGCGATCGAGCGCGGCCTTCTTGATCTGGCACACGCGCGCGGCGCCGACGCCCAATGTCAGGCCGATCTCGTCGAGATTCATTTCCTCGACGAAATAGAGCTGGAGCACCATCGCCTCGCGCTCGGGCAGGTCGGAGATATGCTCCGCCATCGCTTGCGCCAGTTCTTCGCGCTCGAGCGTCTGATCGACGCGCTCCTCGACGTCGGCGAACCACATCGACTGGTCCGAATAGACTTCGTCGAGCGATTCCTGGCGCGCCGCGACCGACGAATCCGCCATCTCGCGATAATCTGCTGGGTCCATTCCCATCGCACGGGCGATTTCGGCTTCGCTCGGCGCGCGGCCCCATTGGCCTTCGAACGTCGCGATCGCCTCGTTGATCAATTTGCGCTTGGCCATGGCCGAGCGGCAGATCGTGGCGTGGCGGCGCAGATGATCGATCATCGCGCCGCGAATCCGCATCGACGCGTAGGTCGAGAAAGCGTGGCCGCGATCCTCGTAGCCGTTCGCCGACTCGACCAGGGCGACCATGCCGATCTGGACCAGGTCCTCGACATCGATCGCGCTCGAGACGCGGCCATGGACGTGCCAGGCGATCTTGCGCACGAGCGGCATATGCGCCCGGGCCAGCGCGGCCGGATCCTGCTTGGCGGGCTTGCGCTGATAGGTCATCGCGCCTTCCATCGGCGCGGCCTGCTGGGTGAGGGTCATGCCGCCATCTCCGGCGAGCGCGGCAGCGTCGGTGCCACCGCAGGGGTGCCGTTGCTACCGACGATCGCCATCACTTCGACCGCCTTGCCATCGGGAATCTCGAGGAAGGACATGATCGGAGTTTCAGGCAAATGTGGTTTAAGAAGTCTTGCGACCGCGCGGCGCGCCATCGGCGACGTCACCAGGGCAAAGCGCGTGGCGGTGTTGAGCAGCGGCTGTGCCGCCTGATTCACCGCCGCGATGATGCGCTGGGCGAGCGCCGGTTCGAACGGATGCGCGGCGGTTGGGCCCACGCGCACGGCTTGTGCGAGCAGGCCTTCCAGTTCCGCGTCGAACGTCACCACCGGCAACGGCATGCGGACCGGCACGATCGTCTGCACGATCAGCGCACCGATACGCTGCCTGACCGCCTCGTTGAGCTGCACCGGATCGGTCGATTCGCGCGCGGCGTCGATCATCGCCTCCGCCACGCGGCGGAAATCCTTGAGTGGAATGCCCTCGGCCAGCAGCGCGCGGCAGGCCGACGCCAGTTGGGCGAGGCTGAGCGGCGCCGGGGTGAGGCCGGCGACCAGCTGCGGCGCGCTATCCTTGAGCGCGTCGAGCAGTTTCTGCGTTTCGTCCATGCCGAACAGATCGGCGGCCGAATTGGCGATCAATTGGTTGAGATGGGTCGCGATCACGGTCGCGCCATCGACCACGGTATAGCCCGCGACGACCGCGTCGCTGCGCTGTTCGGGCCGGATCCAGACCGCATCGAGCCCGAAGCTGGGATCCTTGACCAGGCGCCCCTCGACCTTGCTGATCAGTTCGCCCGAATCGAGCGCCAGCAGATCGTCGGGCCAGCATTCATCCTCGCCGACGACGACGCCGGCGACGGTGATGCGGTAGCTGTTGGGGCCGAGCGACAGATTGTCGCGCACGCGCACCAGCGGCACGACGAAGCCCAGTTCGCGGCTCAGCTGGCGGCGGATGCCGGTGATGCGCGCCATCAGCGGCGCGCCCTTGCGTTCGTCGACCAGGCTGATCAGGCCGTAGCCCAGCTCCAGGCTGAGCGGGGCGCCGTCCGACACCTCGTCCCACTGGATCTGGCTGGGATTTGCGACCGGTGTGGGGGCGGGCAGCGCCGCGACCACCGCGGCCTCATCCTTGGCCTTCTTCAGCTTCCAGGCCATGAATCCGGCTAGGCCGGCAGCGGGCAGGATGATGAAATGCGGCATGCCCGGCAGTACGCCGAGGAAGCCGAGGATGCCGGCGACCGGGGTCCAGGCCTTGGCCGAACCGAACTGGCTGGTGATCTGGTGGGACAGATCGAGCGGCGAATTGACCCGCGTCACGATCGCCGCGGCCGCGATCGACAGCAGCAAGGCCGGGACCTGCGCGACCAGTGCGTCGCCGATCGCGAGCTGGATATAGGTGGACGCGGCTTCGCCGACCGCCATCTTGTGGCTGACGACGCCGAGCACGAGGCCGCCGACGATATTGATCACCAGGATCATGACGCCGGCGACGGCGTCGCCCTTCACGAACTTGGAGGCACCATCCATCGAGCCGTAGAAGTCGGCTTCGGTCGCCACTTCCTGGCGGCGGGCCTTGGCTTCGTCCGGCGTGATCAGGCCGCCATTGAGATCGGCGTCGATCGCCATCTGCTTGCCGGGCATCGCGTCGAGCGTGAAACGCGCCGACACTTCCGACACGCGGCCGGCGCCCTTGGTGATCACGACCAGGTTGATGATCATCAGGATGCCGAACACGAACAGGCCGACGGCATAGTCGCCGCCGATCAGGAAGTGGCCGAATGCCTCGATCACGTGGCCCGCGGCACTGGCGCCGGTATGGCCGTCGACCAGCACGACACGGGTCGAGGCGACGTTGAGCGCGAGCCGGAGCAAGGTGGCGAAGAGGAGAACGGTCGGGAAGGCGGAGAAGTCGAGCGGCTTTTCCGCGTTCAGCGAAACCATCAGCACGGCAAGGCTGATCATGATGTTGGTGATGAAACCGATATCGAGCACGAAGCTCGGCACAGGTACGATCATCAGACCGACAAGCATCAAGGTGGCCAGCGGAAGGATCGCGCCCCTCGCCGAACTCAGCCACAGCTTCCGATTAATCGCCTTGGTCGCCATACCACCCTCTTACTAACGCGGTAAAAGAAGCAAGAGGCGTGCCAGAATTTCGGCAGTCGTCATTCCCGCGAAGGCGGGAATCCTTAATCCCCGACGATGCCGCTCCATCGCCAACAAAGCGCTTATGGATCCCCGCGTTCGCGGGGATGACGATCGAAAGGGCTGAAACGAAAGACGCCGACCTCTCGGCCGGCGCTGGTGGTTCTCAAAGGGAGGGGCCCTTAGCCGAGCTTGCCGCTGCGCCCATAGGCTGCGGCGCGCGGGGCGCCGGTGAGGCTGATCAGCTTGTCGAGGTCGCGGCGATTGCGGTCGGCGAGCGCGTTGATGCGGCCGCGGGCCGCCTCGGCGCCCTTGAGGATATGGATCAGGTCGTCGCGCAGACCCGCGCGTTCGCGCCAGCCGCCGACCACGCGCACTTCCTCGACCGCGACCGCGACCGCGGCGTTGGCCGCGTCGATCGCGTCGACGTCATGCGCGTCCAGCGCCGCGATCAATGCGGTCTGGGCGTCGTTCAGCTGCTGGAGGGTGGTCTCGCTCACTGGGTGGGCAGGTCTAGCGCGATCATGCGGTCGGCGATCGCCTTCGCATCGATCTTGTAGGTGCCGTTGGCGATCGCGGTGCGGATCGCGGTGACCTTGGCGCTGTCGATCGGCGCGCCCTGGGCGGCCAGTTCGGCCGCGGGCGTGGCGATCGCGCCGGACGCCTGCGCGCCGGCCTGCTCGACCTTCGCGACGGGTTCGCTCTTGCCGACGCTGTCGCCGCGCAACTCGATGGCGCGAGCGATGCCGGTCGGTCCGACTGCTGTAATCATCGTCGCATCCTTTCGCATCATACTCGCCCGGTCCATGACATCGCCTGACCGGAATAACGACACAATCGCCAATTATTTAAATCCTGGTAATTTTACGCGTCCAGCCTCGATAACTTCTGCGAAAATCGGGACCTTCTGGCCTTCCGCCTTGACCCGGATGCGGCTGCCGGGGGCGCCGTCCTCCTGTGCGGTGGCGGCGACGCTGACGCTGAAACCGTTGGTTTCGGCGATCAGATCCACCGGATCCCCGCGCCGCACGACCATATCGGCCTTGCTGAAACCGCCCATTCCGACCGTCTGTGCGCCTTGGGCGCCGCCCAGGCGCGATATCGGCACCCGGATGCGCCAGTTCGCGGCAGGGCAACGCAGCGCGACCGCGCCCATCGCCGGCGGATCGATCTGGACCGAAGCGGGGCAGGTCGCGAGCTTCAGCCGGCGGTCGATTGCCGTAGCAGGACCGCCCGGCTGACCGATTCCGGCTCCAAGCGCGGCAATCAGCCGCGTCTCGAGCGCATCGATATTCTGGAACGGCGTCACTGCTGCCGCAGGAGCGGCGAGCAGGGCCAGCAGAGGGAGGGCACGGATATACATGCCCGTATTCACGCAAAGTTCGTGCCAGAAGAAGCGTCGTTGTCCGGGCCGGTGCCGCCCAGCGTAGCTGGGACCAATCAATTGCGCGTGATCTGGATGAGCTGGCCGCCGCCGGTGGAAGGATCGATCGCGATCGCGATCTTGCCCTGCGCGATCCCGGCTTTCGCCAATTCGCGCGCCACCGCCGCGGTACGCGCGGCGGCCAGCTCCCAGCCGTCGAAGCGCGCGGCGTTGGGTTCGGTCCCGCGGCTGCTCACGATCAGCGCCGCATCACCCACATTGCGCGCAAAATCGTCAATGGTCTTATGGGATTGCGGTGTCAGCACGGCCTCGCCCGGTTCGAACCAGGCATCGGCTTTCTCCTCCAGCGCGGCGTTCGCGCGCGCTCCGAAAGCCGCGCGCAAGCCCGCCGCCAGATGATTGGCGTCGGGCTTGGCCTGCAGCAGCACGAAAAAGCCGAGCAGGAGCAAACAAAGATCGGCGAAGCTCAGCGCCCAGCGCTGACGTCCTGCGGAGGATTTCATGTGCCGTAACTTCGCTCGCCATAGTTCTTTTCAAGCGTACGGCGCAGCCCGCGCGCATGATCGAGCTCGGCCCGTGCGAGCGCGCAGAAATGGTCGAGCGTGCGGCGCTGCCAGGCGATTTCGGCCTCCGACAGCCGTTCGAGCCGGTCGGCGACCGGTCCCGCGATCAGATTGGCGAGCAATATGCCCCAGAGCGTCGCGACGAGCGCGGTCGCCATCGGCGCGCCGATCAGGGCGGGATCGGTCATGTGCGCGAACATGCGCACCAGCCCGAGTACGGTCGCGCACATCCCCATCGCGGGGGCGGCGTCCGCGAGGTCGCGCCAGAAGATCACATTGGCGGCGTGACGGCGCGCGCGTGCGTCGAGCGATTCCGTCGCCCAGCGCGTGAATGCTTCGGAATTGCCGGCTTCGGCGAGCTTGCGGATCGCCTGGCGCAGGAAACGGCCGGCGGTCGCGACACGGTCGGCGCAGACGATGCCCTTGGTCTCGGCGATCTTCTCGACCTTGCCGACCGCGACCATCGCGGCGAGCGCGTCGGCTTCGGGGTTCGCGGTGAAGAAGGGGCGTAGCGCGGCGAACGCGGGCCCGAAGGCCGCACGCCCGCCGCGGAGCAACGCCGCGACCGATGCCCCACCGAACACGATCGCCAGCGCTGCCGGGTCCAGAAGCCGTCCTACCTGCGCGAAGAACTCCACGCTTAACCGCTCCCGTACCCAAACCGGCAAAAATCTGCCGCCCCCGGCAAAAACTTGCCGCTCCCACACTGACAGGCCTTGCCGCCACAGTTTTCCGGGGTGCCGCCAACGAATTGGCACACCCTTTGCAACGATGCTGGCGACGCCGCCGTCCAACACAGTTCACGACAGCGGCCACGGAAACTTTAGGAACGAAAGGAAGAGCGCCATGGCCAATAATGATCCGCTCTTCGGGATCAGCGCCGACGCCCTGAAGCTTCGCTCGCAGCGCATGTCGCTGCTGGCGTCGAACATCGCGAACGCGGCGACCCCCAATTACAAGGCGCGCGACTTCGATTTCCAGAAGGCGCTCGACGCCGCCCAGTCGGGCACGTCGGCCGACAAGGCCGCCAATCAGGCTGCGGGTTATCGCGTGCCGCTCGAAGCGTCGCTCGACGGCAACACGGTCGAGCTTTCGACCGAGCAGACTTTGTTCGCGGAGAACGCCGTCCAGTACAAGACGACGCTCTCTTTTCTCCAGGGTCGCATCTCGACCGTGATGACGGCGCTGAGGGGAGAATAAGCCATGAGCAACATGTCGATCTTCGACATTTCCGGACGCGCGATGGCGGCGCAATTGGTGCGGTTGAATACGACCGCGTCGAACCTCGCCAACGCCAATTCGGTCTCGACCACCAAGGAAGGCGCGTTCCGCGCGCTCAAGCCGGTGTTCAAGACCGTCAATGGCGGCGAGGGCATCTCCACCGTCCAGGTCTCCCAGGTCGTCTCTTCGCAGACCGACCCGACCAAGCGCCACGATCCGGGCAACCCGCTCGCCAACAAGGATGGCGATGTCTGGGATGCCGGCGTCGATCAGGCCGGCGAGATGGTCGAGATGATGGAGACCGCCCGTCAGTACCAGAACAACGTGCAGGTCCTTCAGACCGCAAAATCCCTCACCCTCGATACATTGAGGCTCGAAAAATGACCGTATCAACTGGCAATAGCTATCTCGACTCGCTGACGAACTCGCAGACCGCTGCCCAGGCAGCGGCGAGCAAGTCGAACCAGACGATCGATCAGGCGGGTTTCCTGAAGCTGCTCACCACGCAGCTGCAGACCCAGGATCCGACGGCACCGACCGACGACAACACGATGGTGCAGCAGATGGCGACTTTCAGCCAGGTCGCCGGCATCACCG
>NZ_DATHFV010000010.1:0-10386 GCF_035317925.1 Sphingomonas sp.
CGATTTCACGACATAGATCGGCCCGGGCAGCTTGCCTGCGGCTGCGACGGCTTCGTCGACGGTCATCGCGGCGAAACCCAACGGAATCGCGACACCGAACTTCGCGAGCAATTCCTTGGCCTGATATTCGTGGATGTTCATGGGAGAGCGATTCCTGTGCGGACTCGGGGAGAGGAATGGCGCGTCCTCTACACAGCCGAGCCCTCAAGGCAAAGGCGTCATCCCGCGATATAGCATCCGATCGCGGCGCGGCTGGTCACCTCGACCACCTCGGGGTCGCCGATCGCGGCGACGCGCTTCAATATATGCTTGGCGCTCATCTTCTCGCCCGGCTCCTGCGCCTTGGCGAGGCTCTTCAATTCCTTGAGCTGCTCGATCGACAGCTTGGCGGCCATGCGTTCGGCCATGCAGCTCGCGACGCGCGGCGGCACGCCGGCGTCGCGCAGCGCGGCGTTGACGCGTTGTTCGGGCGTGATCGCGCAGCTGGCGAGCAGGGCGAAAGCGGGCAAAAGCAGGAGAGCATGTTTCATGGGACGGGGCTAAGCGCCGCCGTGCATGAAAAATGGCTGAATGAAATGCGCGCGACTATAATGCCGCGTGATGTCGACTCTCCTCGGCCTTTGCCTGTTCGTCGCCACCATCGCCGCGATGGAAGGCGTCGCCTATGTCGCGCACCGCTGGGTGATGCACGGGCCGGGCTGGTTCCTGCACGAAAGCCATCATCGCCCGCGCACCGGCATTTGGGAGCTCAACGATCTCTACGCGGTGATCTTCGCCGTCCCGTCCTTCGTCCTGCTGCTCGGCGGGGTACAATTGGGCTGGTGGTGGGGCTGCACCTGGATCGGCGCGGGCATCGCCGCTTATGGCGCGATCTATTTCGGCTTCCACGACTGGATCGTGCACCAGCGCCTCCCCGGCCGCTTCGTCGCGCGCTCGACCTATATGAAACGCATCGTCCAGGCGCATAAACTGCACCATGTGGTGGAGACCAAGGAGGGGACGGTCAGCTTCGGTTTCCTCGTCGCACCCAAGCCGGAGACGCTGAAGGCGGAACTGGCGAAGCGGGGCAGGGCAGGGGTGCGCGAGGCGCGCTAACCGATTACCGTCACCCCGGACTTGTTCCGGGGTCCACTGTCCCACGCACCCTGCGCTCGCGGTGGAGTGGATGCCGGAACAAGTCCGGCATGACGGCTCTATCGGCGAGGCCGCGTCCATAATTTGGGCGAACGCGTACTCGCGCCACCCCGCGTGAGCGCCTGCCAACCGGCCTTCACCACCCAGCCGAGCTTCGCCGCCTTGCTCGTATGCACCCGATGGTCCCACGCATGTTCGCCCTGCTTAGCTACCTCGCGCGCGATGTCGCCATAGATGCCCGCCGCCGCCAGAACCGCCCACGCGGACCGAAAGGGCAGGGCCGCCGCACCAAATCGCGCGCTCGCCTCATAGTCCGCCGCCAGCCGCGCCAGCCTTTGCGCCAGCACCGCGAGGCGTTTGCGATAGGCCGTCTTCATATGTTCGCCCGGCGGGATATCCATCTCGGCCAGCCATTCGGTCGGCAGATAGCAGCGCCCGGCGGCGTCATCCTCGCAAATGTCGCGCGCGATATTGGCCAGCTGAAAGGCGAGGCCGAGGTCGCATGCGCGATCGAGGGTCGCCTCGTCGTCGGGCGAAACCCCCATCACCAGCGCCATCATCACGCCGACCGCGCCCGCGACATGATAGCAATAACGGAACAGATCGTCCTCGCTGCGCGGTCGCCAGCCCTCGGCATCCAGCGCGAAGCCGTCGATCAGATCCTGCGCCAGCCGTTCGGGAATCGCGCATTCGCGCGCGACCACGCCGAAGCCGTCAAAGGCAGGATCGCCGGTCGTCTCGCCCGCCAGCGCGGCGGCGGTGCGCTCGCGGATCTTGGCCAGCCGTGCCGCCGGATCGGCGACGACTTGCATATTGTGGCCCATCTCCTGCCCGTCGGCGAGGTCGTCGGAAGCACGACACCAGGCATAAAGCAGCCACGCCCGCTCGCGCGTCGCGCGGTCGAACAGGGTCGAGGCCATGCCGAAGGATTTGGAGCCGCGCGCGATCGAAAGCCGCGCCGCCTCGACCAGAGCCGCGCGGCCCCCCTCCCTTACAGGGGAGGGGCTTTCCTCGGCATCCGTCAAAGCTCCTCCGCGCGCATGCTCGTGATCGGCGTGCCCGGTTCGTAGGCCGACATCTCGGCAAGCAGATCGATCAGGTTGTTGCTCGTGATCAGCAGATCGCGGTGTTGCGGCCGCAGGAAGCCGACATCCTGCATCATCTCCCAATAAGCGACGATGCCGTCATAATAGCCCGCGACGTTGAGCAGCCCGACCGGCTTGGAATGATAGCCGAGCTGCGCCCAGCTCAACGCTTCCCACAATTCGTCCATCGTGCCGGTGCCGCCGGGAAGCGTGAGGAAGCCGTCGGACAGGTCGGTGAAGGCCTGTTTGCGCTGATGCATCGTGTCGACGACATGCAGCTGGCTCAGGCCCTTGTGCGCGACCTCCAGCCCGACCAGCGCCTTGGGGATGATGCCGATCACCTCGCCGCCGGCCTTCAGCGCCGCATCCGCAATCGCGCCCATCAGGCCCAGCCGTCCGCCGCCATAGACGACACCGATCCCGCGTGCCGCCAGCGCGCCGCCGACTTCGCGTGCGACATTGATGTAGCGCGGATCGCTGGGGCTCGCGGACCCGCAATAAACGGCGAGACGGTTCACTTCATATCCTCCAGCATCAGCGCGGCGGTGGCCTTGGCCGATCCGACCACGCCGGGAATGCCCGCACCCGGGTGCGTGCCTGCCCCGACAAAGTAAAGATTATGGATCGCATCGTCACGATTGTGCGTGCGGAACCAGGCCGACTGGGTGAGCAAGGGCTCGAGGCTGAAGGCGGAGCCGAGATGCGCGTTCAGGTCGCGGCTGAAATCGACCGGCGTGTAATGGAAGCGCGTCACGATCCGCTCGCGCAGGCCCGGCATCAGCCGCCGTTCGATCTCGGAGAGGATGCGGTCGGCATAGCTCTCCTGCAGCCCCTCCCAGTCGAGCGGCGCCTTGCCGAGATGCGGCACCGGCGCCAGCGCATAGAAGGTCGAGCAACCCTCCGGCGCCATCGCCGGATCGGTGATGCTCGGATGATGCAGATAGAGCGAGAAATCCGCCGGCAGCACGCCATGCTGGTAGATGTCGGTCAGCAGCCCTTCGTAGCGCGGCCCGAACAGGATCATGTGGTGCGGAATGCCCGGCCATGTCCCCTTCACCCCGAAATGGACGAGGAAAAGGGACGGAGAGAAACGCTTGCGCTCAAGCGACTTGGCAACGCGGCGGCCGCGGTCGCTGCCGCCCAGCAGGTCGCGATAGCTGTGCATGATGTCGGCGTTGGAGGCGACCATGTCGAACCCCTGGCGCCAACCGCTCGCGGTGCGGACGCCGGTCGCGCGGTCGCCGGCCGTCTCGATCTCGACCACCGGCTCGCCGAGGCGGACCACGCCGCCCAGCCGTTCGAAATGTGTCACCATGCCCCGGATCAGTGCGTGCGTGCCGCCCTTGGCGAACCACACGCCGCCCGCCTTCTCCAATTTGTGGATCAGCGCATAGATCGCGCTGGTCGACATCGGATTGCCGCCGACCAGCAAGGTGTGGAAGCTCAAAGCCTGGCGAAGATGCTCGTCCTCCACGAATGACGACACGATCGAATAGACCGAACGCCACGCCTGATATCTTGCGAGCGACGGCGCGGCTTTGATCATGCTCTTGAAATTCAGGAACGCGACCGCGCCCAGTTTCTCATAGCCCTCGTGATAGACGCCGGCGGCATAATCGAGGAACTTGGCATAGCCCGCGACGTCGCGCGGATTGAGCTTGGCGATTTCGGCACGCAGCGCGGGCTCGTCGTTCGAATAATCGAAACTCGTCCCATCGGGCCAGTTGAGCCGGTAGAACGGGCTCACCGGCAGCAGGGTCACGTCCTCGGCCAGGCGATGGCCGGTCAGCCCCCACAATTCTTCAAGGCAATCGGGGTCCGTGATAACGGTCGGCCCGGCGTCGAAGGTGAAGCCGTCGCGTTCCCACACATAAGCGCGCCCGCCCGGTTTCTCGCGCGCCTCGATCAAGGTGGTGGCGATGCCGGTCGACTGGAGGCGGATGGCGAGCGCGAGGCCGCCGAAGCCGGCGCCGATAACCGCCGCCGTCTTGCGCGTTGGGATGTTCACCGATCCTCCCTGATCGCGCCGAGCGCGCGGCGCAAGGGCACGGGAGGCTTGCCGATCAGGATGCGGGCCTTGTCCGTCCAGGTGGATCGTCCGGCATAGAAGCGGCCGATCAGGCCTTCGTCGAGCCGATAGAAGCGTTCGAGCAGCCGATAGCGCGCGGGCGGATCGGCGGCGCGGAACAGCATCCGCGCGAGCAGGCGATAGAAGCCGCGTTGCTCCCACGCTTTGCGCGCATAGGGACGCAGCGCATGCTGCAGCGCGCGCGACGACAGATCGGGCAGGTCCGCGATCAGCGCGGCGGTACGGACCGCGTCGGGCAAGGAATAGCCGGTCATCGGCTGGAACAGACCGGCGGCCATGCCCACGCGCGGCACGCGGTCGCGCACTGGCCACAAGGCATCGAAATTGCCGCCCATCGCGATCGGCAGGGCCGCTTGCTCCTCGCGTTCGATCGTGGCGATCGTCCACCCTTGTTCGGCGGCATAACGCGCGATGCGGTCGCGCAGTTCGTCCGCGTCGAGATCGGACGTCGTGCTGTAATATGTGTCCTCGACGAACACCGCATTCGGCCCGAACGGCAGCAGATAGACGAAGCGATAGCCGTCGCCCTGATCGACCGCCGCATCCATGATCACCGGCCGCGTCAGCCCGTGCGGCGCTTCCAGCCGCAGCAACTGGCCGAGGAATTTCTGCCAGCCGAGCTCGAGCATCGCGAAATCGCCGACCCCGCGCGCATCGATCACGCCGCCGGCCTCGATCCGCGTGCCGTCGCTCAGCGTCGCGCTCTGCGCATCGAGGGCTTTGATCCGGCCGGTGACGATCGCCTCGGCCGGCAGCGCCGCGCGCACCACCTGGTTGAACCGCCCGGACTCGATCGAATTATAGGCGCCATGCAGGCTGCGCGCATGGCCGGGGAAGCGAACCTCATTCCCATCCCAATGATGGCAGATCAACGGCGCGATCAGCCCGCGCTCGGTCTCGGCGATATCGGAATCGAAGAAGGACCAGATATGATTGCCGCCGAGCGCCTCGCCCGCTTCGACGATCGTCAGTGTCACGTCGGGCCGCCTTGCCCTCAGCGCCAACGCGATCAGACCGCCTGCGAGGCCGCCGCCCGCGATCAGCAGGTCGGTCTTGAGGGTTTGCGCCATCCGGCCGCTTCTACCCATGGAGACGGCCCGGGCCTATAGCAGTCCCATGCTCGCCTCCATTCTGTTCGCGGCCGTGGCGATGACGGCGATCGTGGCGCTGCGCTATCTCGCCGCGAGCGGCGGCTTCGCGCTGGCGACTCGGGTCCGGCGGCCAGGCCTCTATGCGGGCCTGAACCGGCAGATCTGGCGCGAGATCGCCTGGAGCCTGGCCTCGGCCGCGATCTACGGCGTGCCGGCGGGGCTGGTCGCGTGGGGTTGGCAGGCGCGCGGCTGGACCCGGATCTACAGCGATCCGCACGCTTACCCCCTGTGGTGGATGCCGCTGTCGGTGCTCGCTTTCCTGCTTGTGCACGACGCCTATTTCTACTGGACGCACCGGCTGATGCACCGCCCCTGGGCGTTCCGGACGATGCACGCCGTCCACCATGCCAGCCGCCCGCCGACCGCCTGGGCGGCGATGAGCTTCCATCCGTGGGAGGCGCTGAGCGGCGCGGTCGTGATTCCCGCGCTGGTGTTCCTGATCCCGATCCATGTCGCGATGCTCGGCCTCGTGCTGTCGGTCATGACTGTGATGGGCGTCACCAACCATATGGGGTGGGAGCTTTTCCCCGATGCGCTGGTCCGCAGCCGAGTCGGAAACTGGCTGATCACCGCGACCCATCACCAACGTCATCACCAGCAGTATCGGTGCAATTATGGGCTCTATTTTCGCCTGTGGGACCGACTGTGCGGCACCGATAAGGGGTTGGGAACGTTCAGAGATGCATAATTTGCATCGTTAAAATTACTCTTTGCACCTTGCACTGCAAAATATCTCTTGCGGCACTGCACCATTAGAGTCACTTTAACCCTGCCTTTCAGGCATCCTCTCCTAAGACTTAAGGGCCGGTTCGCCGGCCCTTTTTTTTGTCCGTCGCAGGTCTCGACCCGACCGCGCTTTCCGCTAGAGCCGCCAGCATGCAGCACGTCCGGAAATCGACCGGCCTCGCCATCCCGGCCCTGGTCGTCGCCAATATCGCGCTCGCGCTCGGGCCGTGGTTTGTGCGGATCGCACGCGTTCAGGGCCATGTCGGGCCGGTCGGCTCGGGCTTCTGGCGACTGACGATCGCGCTGCCGATCCTGCTGGTCATGGCGCGCAGCGAGCGCGGCGATCCCCGGCCGATCAATCGCAAGGTGTTGATCGGCGCAGCCTTGCTGTCGGGCCTGTTCTTCGGCGCCGATCTCGGCGCCTGGCATGCCGGCATCCTCCATACCCGCCTCGCCAACGCGACCCTGCTCGGCAATTGCACCGCGATCCTGTTCCCCGTGTATGGCTTCATCGCCGCGCGCGCTTCGCCCAGCCGCAAGCAGGGGATCGCGCTCGCGCTCGCCACGCTCGGCGCGGTGCTGCTGCTCGGCCGGTCCTATGAATTGTCGGCGCGCAATCTCGCCGGCGACTTCCTCTGCCTGTTCGCCGGCGTCTGCTACACCGGCTATCTCGTCGCCGCCGATCGCGCCCGCTCGGCGCTCGGGCCGTGGACCACGCTTACCTGGTCGGTTGCCGCGGGCATCCCCCTGCTGCTCGCGGCCGCGTTGGCGCTCGGCGATCCGATCTGGCCGCAGATCTGGTGGCCGCTGATTGCGATGACGCTCGGCAGCCAGATCATCGGCCAGGGGCTGATCCTCTATGCCGTCAGCCGGGTTCCGGCTTTGGTGGTGGGGTTGATGCTGCTGCTCCAGCCGATCGTGGCCGCGACGATCGGCTGGGTTGCTTACGGTGAGCGGTTGACCGCGTTCGACTTCGCCGGCGCGGTTGCGATCGCCGTCGCCGTGCTGCTCGTGCGTGACAGCAAGCGCCCTTTGCCCGCGGAAGAGATGAGCCTAAGCTCGTAAGCATGACCGAACCGCTCGACATGACGCTCGACGAACTGCGCGCGGCGCTGGTCGAGCGGCTGCCCCAGGAAGCCGTATTCGAAGGCTGGAACGACAAGGCGCTCGCCGCCGCCGCCGAGACGATCGGCGTGCCCGCCGACCGCGCCCGGCTCGCCTTCGCCGGTGGGGCGGGGCAAATGGTCGACGCGTGGTTCGCCGCGATCGACCTGCAAATGGCGGAGGCACTTCCGCCCGAGACGCTTGCGGAAATGCGCGTCCGCGACCGGATCACCGCTCTGGTGCTGGCGCGCATTGCTGCGATGGCGCCCTATCGCGAGGCGGTGCGGCGCGCGCTCGCGGTGCTGGCGATGCCGCATAATATGGCGATGGCAACCGCGCTCGGCTGGCGCGCGGCGGACCGGATGTGGCGGCTGGCGGGCGATACTTCGACCGGTTTCGCCCATTATACCAAGCGTATGACCCTGCTCGGCGTCTATGGCGCGACCCTGCTGTCGTTCATCGACGATGAGAGCGAGCACTATGCCGACACTCGTGCCTTCCTCGATCGCCGCATCGACGAGGTGATGAGGTTCGAGAAGTTCAAGGCGCGGATCAAGCCCGACCCCGACCGCCACTTCAGCATCGCCCGTTTCCTCGGGCGGCTACGCTACCCGACGCGCTGAGACCTGATCGTCATTGGAAGGCGCGCACCGCGTGCCTGCCGATGGCGTGAATCAGGTCGTTCAAACGTCGAAGCGGGAAGGGGCGTAACGCGCTGGATCGATCCCCGCGACCGCGTCCGGCAAGGGCTCGCCAAGCAGCAACGCCGCCCCGACCATCGCCGCCGCCGGCGCGGTCTGGATGCCGAAGCCGCCTTGCCCCGCATACCAGAAGAAGCCGGGTGCCCATGAGTCGAAGCCGTAGACCGGCAGCCGATCGGGCGCGAAACTGCGCAGGCCCGCCCAGGCGCGTTCGCGCCGCACGACCCGCCAGTCGACCGCCTGTTCGAACTGGTCGATCGCAATCGCGACGTCGAGTTCCTCGGGGGCGACATCGTGCGCCTCGACCGGCGTCTCGTCATGCGGCGACAGCCACAGGCGTCCGCCCGCCTCGGGCCTGAAATAGAAGCGGCCCAGCGCGTCCATGATCAGAGGCATGTCGGGCGCCATCGGCGGATCGGTGGTGAGCTGCGCGATCGTGCGGCGATAGGGCTGGATATTGATAGACGATGCGCCGGCCATCGCCGCGATCTGGTTGGCCCAGGCGCCCGCGGCATTGACCAGGATCGCGGCCCGTATCTCGCCGTCGCGCGTGGATATCCGCCATCCATCGCCATCCCGTGCGATCGCGGTCACCCCGGCATCGGTGCGCACGGTTGCGCCTTCGCGCCGGGCGCGGCCCAGGAAGTCGCCGTGCAGCCCGCCGACGTCGATGTCCTGGCAGGTCGGTTCGGTCAGCCCGACCATGAAATGGGGCTTGAGGCCGGGAATCGCCGCTTCCAGCGCGGCCCGGTCGAGCCATTCATGCGCGACGCCGCAGCCGGCCATTTCCGCCGCCAGATCGTCGAGCGCCGGGCGGCCTTCGATTCCGGCGATGTGGATACAGCCGCGCGGGTGGAGGAAGCCGTGCGATTCCAGCCATGGCCGCGACGCGGTGGTGAGCGGCTGCACGAACGGCCCGCCATAGCTTTCCGACCAGAAAGCGGCCGATCGCCCGGTCGAATGATAGCCGGGCTGCGATTCGGCCTCGATCAGCAGCACGCGCCCCCGTCCGCCGATCATGGCGGCCAGACTCGCGCCGGCGATGCCGGCCCCGACGATGGCGATATCTGCGGTGGGAAGACTCACTTGGTCTTGGTTACGGTTTGGCAAGGCTAGCCGTCTAGAGGCTCTGCCATGTCTGTTTACGCAATCTGCATGTTGTGCCTGCTCGCGGCCCTGCTGGTGACCGCGGCGGTGACCGACATCCGCGCGCGAATCATCTCCAATCGCCTCAACGCCGCGATCGCCTTGCTCGCGGTGCCGTGGTGGTTTGCGATCGGATATGGCGGTTCCGACATCCTGTTCCAGCTCGGCCTGTCGGCGGCCTTGCTGGTCGTGTTCGCGATCTTCTTCGCGCTGCGCATGATGGGCGGCGGCGACGTCAAGCTGCTGGCCGCGCTCGGCTTGTGGCTGCCGCTCACCAAGATGCTGATTTTGCTCGAATGGATGGCGATCGGCGGCGGCGTGCTCACGCTTGGCATGGTCATCGCGCATCGCGTCCGCAAGGCGCCGGGAAAGCCCGAAATTCCCTACGGAGTCGCCATCGTCGGCGCGAGCCTGCTCGTGCTGGCGAACGATATCTTAACCAAATCAGTTGCATAGTTGTTCATGGCCACGTGAGCCAATGGACCCAGGGGTAAGTGATCGCCATGGATGTACGGAAGCTCATGCTGATGGCGGGTGCGCTCGTCTTCGCCGCGATTTGCGCGGTGACGGCGCGCACCATGATCGGCGGCACCACGCAACAGGCGATCGCCGCCGCACCGGCCGAACCGACCGGTCCGCAGGTCCTGGTCGCGACCAAGACGCTGCCGCCGGGCACGATCATCGGCCCCGACGCGGTCCGTTATCAGACCTGGCCCAAGGATCTGGTCGACAACGCTTATTACATCAAGGGCCAGCAGCCGGGCGTGGCGGCGGTGCAGGGCACCGTCGTGCGTTACACCGTCACCGCCGGCCAGCCGATCACGCAGGGCGCGGTGATCAAGCCGGGCGATCGCGGCTTCCTCGCCGCCGCGCTGGCGCCGGGCATGCGCGCCGTTTCGATTTCGGTCACCACCCAGGCGAGTGTCGCCGGCTTCGTCTTCCCGGGCGACCGCGTTGACCTCCTGCTGACCCAGACGGTCGCGGGTGGCGGCGACCAGCCGCTCAAGGCGAGCGAGACGATCATCCGCAATCTGCGCGTCCTCGCCACCGACCAGAAGACCGACAAGACCTCCGACGCCGACGGCAAGACCCAGGTCGTGGCCTTCTCCAACGTCACGCTCGAGGCGACGCCCAAGATCGCCGAGAAGATCGCGGTCGCGCAGGCGGTCGGCACACTCTCGCTGTCGCTGCGCTCGATCGCCGACGACCGCATGGAACTCGAGCGCGAGATCGCCGCGGGCGAAGTCAAC
>NZ_DATHFV010000011.1:0-15405 GCF_035317925.1 Sphingomonas sp.
TCGATCGTCTCGCCCGCATCACCCGATTCGCCGATCGCGACGATCTTGCCGTCGCGCACGCCGACTGAAGCCTGAACCGCCCCTCCCGGGGTCCATACCGTGCCGTTCTTCAAAAGAAGGTCATAGCTGGCCACAAGCGACTCCGTTGCATCTGGGGCCCGCATCCCTACCTCGCTCAAATGACCGCGACCACCCTTGCCGACCGCGCCGTAATCCGCCTGACCGGGGAGGATGTGCGCGGCTTCCTCCAGGGGCTCGTCACCAATGACGTCAGCGGCCCGCTGCCGGTGTGGGCAGGGCTTCTCACCGCGCAGGGCAAGGTGCTGTTCGATTTCCTGGTGTGGGAGGATGGCGACGATCTGCTGATCGATTGCGAGGCGGCGCAGGCGGACGCGCTGATTCGGCGGCTGAGCCTGTATCGCCTGCGCCGTCCGATCGCGATCGCGGCCGATCCCGCGCTGGCCGTGCATTGGTCAGCCAAGGGCGGAACCGGCGTGGCCGATCCCCGGCTCGCCGCGCTTGGCTTTCGTTGGCTTGGCCCCGCAGACGCGCCGGCCACCGGCTGGCTGACGCACCGCCTTGGCCTCGGCGTGACCGAAGGCCTCGCCGAACTCGGATCGGACAAGACCTTGTGGCTCGAAACCAATGCCGCCGAACTGAACGGCGTGAGTTTTTCCAAAGGTTGTTATGTCGGGCAGGAGAATACGGCGCGCATGAACTGGCGGCAGAAGGTCAATCGCCGGCTGGTCGTGGTGCGCGCCACCGAAAATCCAGGTGAAAGCACCAATATCTATTACGCCGATCTGGGCCTGGCAGTGCAGCGAATCGCGGTCGAGCGCATCATTATTGCGCCAAAAACAGTCGAAGCCGGATCGCCGATCGTGCCCGACTGGCTCGCACAAGCGGTTTCCCCGAAGGCGGAAATGTAAACTATCTATGCGTGAATAGCGTTAACTCTTTATTGCCGTTGCAAATCATCGCGCTGCAAGTTATCCACAAACTTAAGGCAGAGGCGTTTGGCCCCTACAGTCCTCGCGACTCGGGTCCCGGACGGTCAACAGACCAAAAACAAAAATGTGACCGGGGACGCGGCAGTCAGCCGCAAGAGTGTGGGGAATCTTGGAAATGCGTAATCGTATGATACGCTCGGCTGTCGCTGTGGCCGGCATCCTGTGCGCGGCGGGTATCGCCGCGGGGGCGCAGGCGACCGACATCGATACCTTCATCAACACCAATGGCGGCTATACCTATATCGATCCCGCCACGGGCAGCATCAACGGCACGATCCATTTTGCGGGCAACGAGGGCGGCGAGGGCGCCGCTGTCGGCCGCATCCTGCTCACCGGCGTGGACGCGTCCAACAACGCCGTGTCAATGCCGGTCTATTGCATCGATGTGGCGGACTGGCTCGCGCCGGGCGTGTTCACCAAGCAGGCGCTGTCGTCGCTGAGCTTCACCACGGCCCAGCAGACCGCGATCGTCAAGTTCATCACCTACGGCGACGCCCAGGTGAATGCCGCGTCGGGCTTCACCAAGACCTTGCTGTCGGCCGCGACCCAGCTTGGCGTGTGGGAAATCCTGAACGAAGCCCCGTCCACCTCGTGGAACGTGCTGAGCGGGACCTTCTCGGCCAGTGCCTATGGCAGCGACACCACGATCCTGAGTGCTGCAGCGCAAGCTAATAGCTGGCTGAACCTGCTGACGGCCAACACGCTGCCGACCATTCCGGGCCAGACGCTGTCCGTGCTCAATCCCGGCGGCGGCAACCAGTCGCAGGTCTACATCACCGCGCGCGGCGGCGACGACAATATCGAGCTCGGCGTTCCCGAGCCGGCAACCTGGGGCATGATCGTGGTGGGCTTCGGCCTGCTCGGCGCGGCGCTCCGTCGCCGCAAGCCCGAAGAACTGTTCGCCTAATTTCAAGAGCTACAATGGGGGAGAAGCCCGGGCGGCGCGACGCGCGACGCCCGGGCTTTTTATTTGCCTCACGCGCAAAAAGAAGGGCCCGGTTCAGTTCGAACCGAGCCCCTTTTGTCGGCGCTGCCTGTAACCGTCAGGCGGCGAGCTTGCGCAGGACGTAGGGCAGGATGCCGCCGTTGAGGAAGTAATCGAGCTCGTTGACCGTATCGATACGGCAGCGCGCTTCGAAGCTGGTCTCCTGCCCGTCGGCGCGCTTGACCTTGACCGTCACCATCTGGCGCGGACGCAGGCCCGACACCGCCTCGATCGAAAACAGCTCGCTGCCATCGAAGCCGAGCGACTTGCGATCGACGCCTTCGGGGAATTGCAGCGGCAATACGCCCATACCGACCAGGTTGGAGCGGTGGATACGCTCGAAGCTCTCCGCGATCACCGCGCGCACGCCCAGCAAAGCGGTCCCCTTCGCCGCCCAGTCGCGCGACGATCCGGTGCCATATTCCTTGCCCGCGACGATCACGAGCGGGGTGCCGTCCGCTGTATACTTCTGCGCGGCGTCGTAGATCGCCAGCGTCTCGCCGGTCGGGATATAGCGGGTCATGCCGCCTTCGACGCCCGCCACCATCTCGTTGCGGATGCGGATATTGGCGAAGGTGCCGCGCATCATCACCTGATGGTTGCCGCGGCGCGCACCGTAGCTGTTGAAGTCGGTCTTCGAGACCTGATGCTCGTTGAGGTAGCGGCCTGCCGGGCTGTCGACCTTAATCGAACCCGCCGGCGAGATGTGATCGGTCGTGATCGAATCGCCGAGGATGGCGAGCGGACGGGCGTCGACGATGTCCTCGACCGGGACCGGGGTCATCGTCATGCCTTCGAAATAAGGCGGGTTCTGCACGTAGGTCGATCCGGCCGACCAGCTGTAGGTATCCGAACCCTCGACCGTGATGCCGCGCCACTTGCGGTCGCCTTCATAAACGTTGGCGTAGCGGGTGCGATACATGTCGCTGTCGATCACCGAGGAGATGAGATCGCTGATCTCCTGGTTGGTCGGCCAGATATCCTTGAGCATCACCGGCTTGCCGTCTTCGGTCAGGCCGATCGGGGTGGTGGTGATGTCCTCGCGGACGGTGCCCTTGAGCGCATAGGCCACCACCAATGGCGGCGAGGCGAGAAAGTTGGCGCGCACGTCGGGCGACACGCGGCCTTCGAAATTGCGGTTGCCCGACAGGACCGAGGCCGCGACCAGATCATGCTCGTTGATCGCCTTGCTGATCGCCGGCGGCAGCGGACCCGAATTGCCGATGCAGGTGGTGCAGCCATAGCCGACCAGGTTGAAGCCGAGCGCGTCGAGATCCTCGCTGAGCTTCGCCTTGTTGAGATAGTCGGTGACCACCTGGCTGCCAGGCGCGAGGCTGGTCTTGACCCACGGTGCGGGCTTGAGGCCGAGCGCGCGCGCCTTGCGCGCCACCAGGCCGGCGGCAACCAGCACCGATGGGTTGGAGGTGTTGGTGCAGCTCGTGATCGCGGCGATCACGACGTCGCCATGGCCGACCTTGTAGTCCTCGCCATCGACATCGACGCGCACGTCGCTGTCGCCGGTCTTCTTGTAGCCGGTCACCAGCTCGTTGTTGAAATTCTCGTCGACGTTGGTGAGCAGCACCTTGTCCTGCGGACGCTTCGGCCCGGCGAGGCTCGGCTGCACCGACGACATGTCGAGCGCGAGCGTATCGGTGAACACCGGATCGGGCAAAGTCGGGTCACGCCACATGCCTTGCGCCTTGGCATAGGCTTCGACCAGCTCGATCTGATCGTCGTCGCGGCCGGTGAGGCGCAGATAATTGAGCGTCGCGGTATCGACCGGGAAGAAGCCGCAGGTCGCGCCATATTCGGGCGCCATGTTGGCGATGGTCGCGCGATCGGCGAGACTGAGCGCATCGAGCCCGGCACCGTAAAATTCGACGAAGCGGCCGACCACGCCCTTCTGGCGCAGCATCTGGGTGACGGTCAGCACCAGATCGGTCGCTGTGATGCCCTCGGCGAGCGTGCCGGTGAGCTTGAAGCCGACCACTTCGGGGATCAGCATCGACACCGGCTGGCCGAGCATCGCAGCCTCCGCCTCGATCCCGCCCACGCCCCAGCCGAGCACGCCGAGGCCGTTGACCATGGTAGTGTGACTGTCCGTGCCGACACAGGTGTCGGGATAGGCGACGTCATTACCGTCGACGTCCTTCGACACCCACACCGTCTGCGCGATATGCTCGAGGTTCACCTGATGGCAGATGCCCGTACCCGGCGGCACCACCTTGAAATTGTCGAGTGCCTTGGAGCCCCAGCGCAGGAACTCGTAACGCTCTATGTTGCGCTGATATTCGATCTCGACATTCTGCTCGGCCGCCTTGGCCGTACCGAATTCGTCGACCATCACCGAGTGATCGATCACCAGATGCACCGGCACGAGCGGATTGATCTTGTGCGCATCGCCGCCGAGCCCGGTGATCGCATCGCGCATCGCCGCCAGATCGACCACGCACGGCACGCCGGTAAAATCCTGCATCAGCACGCGCGCCGGACGATACTGGATCTCGCGTTCCGAGCCGCGGTCGGCCAGCCACTGGACCATCGCCTTGAGGTCATCGATCGTGACGGTGACGCCGTCCTCGAACCGCAGCAGATTTTCGAGCAACACCTTCATGCTGAACGGTAGGCGGGAGATGTCGCCGATCGTCTCGGCCGCCTTGGCCAGCGAATAATAGGAAAGCTTGCGCCCACCGACGTCGAGCGTCGAACGGGTGCCGAGCGTGTCCTGGCCAACGGCGGTCATGGCGGGATTCCTTATGCTGCGATGCGGTGCTTGGCGATGCCCCTAGCAAGGGGGGCCGGATGGGGAAAGGGGTGCGTCCCGCCTTATGGAAGGATCGCCCCACCCGTCATCGCACTTCGCCGATCAAGGAACCTTTAAGAGCCGCCAATTCCGCGCAGCGGGGCTCGGGCTTCCCCTGGTCGCCCGAGCCCGTACGGCAGCCGCTACGCGCGCTGCCGACGCCCGGCCTGGCGCCGCATCGCGGCCCCGACCGCCCCGAAGCCGCCGAGCATCATCGCCCAGGTCGCCGGCTCAGGCGCCGGACCGCTTTGGTCGTTGCCATGACCGGATCCGGGTGGGGTGATATAGTCGCGGAACTGAATCGGGAGGTTCAACCTATCATCGTCATAACCGAAGCCGATAGCACCGGCTATGTAGGTCGAGGCGTAGCTGAAGGTCTGGTCGTCGTTTGCAAGCGCGGCGGCTAGGGGCAACCCTTCACCCACGGCACGCAGTTGGAAGCTGAATGTCTCGCCCGCCGTGACGACGAAACCTGCGCTCGACAGATTAAACTTGGTTGCCAGGTCAGGCGTGGGGGGCAGGTTGGCGACATCGAAAATCTGCGTGTAGACGGCACCAGTATAGTCACCGGCCGGGACGCCGTCCTGGCGCCCACCGGCAAAGACCAGCAACTCGAGCTGCCCGGCGTCGGAAGTACTGTCAGGGGCAAGCCAGAGATCCAGCTCACTCAGCAGCCCGGATGTCCCGGCGACGACCGTCGTAAAGACCGATTGGTTGAGAGGCCCGTACCACCCGGGCACTTCGCCAAAAAAATCGTGCCGGATCGAATCGTTGTTGGTCGTGTCGCGATCGAGAACGGGATCGGCCTGGGCCGGCTGTGCCAGGGTGATCGCAACTCCTAACGAGACCAGAAGCCCGCCAGCCAGAAAAAACGAACGCATGTGACGCCCCCAAAATCGTGCATCGCGAAAATCCGCAATGTCCCCGGGGGTTTAGCATCCAAACAAATTTAGCGTTTATGCGTGCGTCTCAGCCCGCATCCGCCGACTTTCATCCGCGTTTCAAATTCCGTGCCGCCCTTGCCACAGACGACGCGGACTCGGCCTTCAGGCCGCGACGACCGCGCGCCACGCCGCGAATTCGGCATAGTCGAACGATTGGGCCAGCATCAGCCCGGCCTGACCCTCGCGACACCAGCGGATCGTGGCGGCGCGCGGGGCGAGGCCCGGCAGCGCGATCGTGCAGGCCGAATTGGCATGGAAGGGTTCGGGTGCGTCGATCTGGAGGCCGGCTTGCGAGATGTTGCCGATCCGGACCGCCTTTTCCTGATGGCCGACCTTGAGCATCGCATGCATGCTCACCACCAGACGCGGCGGGCGGAGCTTGCCGAGCCGGTCGTCGAACGAGCAGTGCGCCAGCATCGCCGACATCGGCATCGGCTCGTCGAAGGCGACGCCGATCATCTTGTCTTCGGCCCACGCGATGCGGCCGCCGATCACATGGCCGGTGCGCAACTCGATCTCGATCGGCATGCCGACATCGACCGTGACATAGATTTCAGCCTTGACCCCTTCCGGCGAGACATCGCGCAGCAGGCAGAGTTCCTCGCGGCACGCGCCCAGCCGAATCTTGGCGATCTGCATCACGGTCGCGTGGCGTATGCTGCGGCGGCGCTCCTGCACCGGCGGCGGATCCAGTTCCTGTTTGGCTTTTGAGAAAAACACGCAAACTCCACCGGCTACCGGATTGGTGGATCGTAATGACGCACGAACCTGTAACCATTCCCGCTTCAACATGATTGGCGATGAATTAAGTATTATTGTTTCGGCGCCGTGCTTTGGGTTTCCCTTTCACAGAAACGGTGCCGCACCGGCCCGCACCCCCACCCGGCCTCCCCATCAGGATATTCTATGGGAGATCGGGTGGGGGCGCGCGGGCCGGTGCGGCGCCTCGCAAAGACGCCCTATTGCGGCTCCGGTCCGACCTGGACGTCGACACTCAGCGTCTCGTCGCCGCCGCCGATGCGCGCGCCGGAGATCGGCGCGGCCTGGGCATGATCGAGACCCGTGGCGACGCGGACGTAGGATTCGGTGGGACAACGGCCTTCGTGCGGATCGAAGCCGATCCAGCCATAGCCGTCGACATGCATTTCGACCCAGCCGTGCGCGGCGTGCGCGTCGCTCTCATAGGGCCGGTAGAGATGGCCTGCGACATAGCGCGCGGGATAGCCGGCTGATCGCGCCGCCGCGATCAGCAGGTGCGCGGCGCCCTGTGCGTCCGCCTTGCGCTCGGCGAAGATGGTCGCGGCGCGGTGATCGCCGCTCTCATGCGGTTCGTCGAGGATGAGATGATCGTGGATCGCCTCGGCCAGGGTGTGCGCGCCGGCGAGCGGCTCGGTCGGCAGCTTCAATCCCGCGACATGGGCGTGCAGCGCCGCGTCGGCATGCGTCAGCGCGGTCGGCTGGAGGAAGTGGAGCGGCGGCAGCGGCTCGGCCGTCGCACCGATCATGCCGGCCCGATCCTCGGTCAGCACCTCGCCCGAGACCGAGATGGCGATGCGATCGATCGGCCCGTCGACATAGAGCATCGTCGTCTCGTTGCCGTAGCCGTCGCGGCCCGGTTTGAGCCGCGCATCGCGATCGACGTCGATCGACCAGGACACGACACTCTGTCCGGCATGATTGCCGGGCGTCAGCCGCAGCAGCTGCACCAGCCGCTTCTGCGGTTCGGTGAAGCCGTATTCGGTGCGGTGGGAGACATGGAGGCGCATCGCGACAGGTTAGGCCAGCATCAGCCGAATTTGAATTGCTGGGCGATGGCGCTGTCGAGCTGCGCATTCTCGACCACGAAGCCTTCGAGATATTCGTGCAGGCCCTCCGCGAAGATCGAATCGATCGCGGTGCGGCTGAGCGTGGTCTGGCGCCGCCGCGCGAGCCGGTCCGCCTCGCCCTGCCGGCCGAGCCGCTTGCCGATATAAGCGAGATGCTGGACGATTTCGTCGGTCGCGCCGGCGAGGCTGCGCGGCATCTCGCTGCGCAGGATCAGCATGTCGGCGACCAGCCACGGCTTCAATTCGTCATGATAGAGCCAGCGATAGGCGGTGTTGGCCGATACGGTATGGAGGATGGTGGTCCATTGATCGCGGTCGATCACGCCGCCCACCTCTTCGCCGACCGGCAGCAGCAGGTGGTATTTGACGTCGATCAGGCGGGCGGTGTTGTCGGCCCGCTCGATCGCGGCGCCGAGACCGATGAAATGGAATGCCTCGTTGCGCAGCATCCGCGCCAGCGCGCCTTCGAAGCCGCGCGTCTCGGCGCGGATCATCGCGGTCAGCGCCAGCGTCTCCTCATAGCTGCCGGTGGTGGCAAGCCCGCGCAGCGACAGCCAGGCGCGGTTGATCGCCTCCCACGCGTCGCGGGTGAGCGCGGTCCGCACCGATTTGGCGTTGGAACGCGCCGAATCGAGGCAGGAACGGATCGAACTGGGATTGGACGGCGACAGCGTCAGAAAGGACGAGACCGATTGCGGCACGATTTGCTGCTTGGTCTCGGCGAAACCGTAATCCGCGCCCGTCACCAGCAAGGCGCTTGCCCACGCCACCTGCCCCGCGGGCCGCGCGGAGAGCGCGTCGAGCCGCAATGTCGCCTCAAGCAGGCGCGCGGTGAATTCGGCGCGCTCGACGTAGCGGCCGATCCAGTAAAGCTGGGCTGCGGTGCGGCTGAGCATCTATTTCTGCCGCTGCGTCTGCCCATCCGGGCCCTGGGACTGATATTGGCCGGGCACGTCGGACAGGATCAGGCTGTCCTTGGTGCCACCGCCCTGGCTGGAATTCACCACCAGCGACCCTTCAAGCAAGGCGACGCGGGTGAGCCCGCCCGGCACGATGTGCACGCCTTTCGCCCCGGTCAGAACGAACGGGCGGAAATCGACGTGGCGCGGCGCGACGCCCTTGTCGGTCAGCGTCGGCACGGTCGACAGCGCGAGGGTGGGCTGCGCGATGTAACGCTGCGGTTCGGCGATCAGGGCGGCGCGGAAATCCTCGACCTGCTGGCGGGTCGCGGTCGGCCCGACCAGCATGCCATAACCGCCCGATCCGTCGACCAGCTTCACCACCAGCTGCTCGAGATTATCGAGCACATATTGGAGCGCGTCGGCCTCGCGGCAGCGATAGGTCTCGACATTGGGCAGCTTGGCTTCCCCGCCCGAATAATATTTCACGATTTCGGGCATATAGCTGTAAATCGCCTTGTCGTCGGCGATGCCGGTGCCCGGCGCGTTGACCAGGGCGACATTACCCGCACGATAGGCCGCGATCAGGCCGGGGACGCCGAGCAGCGAATCCGGCCTGAACACGAGCGGATCGATATAATCGTCATCGATCCGGCGGTAGATGACGTCGACCCGCACGCGCCCGTCGATCGTGCGCATCCAGACGATGTCGTCGTCGACCTCCAGATCGGCCGCCTCGACCAGCTCGATCCCCATCGAATCGGCGAGGAAGCTGTGTTCGTAGAAGGCCGAGTTGAAGTGGCCCGGCGTCAGCAGCACGCACACCGGTTCGGACCGGGTGCTGCGCGGCGCGACCGAGCGCAGCGTCTCGCGCAATTGATCGGGGTAGCGATCGACCGGGCAGACCGGAAAGCGATGGAAGATTTCCGGGCACAGCCGCAGCATCGCCTCGCGATTTTCGAGCATGTAGCTGACGCCAGAGGGCGTGCGGGCATTGTCTTCCAACACGAAAAAGTCGTCGGCGCCGGTCCGCACCAGATCGATCCCGCAAATATGCGAAAACACGCCGTGCGGCGGCTTCTGTCCGTGCAGAAAGCCGCGAAACTGCGGATTGGCCAAAACCAGCTCGGACGGGACCACGCCGTCGGCGAGAATCTTCTGTGCGCCATAGACGTCGTTGAGGAAGGCGTTGATCGCCTCGACCCGCTGAACCAGGCCTTCGCTCAGCTTGGCCCATTCGGTATGGGTGAAGATGCGCGGGACGATATCGAACGGGATGATCCGCTCGGCGCTTTCCTCTTCGCCATAGACCGCGAAGGTGATGCCCAATTGACGGAAAGCGGCCTCGGCGGCCTTCTGGCGGCGGTCGAGTTCCGCCGGCGGCGTGTTGGCGATCCAATCCGCCAGTTCGGTGAATCCGGGACGGCCGGTGCGATCCCCGCTGGTCCCCCAAACCTCATCAAAGGCGTCGCGCATCGAGCTCCCGGAAAACGTGATCTCTTGAGCGGAGAGTGCAGCGGTTCGCTGCAATGCACAAGAGGAAGGTGTATCGGGGGCAGAACGATCGGAATTGCCAAAGCGTTGCAGGCGATTAGCGTGAGGCGGAAGAGGACATATGCCGAGCCCAGCACCCCCACCCCTGCCCGAAGAGGCGTTGGAAGAGCGCTTCCTCGCCGCAACCGGGCCGGGTGGGCAGAACGTCAACAAGGTCGCGACCGCGGTGCAGTTGCGGCTCGACGTCTATGCGCTACGCCTGCCGCCCGACGCATTCGCGCGGCTGAAGATCCTCGCGGGCAGCCGCTGGACGCTGGACGGCGGCATCATCGTCACCGCGCGCCGTTTCCGCACGCGCGAAGCCAATCGGGCGGATGCGCGCACCCGGCTGGCGGACATGGTCGCCGAGGCGCGCATCCGCCCCGAACGCCGCATCAAGACCAAGCCGAGCAAGGCCGCCAGGGCGAAGCGGGTCGATACCAAATCGCGCACTGGCGCGATCAAGCGCGGGCGATCACGGCCAGATATTGACTAAATTAGAGAGCCAGCAACGGTAGACATTAGGCTCCCGCTAATCGGACCTTATGGGATGGCTATCGCGCAGTGGGATTTCCGTTCGCGTCCCACTGAGGGGAACGAGGGTAACCGTAAACCTGCCACATCGAATTGATGATCGAACCAATATCGTCAAAAGCTTTAGCCGAAGGGCTTTCAACGAGCACCTCCGGAAGCATCACCGTCCCCTGTCGTGCAACGGCGGTACGACGCATTTCCCACGGAGCGTGGACGTAATTCTTGGTGCCTTCAATATTAATCAGCGTAGCAAAAACCACGATCGGCCCAGTGGCGCCAAGCGCCATAAGCGCATCTCGATAGTCGATATATTTCTGAGAAAGAGTTGTCTCAGCTTCTCCTAAAAAGACGAGATCGCCGGACTCCGTCGCGCGCCGGCCTATATTTCCGACTGCCTCAACGGCGCCTGTGCGGAACAACAGCGCGTAACTGTTGTCATAGGCGGCGCCATCAAGGTCGACGTAGGTAAGATAGCCTTCGAGCGTATATCGCTGATGCCATCCGCTCGTAGTATTCAAAGGTTGGAGCCAAATACCCTGAGCTTCGGGCTGTAACCCAAGGGGAGATAAGAATGCCGAGAGGGGCAATATATGAAGCATCACTTTAGGCTCGGTCGTATCAATAGGGATCGGAGATTGGTCGCCGGTTATCAGCTCCACCCGATCTTTCCGGAAACGTCTGATGCGCTCTATGATACCCTCAGCGGCCAAGAACGAAGCTCGGAGCTCTGTTACATCCATAGGATATTTGCCCGCGCTGTTTCTCGCAAAAAAACGGTTATTCTGTTTTACGCGATGGGGCGCGTTCCAACTCCGTGGCACCCTTACGACGAGAAAGCCTGACTGCGGCCCATCGGGAATCCAGCGAAGCTGGACGTTAGGCACACGAGGTTCCGCACCAGTCTGCAAAACGCCTTCAACACGAAGCAATTCGGAGTCTGGATTTTCTAAGCTTATTCCCGGTGCGGAAGTGGCAATGCCCTTGCTCTCCTCAATGCCAAAGATGACATCGCCTCCGTGAGAATTGGCTAGCGCAGTTACATCACCCAGGAACTCGCGCTTCTGTTCGTCGGTGCTGAGCGAATAGTCCCTTTTGAAATCTAGCATGGAACTTTCGCGCAGTTCGCCGGAGCTCGCCAAGCCCTTTATAAAATCGACCGATAGATCTGAAAGTGATGCGGAGAGCATGGCAACCACGTAGCAATCTCACACCGATTGCCCAACCAGCAAAAATAAACCGCCGCCCCTGCATGACAGGGACGGCGGCCAGGTGTTCGAGGAGGAGAAGACGCTTAGGCGACTTCGGCGATCGGAACCTCGTTCGGCTCGCGCAGCACGTAGCCGCGGCCCCAGACGGTCTCGATATAATTCTCGCCGCCGCATGCCAGGCTGAGCTTCTTGCGCAGCTTGCAGATGAAGACGTCGATGATCTTGAGCTCGGGCTCGTCCATCCCGCCATAAAGGTGGTTGAGGAACATTTCCTTGGTGAGCGTGGTGCCCTTGCGGAGCGAGAGCAGCTCCAGCATCGCATATTCCTTGCCGGTCAGATGGACGCGGCTGCCGTCGACTTCGACCGTCTTCGCATCGAGATTGACCGCGAGCTTGCCGGTCCGGATGACCGACTGGCTGTGGCCCTTCGAGCGACGGACGATCGCATGAATACGGGCGATCAGTTCCTCGCGGTGGAACGGCTTGGTGACATAATCGTCGGCGCCGAAACCGAGCGCGCGGACCTTGGCGTCCATCTCCGCGATGCCGGAAAGAATGAGGACGGGAGTCTGGACCCGCGACGTGCGCAGCTTCTTGAGCACGTCATAGCCGGTCATGTCCGGCAGGTTGAGGTCGAGCGCGATCAGATCGTAATCGTACAGCTTGCCGAGATCGAGACCTTCCTCGCCGAGGTCGGTCGTATAAACGTTAAAGCCCTCCGAATTGAGCATCAGCTCGATCGAGCGGGCGGTCGTGGGATCGTCTTCGATAAGCAGCACACGCATGGCCTAAACCCCTGTTCCTGAAAGCGTCCGGGTCGGAAAAGCCCCCGCAACCGTGAACGCCTTTGGTTACAGACACGGTAATGAAGGTTAAAGGTTAACAAGACCCTAAACTCTTAACCTTTCCTACGTGTCCCCACCGATACGGTTGGAAAAATCGCTGAATTCCGCCGATTCGGAGGTTTGCAGGATCGTCCGAATCGGAGACGGTCTTGCGTCAAATCCCTGTCTGTCGGCTCTTCATAAGCGGTTGGATGCGTGTTCCGAACGCTTCGACACCCTCCAGGAAGTCATCGAACGTCAACAAAACGCCGCCGGTATTGGGCACTTCCGCCATCTCGTCGAGCATGCGCGCGATGCTTGCATAGGATCCGACCAGGGTTCCCATATTAAGGTTCACCGCGCTTTCCTTGTCGGCGAGCTGGCGGACGTTGGTGGTGGTGCTGGTCTTGTCGGCCGCACCCTGCTCGCCCAGCCAGGCGACCGCTTCGTGATCGACGCCTTCGCGATAATGGATCCACTTCTCCATCGCTTCCTCATCGGTCTCGGCGGCGATCACCATCACCAGCACGAACACCGAAACGTCGCGCCCGGTCTTGGCCGTCGCCAGCGCGAGCCGCTCGTTATTGAAGGCGAACGCCTTGGGCGTGTTGACGCCCTTGCCGAGGCAGAAAGCGTAATCGGCATAGGTGGCGGAGAAAGCGAGGCCGGCGTCTGAGCTACCCGCGCAGATGATCTTCATGTCGCCGGTCGGCACGGGCCGGACGCGGCAATCCTCCATCTGATAATAGGTGCCCTTATAGTCGGACACGCCGGTCGCCCACAGTTCGCGCAATATATGGGCGTACTCGCCGAGCATGTCGTAGCGGTTGCGGAAATGCTCGTCGCCCGGCCACAGCCCCATCTGGCTATATTCGGGCCGCTGCCAGCCGGTGATCAGATTGAGCCCCATCCGGCCATGGCTGATCGAATCGATCGTGTTGCACATGCGCGCGGCGAAGGCGGGCGGAATGACGAGCGTCGGGCAGGTCGCGTAGATCTTGATCTTGTCGGTGACGGCGGCGAGGCCCGCCATCAGGGTGAAGCTTTCCAGGCCATATTCCCAGAATTCGGTCTTGCCGCCGAAGCCCCGGAGCTTGATCATCGAGAGCAGGAAATCGAGGCCATATTGCTCGGCCTTGAGCGCGATCGCCTTATTGAGATCGAAGCTCGGCATATATTGCGGCGAATTCTCGCTGATCAGCCAGCCATTGTTGTTGATGGGGACGAACACACCGACCTGCATGATGGCTACTCCTCGATGAGCGGTTGCCCCGCCAGCCAGGCGAGCGCGAACGGATTGAAGCTGTCGGGATCGGTGACGTTGCAGGCATGACCACCCCAGCGCATCGTCACTTCGGTGCCGCCGTTGAAGGGCGAGAGCCGGTCGACGATCCGCGACGAGGCGATCGACGGCACCAGCACATCGTCATTGGCGCAGACCGCGAGCAAGGGCGGCACGATCTCGCCGATCCGATCGAGGATATCGAAGCTGCGCGCGGCGGCGATCCTTTTCTCCATCGTTCCGATGCCGGGAAAGTGATTGATCGTCGCCTGGACCTGCTCCGCGACCTCGGCCTCGTGCATCGCGATCCAGTCGGCCGGATAGAGGAAGATCGACTGCGCCGCGGCAAACGCCGCCGGCCCGCCCGCGTGAAGCAATTGCAGCCGCGCGTCGAAGCAGCGGCCGGTATGCGGCTCGAGCTTGCCCCAGCCGTTGATCACCATCAGCCGCCGCATGCGCGTGCGGTTGGAGAGGGCCATCGCCATGCCGATCATCCCGCCGATCGCGTGGCCGACGAAATGGACGCGCTCGATCCCGATCGCGTCGAGCAGACCGATCACGTCGGCGGCCATGTCCTCGATCGTGACCTTGTCCGGTAGCGCGCGATCGCTGCGGCCGGTGCCGCGGTGATCGTAGAGGATGACGCGAAAGCGTTCGGCGAACGCCTCGACATTGGGCTGCCAGTAAGACGCCGATCCGCCGAGACCGGATGAGAGCAGAAGCGGCTCGCCGTCCTCCGGCCCTTGCAATTCGTAATGGAGACCGGCGGCCTCAGGCACCGATATGCGCCACAGCGGCGATCTCGACCAGGCAGTCGGGCTTCACCAGATCGCATCTGATGCAATAACGCGCGGGCTTCTGGCCCGGGAAATACTCCGCATAGACCGTATTGAACGCGGCATAGTCGGCCAGGTCCTTGAGGAAGATGTGGTTCATCGCGACGTCCGCCAGCGTCGCACCGGCGGCCTCGAGCGTGGTCTTGATCACCTCCAGCACATGGCGCGTCTGGGCCGCGGCATCGCCGGCATGCAGCACCGCGCCGCCTTCGCCCAGGGCGAGCACGCCGGAAACATAGACGGTGTTGCCCGCTTTGGCGCCGGCCGAATAAGGCGCGATCGGGGTCGGGAACTGGGGCGGATTGATCGCCTCGAACGGCATCTTATTCTCCTTGCGCTATCTGACCGAAGCTGCCGCAGAAATCGGCAACGGTGGAGACCCAGCCGAAGAATTTCTCGACGTTATAGACGGTCGCCTGCTGAATGAAGTCCGGGCCGAGATGGTGGGTCGCATCCTCCAGCATCACGCCGAAATATTCGAGGTGGAAGCCGTCGCGCAAAGTGCTTTCGACGCAGACGTTGGAGGCGATGCCGACGAAGACGATGTTGCGGATGCCGCGCGCCCGCAGCGTCTGGTCGAGCTGCGAATTGAAGAAAGCGGAATAGCGCGTCTTGTGGAGCGAGATGTCGCCCGGCTGCGGCGCGAGCTTGTCGACCAGCGCATAATCCCAGCCGCCACGCGCGAGCAATTGGCCCTTGAGCTCGGGTCGCGCACGCATCG
>NZ_DATHFV010000012.1:0-3840 GCF_035317925.1 Sphingomonas sp.
TCCGTCGATCAACAAGCGTAGCGGGGCTGGCATTGATGATGCGCGGTGGGCTTCCGATCTTTGCTCGATCCTGAACCGCGTTCGAAAATTCCTGGAGCAGCCGTGACCACACTCGATTGGGACCGCATCGACGCCCTCAAATATCAGGACGAGGCGGAAGCCTGCCGCGCCCTGCTTGCCCGCACCCCGCTATCGCCCGAAGAGCGCCGCGCGATCGAACGCGATGCCGCCGAGATGGTGCGCGTGGCCCGCAAGTCGGCCGAGAAACAGGGCGTGGTCGAAAGCTTCCTCCAGCAATTCTCGCTCGGCACGCGCGAGGGCCTAGCGCTCATGTGCCTCGCCGAAGCCCTGCTGCGCACACCCGATGCCGAGACGCGCGACCGGCTGATCGCCGAGAAGATCGGATCGGCCGACTGGGCGAGCCATCTTGGACAGTCGGACAGCCTGTTCGTCAACGCATCGACCTGGGGGTTGATGCTGACCGGCAAATTGATCGACGTCGACGAGGACGCGAAGAGCGATGTCGGCGGCTGGCTCAAGCGGCTGACCACGCGCGTCGGCGAACCGGTGATCCGCCAGGCGGTCGGCGCGGCGGTCAAGATGATGGGCGAGCAGTTCGTGCTCGGCCGCAACATCGAGGCGGCTTTGGCGCGCGCCAAGCGCGAGGGCTACACCTGCTCGTTCGACATGCTTGGCGAAGGTGCCCGCACCACCGCCGACGCCGAACGCTATGAGGGCATTTACGCGCATGCGATCGAAGCCGTCGGCCGCGCGCGCCAGCCCGGTACCGCGCCCGAGGACGGCCATGGCGTTTCCGTCAAATTGTCCGCGCTCAGCCCGCGCTATGAGGCGGTGCAGGAAGCCCGCGTCTGGACCGAGCTCTATCCGCGCATCAAGCGCCTCGCGCTGATCGCGGCGCGCCACGACCTCAATTTCGCGATCGACGCCGAGGAGGCCGACCGGCTGGTTCTGTCGCTCAAGCTGATCGACCGGCTGGCGCGCGAGCCCGAGCTGGGCGACTGGACCGGGCTCGGCGTCGTGGTGCAGGCCTATCAGAAGCGCGGGCTCGCCGTGATCGAAGCGCTCAAACGGCTCGCCGAGGATAGCGGCCGACGGATCATGGTCCGGCTGGTCAAGGGAGCCTATTGGGACAGCGAGATCAAGAAGGCGCAGGTCGCCGGCCGGCCCGGTTATCCGGTGTTCACGACCAAGCCCGCGACCGATCTGTCCTATCTGGTCTGCGCCGACGCGCTGATTTCCGCCTCCCCCGCCCTCTATCCGCAATTCGCGACGCACAATGCGCACACGCTCGCCGCCGTCCGCCTGATGGCGGCGCGCAAGAATGTCCGGATCGAACACCAGCGCCTGCACGGCATGGGCGAGGCGCTCTACAAGGCGGCAGGCGCGAACCTCGCCGTGCTCCGCGCCTATGCCCCGGTCGGCGGGCATGAGGAATTGCTGCCCTATCTCGTCCGCCGCCTACTCGAGAATGGCGCCAACACCAGCTTCGTCCACGCTTTGCTCAACGAACGCGTGCCGGCCGAGGATGTCGTGCGCGATCCGGTCGCGGCGGTCGAAGCCCGCCCGTTCCCCCATCCGCGCATCCATCTGCCCACTGATATCTACGGCCCGGCGCGCAAGAACCCGTTGGGTCGCGATTATTCGATCGCCGCAACCCGCGACCGCGCCGCGCGCGCAACCAAGGGCATTGCCGCCGAAACGCTGACCGCCGGCCCGATCGTCGGCGGACGGTTGCGCAAGGGCGCGGGCGCGAAGCCTATGCTTAGCCCCGTTGACCACGACATCGTGATCGGCGGCATTTCCGAAGCGACTGTGACCGATATCGACGCCGCCGCCGACCGCGCCGCCAAAGCGCAGCCGGCCTGGGACGGGATTGGCGGCGCGGGCCGGGCGCGCGTGCTGCGCGCGATGGGCGATGCGCTGGAGGCCGACATGGACCGGCTGGTGGCCCTGCTCGCGCGCGAAGGCGGCAAGACGCTCAATGACGGCGTCGCCGAAGTGCGCGAGGCGGTCGATTTCTGTCGTTATTATGCGAGCCTGGCCGAGAAGCAGTTCAGCGGACTGGAAACGCTGCCGGGCCCGGTCGGCGAGACCAATCAGCTCGAACTGCGCGGGCGCGGCGTCTTCGCCTGCATCTCCCCTTGGAATTTCCCGCTCGCCATTTTCACCGGCCAGATCGCCGCAGCCCTCGCGGCAGGAAATGCCGTGCTCGCCAAGCCGGCCGAACAGACGCCGTTCGTCGCCGCCGAAGCGGTGCGGCTGTTCCACAAAGCCGGGCTCGACCCGGATCTGCTGGCGCTGCTGCCAGGCGACGGTGCGACCGTGGGCGCGGCCCTGGTCGCGCATCCCGAGATCGATGGCGTCGCCTTCACCGGCGGCACCGACACGGCGCGTGCGATCAACCGCACGCTCGCCAATCGCGACGGGCCGATCCTGCCCTTCATCGCGGAGACGGGCGGCCTCAACGGCATGTTCGTCGATACGACCGCGCTGCGCGAACAGGTGGTCGACGACGTCATCCAGTCCGCGATCGGCTCGGCCGGCCAGCGTTGTTCGGCGCTGCGCGTCCTGTTCGTGCCAAAGGATTCGGCGGACGAGCTGATCGCGACCATCGCCGGCGCGCTCGACACCTTGGTGATCGGCGATCCGGCCAATGCGTCGACCGATATCGGCCCTGTGATCGACGCCGAGGCGCTTGCCAATCTCGAAGCACATGTTGAGCGATTGAAGCGCGAGGCGAAGATCATTTTCCAGCTCGACCCCGGCAAGACGCGCGGCAGCTTCTTCGGCCCGATCATCGCCGAAGTGCCGACGCCCGATTTCCTCGAACGCGAAGTGTTCGGGCCGATCCTGCACGTCTATCGCTACGACCCCGCCGATCTGGAGGATGTCGCGGGCAAGCTCGCGGATCGCGGTTATGGCCTGACACTCGGCGTCCACAGCCGGATCGAACGCTTCGCCCAGGAAATCCGCGCGCTCGTCCCGGCCGGCAATGTCTACGTCAACCGCTCGATCATCGGCGCCGTGGTGGGTGTCCAACCGTTCGGCGGCGAAGGCCTGTCCGGCACCGGCCCCAAGGCCGGCGGGCCTCATTCGCTACTGCGCTACGCGACCGAGCGGGCCTTGTCGGTCAACATCACCGCCCAAGGCGGCGATCCAGCCTTGCTCAACCTCTAGGCTCCTACAGGATCGCGCACGACCCAGGCGCCGCGCCGGCGGAGCACGAACCAGTAATAGGCCGCCGCTGCGACGATCTGCGCGGCGGTCGCGATCATCGCCGGCCGGCCTTCGTCCGGGTCGAGCAGATTGGTGTAAACGACATAAGCAAGCGCCAGCAGGGTGAAGACCGGCGCAAGCGGGAAGAGCGGCATGCGATAATGACCATGCGCGCTGGTGCCGTCGCGCCGCCCGACGATCGCCGCGAGGCTGATCGCGGCATAGGTTACGATCAACCCGCCGCCATTCAGGATCAGCATGAATTTCAGGCTGATGAAGCAGCAGGCGGCGCCGATCGCGCCGACGAGCAGCGTCGCGGCCCATGGGCTCTGCCATTTGGGATGGATCGCGCCGATGAAGATATCGAAGCGCGGCCCCCACACTTGATCGCGCCCGGTGCACCAGAAGAAGCGCGCGCAGGCGAGCACGGTGACGATCGCGGCATTGACGATCGCAATCACCACTACGACCGCGACCACTTGTGAAAACAAGGCGCCGCCACGCAATCTGACGAGTAGTCCGAACGGATCGTCCGCGGCAAACAGGGTTTTCAGGTCCGGGGCGCCGATCAGGACGGCCACGACCGGCACCAATTCGAGCGCC
>NZ_DATHFV010000013.1:0-2921 GCF_035317925.1 Sphingomonas sp.
ACCTTTCGGTTCCGCTGGTGGTTCGTCTCGAAGGCACCAATGTCGAGCAGGGCAAGGCGATCCTCGCCAATTCGGGCCTGCCGATCGTGGCGGCCGACGATCTGGGCGATGCCGCCCGGAAGATCGTGGCGCAGGTGAGGATCGCGGCATGAGCATCCTCGTCAACGCGAATACCAAGGTCATCACGCAGGGGATGACCGGCAAGACAGGCACATTCCACACGAAGGCGGCGCTCGACTACGGCTCCCAGATGGTCGGCGGCGTCACGCCCGGCAAGGGCGGCACAATTCACGACGAACTGGGTCTGCTCAATTTCGACACAGTGCAGGAAGCCGTCGCCCGGACCGGCGCGGACGCCTCGGTCATCTACGTGCCGCCGCCCTTCGCCGCGGATTCGATCCTCGAGGCGATCGACGCGCAGGTGCCGCTGATCGTGTGCATCACCGAAGGTATTCCGGTGTTGGACATGGTGCGCGTCAAGCGCGCGCTGACCGGTTCCAAATCGCGCCTGATCGGCCCGAACTGCCCGGGCGTGCTGACGCCCAACGAATGCAAGATCGGGATCATGCCCGGCAACATCTTCTCGAAGGGCTCGGTCGGCGTCGTCTCGCGCTCCGGCACTTTGACCTATGAGGCGGTGTTCCAGACGACCAACGCCGGCCTCGGCCAGACCACCGCGGTCGGCATCGGCGGCGATCCGGTCAACGGTACCAATTTCATCGACGTGCTCGAACTGTATCTGGCGGACGATGCGACCAAGTCGATTATCATGATCGGCGAGATCGGCGGCTCCGCCGAAGAGGAAGCCGCCCAGTTCCTGAAGGACGAAGCCAAGCGTGGCCGCAAGAAGCCGATGGTCGGCTTCATCGCCGGCCGCACCGCTCCTCCGGGCCGCCGCATGGGCCATGCCGGCGCGATCGTGTCGGGCGGCCAGGGCGGCGCCGACAGCAAGATTGCGGCGATGGAAGAAGCTGGAATTCGTGTGGCGGCATCCCCGTCAGAGCTGGGTACGACGCTTTCTGCGCTGCTCAAGGGTTGATTATGTTCTCCAAAATCCTGATCGCCAATCGCGGCGAGATTGCTTGCCGCGTCATCCGCACCGCACGCGTGATGGGTATCAAGACGGTCGCGGTCTATTCGGATGCTGACGCACGCGCGCCGCATGTCGAACTGGCGGATGAAAAGGTGCGCCTGGGGCCGCCGCCGGCATCAGAGAGCTACCTGCTCGCCGACGCGATCCTGCTCGCTTGCAAAGAGACCGGCGCCGAGGCGGTTCACCCCGGTTATGGCTTCCTGTCGGAGCGGGAGAGCTTCGCGCGACTGTTGGCAGACAGCGGGATCGCCTTCATCGGGCCGCCGCCGAAGGCGATCGCGGCGATGGGCGACAAGATCGAGTCCAAGAAATTGGCGCTGGCGGCGGGCGTGTCGGTGGTGCCGGGCTTCATCGGTGAAATCCGCGATACCGAACATGCGGTCGAGATCGCCAACGGCATTACCTATCCGGTGATGATGAAGGCGTCGGCTGGCGGCGGCGGCAAGGGCATGCGGCTCGCCTGGTCCGAAGCGGATGTGCGCGAAGGGTTCGAGGCGACCAAGCGCGAAGGACTCGCCAGTTTCGGCGACGACCGCGTCTTCATCGAGAAGTTCGTCGAAAGCCCGCGCCATATCGAGATCCAGCTGCTCGGCGACCAGCACGGCAACATGGTCTATCTCGGCGAGCGCGAATGTTCGGTCCAGCGCCGCCACCAGAAGGTGGTCGAGGAGGCGCCGTCGCCGTTCGTCACGCCCGAGATGCGCAAGGCGATGGGCGAGCAGGCGGTCGAGCTGGCCAAGGCGGTCGGTTATTACAGCGCGGGCACGGTGGAGTTCATCGCCGGCGCGGATCGTAGCTTCTACTTCCTCGAAATGAACACCCGGCTGCAGGTCGAGCATCCCGTCACCGAATATGTGACCGGGCTCGATCTGGTCGAGCAGATGATCCTCGTCGCCAATAAAGAGAAACTCACTTTCGGCCAGGCCGACGTGAAGCTCGACGGCTGGGCGATCGAGAGCCGCGTCTATGCCGAGGATCCCTATCGCGGCTTCCTGCCCTCGACCGGGCGGCTGGTGCGCTATCGTCCGCCCGCCGCGACCGCCGACGTGCGTGTCGATGACGGCGTGGTCGAGGGATCGGACATTTCGATGTTCTACGATCCGATGATCGCCAAGCTCGTCACGCATGGCGACACGCGCGAGGCGGCGATCGATACGCAGATCGCCGCGCTAGACCGGTTCGAGATTGACGGCATCGGCCACAATATCGATTTCCTGTCGGCGTTGATGCAGCACCCGCGCTTCCGGGCGGGCGCGCTCACCACCGGCTTCATCGCCGAGGAATATCCCGAAGGATTCCAGGGCGCGCCCGTGCCCGACGCACTCACCGCCAAATTGTCGGCGGTGGCGGGCATCGTCGCCTCCGCCGAAGCGGCGCGCGCGGCGTCGATCGACGGGCGGCTGAACGGGCCGATCCAGCCGATCGGCGAATGGATCGTGACGATGGACGGCGCCGAGCATCATGTCGTGGTCGAGGACGAGACGGTTACCGTCGACGGCAAGGCGCTGGTGGTCGACGCGCCTTATTTGCCCGGACAGCGGCTGATCGAGGCGGAGATTGAAGGCGAGCCCTTGTCGATGCGGCTCAGCCGCACGCGCGCCGGCTGGAAGCTGACGACACGCGGCCGCAGCCATCAGCTGCGCCTGCTGCCGCCGCACGTCGCCTTGCTGTCCAAGCATATGATCGAGAAGGTGCCGCCCGATCTGTCGCGCTTCCTGCTCTGTCCGATGCCGGGCCTGCTGACCGCGCTCAACGTCAAGCCGGGGGACAAGGTCGAGGCGGGGCAGGCACTCGCGGTGGTTGAGGCGATGAAGATGGAGAATATCCT
>NZ_DATHFV010000014.1:0-18910 GCF_035317925.1 Sphingomonas sp.
CGACCGGGCTCGACTGGCGCAAGGCCTTCGCGACCATCACCTCCAGGCCGGCGGCGGCGCTCGGCATGGACGGGGAGATCGGGTCGCTTCGGCCGGGCCGCCGGGCAGATGTGGTGATCTGGGATGGCGATCCGCTCGAGCTTTCGTCCGCGCCGGTGGCGGTCTGGATCGACGGCGTCGCCCAGCCGATGACCAGCCGCCAGACCAGGCTTCGGGATCGTTATCTCAATCCGCAGGAAGGGGTGCTGCCCAAGGCGTACGAGCGGTGATTTTCGCTCATGGTGGGATAGCTTCATTCATCCCCCCGCAAGCCGTTGGGGTCTAGCTTCTTCCTCGCGGACCGGGCCCCTCTGGCGGCGGCTTTCCTGAAGCCCCGTGATGTCGGACCGCATCGAGCGCGCTCGGTGCAGGTTCGGAACGACCTTCGGTCCCCCTCCTCCCCTGAACCAGCGCCTCGATCGAAGCCACTTCGATGGAGGAAGACATGAACGCCCTGATTGAACGCCTGATCGCGACTCACCGGCTGTTGAACCGGGAGATACGACGCGAGCTTGGCCGGCGCTTGCCCGACCAGTTGCGCGTGACGCGGCTCAAGAAGCAGCGGCTCGCGGTGAAGGATCAGCTGTTCCGGCACGTACCGGAGGCGGGCGAACTGCGCCGCCTGGCGCGCAAGCTGCTCAAGCGGTTCCGGCCACAGCGCCTGGTTCCGGCCAGACGCTAAGGCCCCAAAGTCGGTCCGGGGGGGCATCCTCCGGGCCGGCATGGGCGTATCTCGTCACGCCGCCGAACCAATCGCCGCGCGCGGCGTTGTCGTTGCTTCGGTGGGGACTGAGAGGAGAAAAACTATGAAAGCCACGCTCGCAGTGGCGGCCTTTGCCGCAGCCCTGATCGGGACGGCCGCCTTCGCCAAGGACAAGGTCGAGGTGCCGGCCGGCGGCCCGCCGGGCGCCTGGGAATATATCGGCACGACCCACGCCCAGCATATGGGCGATCACGACACGATCATCGTCGCTGGCCCAGCCAACCATTTCCGCTCGCTGCAGGTGCGCGTGACAGGCGCGCCGCTCCACATGAAGCGGATGCGCGTGGTCTACGGCAATGGCGCGCCAGAGGAACTTCCGATCCGCTTCAACATTCCGCAGGGCGGCCGCAGCCGGAATATCGACCTGCGCGGCGGCGATCGCGAAATCCATCAGATCGATTTCTGGTACGACACCAAGGGCTGGTTCAAGGGCACCGCCGACGTCAGCGTCTTCGGCATGCATTGATCCGAAGGGGGCGGTGGGAATCCCGCCGCCCCCTGGCGGATTTCGCGGGCTTTGCCTCGCGCGCCCGATCCGCTGTAAGAGCGCTGCCGAACAGACGGACAGGCTTATGGCACGCAAATATTTCGGCACTGACGGCATTCGCGGCCGCACTAACGAATGGCCGATGACGGCCGAGATCGCGATGAAGGTTGGCCAGGCGGCGGGCGCCTATTTCCTGCGCGGCAAGCATCGCCATCGCGTGCTGATCGGCAAGGATACGCGGCTGTCCGGTTATATGATGGAAAGCGCGCTGACGGCGGGCTTCACTTCGGTCGGCATGGACGTGGTGCTGGTCGGGCCGATGCCGACGCCGGCAGTGGCGATGCTGACCCAATCGATGCGCGCGGACCTGGGCGTGATGATCTCCGCCAGCCACAATCCGTTCGCCGACAACGGCATCAAATTGTTCGGCCCCGATGGCTATAAATTGTCCGACGAGGCCGAGGCCAAGATCGAGAAGGCGATCGAGGCGAGCCCCAAGCTCGCTGCCGCCGAGCAGATTGGTCGAGCGCGACGCGTCGACGACGCGCCCGGACGCTATATCTCGATCGCCAAGTCGACCTTCCCGGATCATCTGCGGCTCGATGGCTTACGCGTCGTGATCGATTGCGCGAACGGCGCTGCCTACAAGGTAGCGCCCGATGCGCTGTGGGAATTGGGAGCGGACCTGATCCAGATGGGCGTCACGCCCAACGGCATCAACATCAACGATAAGGTCGGATCGACCGCGCCCGCCGCCTTGCAGGCCAAGGTGCTCGAAACCCGCGCGGACATCGGCATCGCGCTCGACGGCGACGCCGACCGCCTGATCGTGGTCGATGAGAAGGGCCAGATCGTCGATGGCGATCAGTTGATGGCGTTGATCGCCTGTTCGGCCGCGCGCGACCAGACGCTCAAGGGCGACGGTATCGTCGCGACGATCATGTCCAATCTCGGTCTCGAACGCTTTCTGTGGAGCCAGGGGATTTCGCTGCATCGCACGCCGGTCGGCGACCGCTATGTGGTCGAGGCAATGCGGGCGGGCGGCTACAATATCGGCGGCGAGCAATCCGGGCATCTCGTCCTGTCGGACTACGCCACGACCGGCGACGGGCTGATAGCGGCACTGCAGGTGCTGGCGGAACTGGTGACGCGCGGCGAGCCGGCGAGCCAGATGCTGAAATTGTTCGATCCGCTGCCGCAATTGCTCAAGAATGTGCGCTTCACGGGCGGCCAGCCGCTAGAGGACGAGAAGGTCAAGAAGGTGATCGCGCAGGCCGAGAAGGAGCTGGAGGGCAAGGGCCGGCTCGTCATCCGTAAATCCGGCACCGAGCCTTTGATCCGCGTGATGGCCGAAGGCGACGACGAAGCCCAGGTGAACGAAGTGGTCGACCGCATCTGCGACGCGGTGCGAAAAGCCGCGTGACGATCCCGCGCATACTCGCGATCGCCGGATCGGATTCCGGCGGCGGCGCGGGCATTCAGGCCGATATCAAGACGATCACGATGCTGGGCGGGCATGCGATGACCGCGATCACCGCGATCACCGCGCAGAATACTTTGGGCGTGACGCAGGTGATGCCGGTACCGACCGAGATGGTGCTCGCGCAGATCGACGCGGTGGCCAGCGATATCGGCGTCGATGCGGTCAAGATCGGAATGATTGGGTCGGCTGAAACGGCGCGAGCGCTTGCCGAACGGTTCGATCCAGAGCGTGCGCGACACGAAGAAGCGCCACCGATCAACATGGTGTTCGATCCCGTGATGGTCGCCACATCGGGTGCCGTCCTGGCTGATGCAGAAACGATTGCCGCATTCCACGCGCTGATGGGGCGGGCGACTTTAGTTACACCCAACGTGCCTGAGCTGGAGGTTCTAACCGGCACCAGGATTGCTACCGTGGAAGAATTATTGTCCGCGGCCATGTCCCTGGCGAAACAGACCGGCACGCAGATTCTCGCCAAGGGAGGGCACCTCCCGACTGACGAGATCTTTGACGTTCACATCATCAGCGGACGGTTTGAGAGTTACAGTTACGGTCAACGACCAAGGATCGAGACGCGACATAGTCACGGTACAGGCTGCACCCTGTCGAGCGCGATCGCGACCGGATTGGGCGCGGGCTTGTCGCTGGTCCAGGCGATCGACAATGCCCAACTCTATGTCCGCGCGGCTCTGGAAGCGGCTCCCGGATTGGGTGCTGGCCATGGTCCGATGGGGCACGGTCTTGGACATGCTTATTTCCCGCCCGCGACATAGCGCGCACCGGCGGATATCTTCCTCTCAAGCAGGTCCGCGACGAACTAAAACTGCCGATCCTGTTCTTCAGTCACAATCGGGCGGAGGTCGATCGGCTCGCAATGCGAGTGGTGGTGATAGATCGCTGAAATTGGTGCCCGCGATATAGTCCCGCCACAGCATGATGAGCGTCGCCATCGTCGCCGGTCCGACGAACAGCCCGAGCAGGCCCAACGTCTCGACCCCGCCCAAAATGCCGATCAGCACCCACAGGAAGGGCAGGCGGGTCGATCCGCCGATCAGCAAAGGCCGCACGAAATGGTCGGCGATGCCGACCACGACCATGCCGATCGCGAACACCGCCACCGCCCAGCCGATCGCGCCCTGGCCGATCAGCATCAGCGAGGCGATTCCGAACAGCAAGGCCGCGCCGAACGGGATCATTGCGGCGACCGCGGTGAGCAGGCCAAGCAGGAAGGGGTGGGGTACGCCCGAGATCAGATACACGACCGCCATCACCGCGCCCTCGCCGATACCGACCAGCACCAGGCCGTCGATCGTGCCGCGCACCGATCGGATCAGCTGCGCGCCGATGCGGTCGCCGCAGCTGCCGAGCAGACGACGGCCGCCGACCTGAAGCTGGACGACGAAATTGTCTCGCTCGCGCAGCAGGAAGAAGAGCGCGAGCAATGTGAAGGCGAACACCACGCTGCGGCGGACGAGATTGCGCCCGACCAGCGCCGAATTGCCCCCGACCAGCGACCCCTTCACCCGATCGAGTTGGATCGCGGTGCCTTCGGGCGTGGCGAGATTGTTCTGCCACCAGCCCGAAATCTCGTTGGCGAACGGCATATGCTGGACCCATTCGGGCTGGGCGAGGCCGTTGGCACGCGCGTCGGCAAGCCAGGCGATCACGGTGCGTGCCTCGCGCGCCGCCTCGATCACGCCGATCGTCAGCGGGGCCAGTACGAGCAAGGCGATCAGCACGGTCGCGATAAGCGGGAGCCAGGCACGGCGTCCGCCTGGCCAGCGCGCTTCGGCCCGGGCGTAAAGCGGATCGATCGCGACCGCGATTACCACTGCCCATATCAGGGAGGGGATGAAGGTCGCGCTGATCCAGATTCCGAACACGGCGAGCAGCACGCCCAGCGACGCCTTGGCGATGCTGTGCGCGCGCGTATCCCCCGTCTGGATCGGTCCCTCCGCCATGTTGGCCCTCTGCGCCCGCCTGCGCGCGCGCGCAAGCTGTGGATAGCGGGGATGTTGCGTTGACGGGACGTGACGTGGCGATTCCGCTTCGGCATAGTCGCCGCATATGGCCGCACCCCGTCCCTTCTTCCGCAAGCGCGCGAGCCTGTTTCCGCCGGTGATCGGCTGCGATGAGGTCGGGCGCGGCGCCTTGTGCGGGCCGGTGGTGGTATGCGCATTGTGGTTCGAGCCGGAAGCTTTGCCCAAGGGTGTGCTCGGCCGGCTCGATGACAGCAAGCGGATCGACCGGGCGGAGCGGGAGGAATTGTATCCGGTGATCGCGCGCGTATCGCGCGTCAGCTTCGCAGCGCGGTCGGCGCGCTACATCGACATCTACAATATCCGCAACGCGACTCTGCAGGCGATGACGCAGGCGGTGACGCGACTGGAGATCGACGCGCCGGTGCGGATTGACGGGATCGACGTGCCGCGTGGTATCTCGGGCGACGCGCTGGCAGTGGTGAAGGGCGACGGCAAGGTGCCGCAGATTGCCGCCGCATCGATCATGGCGAAAGTGCTGCGCGACCGGCTGATGGCCAAACTCGGCTTGCGCCATGTCCATTATCGCTGGGACAGCAATTCCGGTTACGGCACCGCCGCGCATCGCCAGGCAATTATGGCGCATGGCTCTACGCGCCACCACCGCCGCTCGTTTGGCGATTTGTTTTCGGGGCTAGATGGGGGACAAAGCCTCATCACGGAGGCCGCGCCAAACACGCAGGGCCTGGACGGTTTCGAAGGCATCGTGAACGCGGTGTAGCTGCACGCCCTGGGCAGCGGCGAGCACGGCGAGAGCGATCGACCCACCCAGCCTTTGATCCACCGGCGCCTCGCCGGAAAGCGCGCCGATGCTGCGCTTGCGGCTGACACCGAGCACGATTGGGCAGCCGAGCCCGTGGAATAGCGACAGATTGTTGAGCAGCGTGAGGTTGTGGCGCAGCGTCTTGCCGAAGCCGATGCCGGGATCGACCAGGATATTCGCGCGGTCGATGCCAGCGGCGACCGCGATGGCGATCCGCGCCTCCAGCCAGTCATGGACCTCGATCAGCACATCGTCGTAGCGCGGATCCTGCTGCATCGTCTCGGGCGCGCCCTGATGGTGCATCAGCACTACCGGGCAGCCGCGCATCGCGACCACTTCGAGCGCGCGAGCGTCCCAGGAGAGTGCGGAGACGTCGTTGACCAGCCCTGCGCCCGCCTCGAACGCCGCCTCCATCACCCCCGCCTTACGCGTATCGATCGAGACCGCCGCACCGCTCGCGGCGAGCAGTTCGATCACCGGGCGGACGCGTTCGATTTCGTCGCCTTCCCACACCGGTTTCGCGCCCGGACGGGTGGATTCGCCGCCGACATCGATCAGCGCCGCACCCGCCTGGAGCATGTCCATCGCGTGCGCTGTCGGATCCTGATGCATGCCGCCGTCGGAGAAGCTGTCGGGGGTAACATTGACGATGCCCATAACCTGCGGCTGGTCGAGCGGGATCGTACGCGCGGCCAGCTTGAGCGTCGTGCGTGGGGCTGTGAGACGGGAAATGGTAGTTCGAGCTTGTTCCTGGATTTCTGAAGAGAAAGAACTGAGCGCGGATTCAAGCGCTTGCACGGGGACGAGCGTCTGACTCACGCGATCGCCGTCGCGAACATGGATTAGCTCCATCATCGCAAAAAACGTCAGGCCGCCGGCGAGCCGCAGCATCTGTCCGTCATACCCAAAGGGCGCGTCGACGAAGCCGGTCGGGCGAAGATAGAGGCGGTCGGTCATCTGGGCCTTCTAAACGCTGGTGCCGAACAGCCTGCCCAGGCCGATCGTGAGGAGCATTGCCGCCACGCCGAGCAGCACGACCCGGCTCACCGCGCGCCCCACCGGCGCGCGCCCGGTGCGCGCACCAAGCGCGCCAAGGATGGCCAGGGTCACGACCGAAACCGCGACCACCGCGATCGACACATGTTTGAATGGCGCCAGCGCGGTCACAGCGAGCGGGATGGCGGCGCCGGTCGCGAAGGATGCGGCCGAAGCGAGCGCGGCCTGGATCGGTTGCGCGGCCATTGCCTTGGACAGACCAAGCTCGTCACGGGCATGCGCACCGAGCGCGTCGTGCGCGGTCAGCTGTTCGGCGACCTCGCCCGCCAGCTTCGGTTCGAGCCCGCGCTTGATATAGATGTGGGTCAGTTCGCGCAGTTCGCCTTCGGGGTCCTCGTGGAGCTCCCTTCTTTCGCGATGGAGGTCGGCCTTTTCGAGATCGGCCTGCGAGCTGACGCTGACATATTCGCCCGCCGCCATCGACAGGGATCCCGCGATCAGCCCGGCTCCGCCTGCGATCAAAACCTGGCGCAGATCGGCGGATGCGCTGGCCACGCCGACGATCAGGCTGGCGGTCGAAAGAATACCATCATTGGCGCCCAGCACGGCGGCGCGGAGCCAGCCGATATGCTCAAGCGCATGGCCTTCATGATGGCGAGAATGGCGGCTGGTCATGCATGCTTCTTAGCCCATGCATGGCATTTGGGAATGACCGCTGTCCCGCTCATGGCTAGGGTTTCGGACATGGCGGGATTTCGGAGGGAGCGCGCAGGGAGCGCGGTGGCGGCCTTGCTGGCGCTGTCGGCCTGTGCAGGCGGCAATTTCCGCCCGGTGAGCGACGTTCCGGTCCGGATCGGCAAGCCCTATACGGTGCGCGGCACGACCTTCGTGCCGGCGGCCGACGCAACCTATGACATGCTGGGCTATGCGAGCTGGTACGGCCCGGAATCGGGCGGACGCACCGCCAATGGCGAACGCTTCCGCCCCGACTGGATCACCGCCGCGCACACGACGCTGCCGCTGCCGACCTATGTCGAGGTGACCGCGCTCGCCACCGGACGGCGGATCATCGTGCGGATCAACGATCGCGGCCCATTCATCAAAGGGCCGCGCATCATCGACCTCTCGCGCGGCGCGGCGGCGCAACTGGGCATCAAGGCGATCGGGACGGCCCCGGTGCGCGTAAGGGCCATCGATCCGTCAGAGCAGGATCGGGAGCGGCTCCGCCACGGCAAGCCCGCGCGCGATCTGCCGCCGGTTTCGCCGGATGTGCTGCGGAACCTGCGGGCGCAGCTGTCGGCGGCGGGCTACTAGCGCCTCGGGCACTACGCGGAGAACTCCGCCAGATGTTTTTGCCGGAGCGCGTCGACCGGCACGAGATTGCCCGCTTCCTCGACATGCCAGAAGGTCCAGCCGTTGCACGACGGGGCGCCCTGCAGGATTGCGCCCAAGCGGTGGATCGATCCGCCTTGCGCGCCGCAGACGAGCGAGCCATCGGCTTTGACTTCTGCCCGCCAGCGGCGTTTGGCGTCCAGCAGGATCGTGCCCGGCGCGACCATGCCGCTTTCGACCAGCAGACCGAAGGCGACGCGTTGTTGGGCCGCCTTTTCCGGCACACCCACCATGGCGCTTTCGTCGAGCGGCAGGGTCGAATTGATGCGTTCGCGCGCTGCATTCACATATTTGGTCTCACGCTCGATCCCGATCCAGCGGCGGCGCAGACGGCGCGCGACCGCGCCCGTCGTGCCGGTACCGAAAAAGGGGTCGAGCACGATGTCGCCCGGTTTGCTGGCGGCGAGCATCACGCGATAGAGGAGGCTTTCGGGCTTCTGGGTCGGATGGGTCTTGTGTCCGTCATCGTCCTTGAGCCGCTCGGCGCCGCCGCAGATCGGCAAGCTCCAGTCGGAGCGCATCTGCACGTCGTCGTTGAGGCCTTTCATCGCGCGATAATTGAAGGTGTAGCGCGCTTTTTCGTTCTTCGAGCACCAGATCATCGTTTCGTGCGCGTTGGTGAAGCGCGTGCCCTTGAAGTTGGGCATTGGGTTGGCCTTGCGCCAGATGATGTCGTTGAGGATCCAGAAGCCCGCATCCTGCAGCGCCGCGCCGACGCGGAAAATATTGTGATAGCTGCCGATCACCCACAGCGATCCGTCATCCTTGAGGATACGGCGCGCCTGTTCGAGCCAGGCGCGGGTGAAGCGGTCATAGACTTCGAAGCTGTCGAACCGATCCCAATGGTCCATCACGGCATCGACCTTGCCGCCTTCCGGCCGATGGAGGTCGCCGCCCAGCTGCAGATTGTAAGGCGGATCGGCGAAGATCATGTCGATGCATTTGTCGGGCAGCTTGGCCATCTCCGACACGCAATCCCCCTGCAGGATCGTGTCGAGCGGCAGTAGCGCCAGCGCCGGGCGCACGGCTTCGGCCTTTCGTATCGGTCGCAGCGCACCCACGCTTAATCCCCCTCGCAAATCAGCACGAGTGGCGCGTGATGGCTTCGCCTGGACTCCGCGGTCAAGCCCAAGGCGGTCGGGCGAATGCCTTGCCGGACAGCTGGTTAGGGTGCTCGTTGCAAAGTTATCCACAGGATGTGGGAGTCCGGGCGGGGGTTTGGACTCAACCTGTTGTGGGTGTTGCCCGAAAGACTCGCCCGCATCGCGAAACAGTATCGATCGGTGCTTGAGGCGCGATGAAGCAGCGGCTAATCAGCCCGGGACAGCCTTAAATATGGGGACGGACAGATGGCCGAAAGCGGCGCTCCAATGGATCTTCCCGCGCATGAGCGGACCTATTCGCACTTTATCGGCCTGTTCAAATATGGCGCGATCGCCTGCTTCCTGATTGCGATGCTCGTCATTTTCCTGATCACCCGCTGACGTGAGCGTTCGCATCGCGGTTGTGAAGGAGAGCACGGCCGGCGAGAAGCGCGTTTCCGCCACGCCCGAGACGGTCAAGAAGTTCGCCGGGCTGGGTGCGGAAGTCGCCGTCGAAAGTGGCGCGGGCTCCAGCGCTTCGATTTCGGACCAGGCTTATGCCGATGCCGGCGCCAAACTGGGTGATCGTGCATCCGTGCTCAAGGATGCCGACATCATCCTCGGCGTGCAGGGTCCGGACCCCGATAGCTTGAAGGGCGCCAAGAAGGGCGCGTGGATCGTCGCGGGGCTGAATCCCTTCGGCGAGCGTGCGAGGGTCGATGCCTACGCTGCCGCCGGATTCGAGGCGCTGGCGATGGAATTGATGCCGCGCATCACGCGCGCGCAGTCGATGGACATCCTGTCGTCGCAGTCGAACCTGTCGGGCTACAAGGCGGTGCTGGATGCCGCGTCCGAATATGGCCGCGCTTTCCCGATGATGATGACCGCCGCCGGCACGGTTTCGGCCGCACGCGTCTTCATCATGGGTGTCGGCGTCGCCGGCCTGCAGGCGATCGCGACCGCGCGGCGGCTGGGTGCGCAAGTCTCCGCGACCGACGTGCGCTCTGCGACCAAGGAGCAGATCCAGTCGCTCGGCGCCAAGCCGATCTTCGTCGAGAATGTCGCCGGGATCGAGGGCGAAGGCTCGGGCGGGTACGCGACCGAAATGTCGCCCGAATATCAGAAGGCCCAGGCCGAACTGGTGTCCGCGCACATCGCCAAGCAGGACATCGTCATCACTACCGCTCTGATCCCGGGCCGGCCCGCGCCGCGCCTGATCTCGGATGCGCAGATCGCGAGCATGCGCCCGGGCAGCGTGATCGTCGATCTCGCGGTCGAGCAGGGCGGCAATGTCGAGGGCGCCAAGGCGGGCGAAGTGGTCGAAATCCACGGCGTGAAAATCGTCGGCCACCGCAACGTGCCGTCGCGTCTTGCGGCCGACACGTCGGCCCTGTTCTCGCGCAACCTGTTCAACTTCCTGTCCGCTTTCTGGGACAAGGACGGTGGCCTGCCGCAGCTCGACGACGAGATCGGCGGCGCGATCCGCCTGACCCAAAACGGCAAAGTGGTGAACCCACGACTCTTGAGCTGACGGAGACGACTTTATGGACTTCATCTCGATCCTGTCGATCTTCGTGCTGGCCTGTTTCGTCGGCTATTATGTCGTCTGGTCAGTGACACCGGCCTTGCACACGCCGCTGATGGCGGTGACCAACGCAATCTCGTCGGTGATCATCGTCGGCGCGCTGATCGCGAGCGCGGCGGGCGCCCTGTCGTCCACGCCGGCGAAAGTGGTGGCGGCAACGTCTGCGCCGGTCGCGGTCGACAAGGATATCACCCCCACCGGCATCGCCATCGCCGAAAAGGCCGTGGTCGCACCCGCCGCGCCGCCACCCTCGTCGGCGGGACATTCGCTGTCGAAATGGCTTGGCCTGATCGCGGTCGCGCTCGCCAGCGTGAATATCTTCGGCGGGTTCGCCGTCACCGAGCGCATGCTCGCCATGTACAAGAAGAAGGAACGGCCGGCCGCCGCCAAATGAGGGCGGCACGGATCGGGGATAAGGGAAGACGATGGAGCAGGCGGTAGCGGTGAATCCCTGGGCGATGTTCGCCTATCTCGTCGCGGGCGTGTGCTTCATCCTCGCGCTGCGCGGATTGTCGAGCCCGACCAGCAGCCGCCGCGGCAATCGCTTCGGCATGTTTGGCATGGCGCTGGCAGTCGTGACGACGCTCATCACGCACCATGTCGGTTCGCTGTGGGAGATTGCGGTCGCGATCCTCGTCGGCGGCGCGGTCGGCTTCGTAATCGCACGCCGCATCGCTATGACGGCGATGCCGCAATTGGTCGCCGCCTTCCATTCGCTGGTCGGCCTCGCCGCCGTACTGGTTGCCAGCGCGGCCTATCTCAATCCACAGGCCTTCGGCATCGCCGGTGCGGACGGCGTCATCCATCATGTCAGCCGGATCGAGATGGGGCTTGGCGTCGCGATCGGCGCGATCACTTTCTCCGGCTCGGTGATCGCCTTCCTCAAATTAAACGGCAACATGTCGGGCAAACCGATCATGCTGCCCGGTCGCCATGTCATCAATTTGGGTGTGCTCGCGGGCATCATCGGCCTGATCGCCTACTTCCTGACCGATCAGGCGCCGTGGGTGTTCTTCATCGCCACCGCGCTTAGCTTCGCGATCGGCTTCCTGCTGATCATTCCGATCGGCGGCGCGGACATGCCGGTCGTGGTGTCGATGCTGAACAGCTATTCGGGCTGGGCGGCCGCCGCGATGGGCTTCACGCTCCATAATAGCGCGATGATCATCACCGGCGCGCTGGTCGGCAGCTCGGGCGCGATCCTGAGCTACATCATGTGCCGGGCGATGAACCGCAGCTTCATTTCGGTGATCGCGGGCGGCTTCGGCGGTGACGGCGGTGGCCCGGCTGGCGCTGCGGTGACCGACCGGCCGTGGAAGCGCGGATCGGCCGAGGATGCCGCCTTCCTGATGAGCCAGGCCGAACAGGTCATCATCGTCCCCGGTTACGGCATGGCCGTCGCCCAGGCGCAGCATGCGCTGCGCGAGATGGCGGACATGCTCAAGAAAGAGGGCGTGACCGTCAAATATGCGATCCACCCGGTCGCGGGGCGCATGCCGGGCCATATGAACGTGCTGCTGGCCGAGGCGAACGTGCCTTATGACGAGGTGTTCGAGTTGGAGGACATTAACGGCGAATTCGCCCAGACCGATGTCGCGTTCGTGATCGGTGCCAACGACGTCACCAATCCAGCCGCCAAGACCGACAAGACCTCACCGATTTATGGCATGCCCGTGCTCGACGTGGAGAAAGCCAAAACGGTTCTGTTTGTGAAGCGCAGCATGGGCGGCGTCGGCTATGCCGGTGTCGATAATGAGGTCTTCTACCGCGACAATACGATGATGCTGCTCGCGGACGCGAAGAAGATGGTCGAAGAGATCGTGAAGGCGCTCGGCCATTGAGGTGACACGAGGGCCGGGGGCGGCCCGATACAGGAGGGACATATGGTCACGGTGGGATCGATCCTGGGCGGCACGTTCCGCTTCGTGCGCAACAACCTTGGCGCCATCGCGGTATGGAGCGGTATCGTCTTCCTGGTTCAATTGCTGATGATGGCCGCGATGCAGCCCTTTTACGCAGCACAACTGGCTGCGCTGCAGAGCGGGACTCGGGCATCCCCGCATATTGGCGCTTTCCTCGGTGTGATGCTGGGCATGGTGCTGGTCTTCACGGCTTTGTGGGCAGCGGCTTTTCGGGCTGTGTTGTTCCCGGCTCAAAGCCGGACCGCCTATCTGCGGCTGGGCATGGACGAGCTTCGACTGCTCGGCTGCATGTTGGTTCTGGTTATCTCCTTCTACATCCTGGCTTTGATCGCAGGGGTCCTGTTCGCCGTAATCGGCGCGTTGATTGGCTCCGCCGCAGGATTTCCGAGGGTTGTTATGGCAATGGCGGGACTGGGGATCGCCGGGCTGGTTCTCAGCATCTGGCTAGGAACGCGCTTCTCGCTGGCTGGGCCGCTCACGATATTGGAGCGCAAGATCGTCATCGGACCGTCTTGGCGGCTTTCGCGGGGCAACTTCTGGCGGCTGTTCGGCGCTTATGCGGTGATTCTGATCCTGATGGTGCTGCTCTATGGCATGATCGGTCTCGCCCGTTCGGGGCCGGTGTTGATGGATATGATGCGGCCGCTCGATCCGAACGCTCAGCTTCGCGTCGCCACAATGAATGCCGCGAATTATGCCCTTTCGATCAAGAGCGTGATTTTCGCGCTTGTTAGCGGCGTGGTCGGCGGCTTTACGTTGGCGCTTTATGCCGGTGTGGCGGCGGTCGCGACCGACCAACTGCTCGGCCGGCGCGGCGAGGAGCATCTCAGCGAAGTGTTCGAGTGAAAACGCCGTCTGGCATAAGCTGAGTCTGAACCGATCGTTTCGGCACCGGTGCGATTGCACCAAAATGGTGCTAGTATAGGGTGAATGGCGCCAAATCGGGTATCATTCATCCAAAGCGAAACAAAAAAACGGTCACGTTGGTCCAAGTCGCGCTAGGTTCGCATCATGGTGAAAGCGGTCGTCAGAATGCCGCCCGGGCCCGCTTCGAAGCGCGGGGCCGTCACCCTATACCGCATCGGCCTTTCTGCTTGACCGAACCAGAGGACGATCCTTCCCCCCAGCTGCTGCAGCTCAGCGAGGAAGTTGGCAGGATCGCGCGCGCGCTCGCGATGCTGTCGAAGAACGAACGTCATACGGGCCCCGAACGGCGAGAACGGTCCGATCGGCGCGAGGGCGACCGGCGTGAACAGTCGGACCGGCGCGGCCATAGCGGCGACAGGACTATGCCCGCCATACCCGCGATCCGGGCGATGATCCGGGCGCGGCGGCTGCGGGACCAATATTTCAGCGGGGAAATGTTCGCCGACCCCGCATGGGACATGTTGCTCGATCTTCTGCTCGCGCGGCTCGAACAGCGGACGGTCGCTGTTTCCAGTTTGTGCATCGCCGCGGCGGTGCCGCCGACCACCGCTTTGCGCTGGATCAAGCGGCTCACCGACGAGGGCGTTTTTGTGCGGACGGCCGATCCGCGCGACGGGCGGCGCGTGTTCATCGACCTGTCCGACGAGGCGGCCGAGGGCATGGCGGCCTATATCAATGCGATCGAACGGATTGGCGTAAACCTGCCCTGACGCGCCCGATCTGCCGCTTCGAACCCGATTTTCCGTCGTAAAATTGTAAAACTTGTGTCCATTTCGGACAATCACCTTGGGCAGTGCCCCCACCCTGTATATGGTTAAACTCCGAACGAAGCGGGGGAGGTTTCGTGGGGAAGTTGTTGGGGGCCGCCTTGTTGGCGGCGGGCTTGGCGGTATCCGCTGCGGCCCAGGACGTAATTGGGGCACGGACGTTCGTTGCGCAGATTTATATCAAGGCGACGCACAACCGACATTTTGGATTTGCGTCGCTGAAATTGCTGACGCCGGATCTGTATGATCTGGTGCAACGCGGCAGTCGGGGCGGCAAAACGGGCGGTCTGGACTATGATCCGATTTGCCAGTGCAAAGACAATGACGGGCTGAGCGCCCAGATATTGTCGGTGACGGGCACGGAGAACAAAGCGGTGGCACAGGTGCTGCTCCGCTTCGATGCCGATCGCATCGCACCGTCGAAAAAACTGACGTTCGTGCTCACGCGCGCGCCGCTCGCGGGTTGGAAGATCGCCGATATCCAAACCGCGCGCGTACCGAGCCTGAGGGCATGGCTGCTACGCCGTGGCGGAGGCGGCCGCCGCGACTGACGACCGGACATTGCCTCCGCGCGGGAAGGCGGCCAAACGCTGCCAATGACTCTGCCGCCGACACCCTGCCTCGTGCTCGATCTCGATGCGCTCGAGCGCAACATCGCGCGTATGGGGGCATATGCGGCCGCGCGCGGGCTCGCGCTGCGTCCTCATGCCAAGACGCACAAGAGTCGGATGATCGCGGGTCTTCAGGCGCGGGTCGGCGCGGTGGGCATTTGCTGCGCCACGCTGCACGAGGCCGAACAACTCGCGGGCGCCGCGCCATCGATCCTGCTCACCTCGCCAGTGGTGACGCCCGATAAGTTCGCGCGGATCGCTGCTTTCGTCGCGGGCGGCGTCGATCTGGCGGTGGTGGTGGATCATCCAAACAGCGTGCCCGCCCTCGCGGCAGCCCTGCCCAGCGGCGGCAGGTTGCGCGTGCTGGTCGATGTGGACCCCGGGGGCGGGCGCACCGGGGTGGCCCGCGCGCAGGATGCGGTCGCGCTAGCCAGCGCCATCGCCGCGCATGATCAGCTGACCTATGGCGGCATCCAACATTATTGCGGCAGCGATCAGCACATCCCGGCGCTGGCGGATCGCCGTTCGGCGATCACAGCGCGCAATGCCAAGCTGGCCGAGACTATTGCCGCGCTCTCCGCGTCAGGTCTGACGCCGCAGGTCGTGACGGGCGGTGGCACCGGCACACACGGGATAGATGCCGAAGCGGGGCTCCTGACCGAGCTGCAGTGCGGATCCTATATTTTCATGGATCAGGATTATGGTGCGTGCGAGTTGGGCGGCGCCGCACCGTTCGAACAGGCGCTGACCGTCCACGCGACCGTGGTCAGTGCCAATCATCCCGGCTTTGTCACGCTAGACGCGGGCATCAAGGCGATCGCGAGCGACGCGGGAAGTCCGCGCGTGCTCGCAGGCGCGCACCCCGACAGCCGATACGCCTTCAAGGGCGACGAGTTTGGCCAGCTCGATCTGCCTGACGGCGCGGAACGGCCCGCGATCGGCAGCCGGATCGTCCTTATGCCGTCGCATTGCGATCCCACCGTCAATCTGCACGGCGCCTATCATCTGATGCGCAGCGGTGTGCCGGAGGGGCTTTGGCCGGCGCAGGGGCGTGGTTACGGTGGGGATATATGAGTCTCGAATCAGTCCGCACCTGGCTGAGCGTGCACGCCCCCGATCTGCCGATCATCGAAACCCGCGAGAGCACAGCGACCGTACTGGAGGCGGCCGCCGCGCTCGGTGTCGCGCCGGGCCAGATCGCCAAGACATTGGCGCTGCGGATCGACGGCAAAATCGTGCTGCTGGTGACGCGCGGCGACACGCGGCTCGATAATCAGAAGACCAAGGCCGCCTTCGCTGCGCGTCCCCGCATGCTGGACGCGGAGGAGACGTTCGCGGCGACCGGCCACCGGGTCGGCGGCGTCTGCCCGTTCGGCTTGGCTATGCCGCTGCCAATCTATTGCGACGTCAGCCTGAAAGCCTTCGAAACGGTCTATCCGGCGGCAGGATCGCTCAATTCTTCGGTCCGCGTCGCGCCAGACCGGCTGGCCCAAATCGTGGGCGCGGACTGGATCGCCATTTGCCGCCTGCCCGCATCAGGTTGATCACCGCCAGAACGGTTTCACATCCATCAATTCGTCGAATGCTGATTCCGCTCTCCTGAGCAAAGCGCGTCGGCCATCGCGATGGTGCGGGCGATGCTCAATCCCGAAGCGGGCAAGCAAATCGGGGGCGGTGACACGGTCGTTCAGCTCGCCAAGCTGATCCTGCAGCTTCTCCATGGCTTCCAGAAAATCGTCCTGCCGCCGTCTCGCTTTTCCGGTCGGCCAGAGGGAAGCGAAAAACTCGGCCGCGTAACGCAGCTTCTTGGCTTCGATCCGCACTTTGTGTCTGTCATGGTCGCTCAGCCGGGCAAGATGCTGGCCGCGCCGGCGCAGCCGCTTGCGGTGGCGGTCCAGTACATGCGCCGCAAAGACGGTGACGATACTGGCGGCAGGGGCCGACTTGGCCGGCCGCGTCCGCCATGCGCCGATCGCGATCCATTCGGCGAGATCGATCATCAAGCCGCGCGTACGCAGCGATTCCAGCGCGGCTTCCGCCTTTATGATCGCGGCCGCGCGTGCTTGGATCAGGCGATCGCGATCGGCGTCCCGCATTTTTGGAATCAGTATGTCGAGATCGCGCACCTGGCCGAGAACGCCCGCCAGCCAGCGCAGATTGTCGCGCAGCGGATCGGTCTGCGGATCACGCGCCAGCAACGGCTTGAACGAGGAGAAAGCAGATCGCAGCCGGCGCAGCGCGACCCGCGCCTGATGCAGCGGCTCGGCCGCGCCAGTTTCGAGCAGCAGCGGCTCGTTCAAGCGAAAATGGCGGATACAGGCTGTGGCGATCGCGGCGAAGCCGGGGTGCACATCGCCATCGGGATCGAGCCGGATCGGCTCCGCCTTGAAAGCCTGTCTGTCCTTGCCTTTGGCAAGCGCATAGCCGCGTTCGGCTTTGCTTCGCACCCCCAGGCGTAGCGGCACGAGCGCGTTCAATTCGCGCGCCAGCGTGAACAGCGGTTCGTGCCCGCCGCCTTTCAACTCCAACTCCAGTTCGCAAATCTTCTGCCGCGCGAGACCCGCCTTGATGCGGCCGTCATCCAACGCCACCTCGATCCGCGCGCCGCCGAGGGCGACATTGCGGAGCGATCGCGTCACGTCGGTGGTGAAGGCAAGTTCAAGGTCGCGCTTGTCGACCAGATCCGGCACCGGCCCGTCGCCGCGTTCGATAACCGGAAACTTGCCGGTGATCGGCCTTTCCCATTCGGCGCGTGCGAACAGGCCGGCCGCGTGCCTGCTTTCCTGCTTCACGGTCTGGATTGCGCCGCCCTTGGCTCGGCGAACGCGCAGCGTATAGCCCGCCCGGCGCAGATCGTGATCGCCCGTGTCGAAATAGCGCGAAACCAGCCGGTCGCTGGTCGCATCCTCGCTCTGCAGCCTGGCGCAGTGCTCGAGCCGGACCAGGTCTTCCGGCTCCAGCTCAAACTTGAGTTCGATTTCGTCGGGTGGCACCATCAGGTCGCTCCGATACGGAATGTCAGAGACGGTAACGCGGCGCCGCGGGGACGGTGCCGCGGAGGGCGTAATCAAAGAGTCGCACAACGCGGCGCAAGTTGCGGCTCCAGATTCGCAGGAGACCGGCATGGCGACGCGCGCGATCGACCCGGGCCCTTCCCATCGCTCGGTGGTGGCGCTCGACCGTAAGGTTCATCCCTTTGCCTCGGCGATCTTCTTGTTGGTATTGGTCGGCGGCTTGCTCTTTGCGGGCTTCAATATCTTCGACGATACCAACCATGTCGGTGAGCCGCTCGCGATCGGCGCCTTCCTGTTCCTGGGGCTGGCGCTGGTGATCGCGCTCGGCTTCGAATTCGTGAACGGCTTCCACGATACCGCCAATGCCGTCGCCACGGTGATCTACACCAATTCGATGGCGCCGGTGGCCGCGGTAATCTGGTCGGGCTGCTGGAATTTCATCGGCGTGATGCTGTCCACCGGCGCGGTCGCTTATTCGATCATCACCTTGTTGCCGGTCGACCTGATCCTCCACGTTGGCAGCGCGGGTGGCTATGCCATGATCTTCGCTTTGCTGATCGCGGCGGTCGTGTGGAATCTCGGCACCTGGTGGTTGGGCCTGCCCAATTCGTCGAGCCACGCTTTGATCGGATCGATCCTCGGCGTTGGCCTCGCCAACCAGTTGATGTCGAGCGGGCCGGGCGGCACGTCGGGCGTCGAGTGGGGGCAGGCGCAGAGCGTGCTGCTGACCCTGCTCGTCAGCCCGATCATCGGATTCCTCGGCGCGATGGCACTATTGTGGGTGATGAAGCGCATCATTCCCGATCCGCAGCTCTACAAGGAACCGCAGGGCAATACCCCGCCGCCCTGGCATATCCGTTCGCTGCTGGTCTTCACCTGCACGGCGGTGTCGTTCGCGCATGGTGGCAATGACGGGCAGAAGGGCATGGGCCTGATCATGTTGATCCTGATCGGCACGGTGCCGATGGCCTATGCGCTGAATCGCGCGATGCCGGCCGACGAGATGACGCAGTTCGTCGCGATGGCGCAGGTCACGCAAG
>NZ_DATHFV010000015.1:0-11181 GCF_035317925.1 Sphingomonas sp.
TTATGGGCAACAAGGCCGAAGGCAAAGCCGGCGAATCCGGGCTGCTGGATGCCTATTCGCTCGGTCTGGGCGATCCGATCCCGTTCTCGGCCGAGCATGGCGAAGGCCTGGTCGATCTGTTCGAGGCCTTGCGCCCGCATATCGAACGGGAGGAATTTGAGGGCGAAGAGGAAGAGGAGGACGGCGAAGGCCCGCTCAAGCTCGCCATCGTCGGCCGGCCGAATGCAGGCAAGTCGACCCTCGTCAACCAGATGCTGGGCGAGGAACGGATGATCACCGGTCCTGAGGCCGGCATCACCCGCGATTCGATCGCGATCGAATGGGAACATAAAGGCCGCCCGGTCCGCCTGATCGATACCGCCGGCCTGCGCCGCAAGGCCAAGGTCGAGGACAAGCTCGAGCGCCTGTCGGCCGCCGACACACAGCGCGCGATCGACTTCGCCGAGGTGGTGGTGTTGCTGCTCGACGCGACGCGCGGGCTTGAGGCGCAGGATCTGCGTATCGCCTCCCAGGTGATCGAGGAGGGCCGCGCGCTGATCATCGCGGTCAGCAAATGGGACGTGGCGGAGAATGCGCCGAGCCTGTTCCAGGGCATCCGCAATGCGCTCGACGATGGCCTGGCGCAGGTGAAGGGCCTGCCGCTGATCACCGTCTCCGGTTTCACCGGGCGTGGTGTCGATCAGTTGATCGAGGTCGCTTTCGAGACGCGCGAAGCCTGGTCGCGCCGCGTCGGTACCGGCGAGCTCAATCGCTGGTTCGAACGCGCGATCGAAGCCAATCCACCGCCGGCTCCGGGCGGCAGGCGCATCAAGTTGCGCTACCTCACCCAGGCGCGGACGCGCCCGCCCACCTTCGTCCTGTTCGGCACGCGTGTCGATCAGCTGCCGGAAAGCTATCGCCGCTATCTGATCAACGGCATTCGCCGTGATCTTGGCTTCGGCGGAGTGCCGGTGCGGATGAATCTGCGCGCGCCGAAAAATCCCTTCGGCACCAAATGAGCGTGACCGTCGATGCGCGCGGGCTGCGCTGTCCGTGGCCGGTGCTGCGGCTCGCGCGTGCGATGCGGTCGGCCGACAGCGCGACCATAATCGCCGACGATCCCGCCGCCCCGGGCGAGATTGCGGCGCTCGCCGCAGTGCAAGGTTGGGCTCTTTCCCACCAGGATGGCGGCTTCTTCGTTTCGCGCGTCTCACCGCAATAAGGATTGATTTACGCGTGCGGGCGTAAAAGCCCCCGACCGCCGGTTTTGCGGAGAGGGCTTGCGTGAACGAACATCCTACGATCGATCGGGAAAAGCTGAACGCGATTCGTGCCGAACTGGGCACGCATTTTCCGCGTATTCTCAGCTATTTCGCCGAAGATGGCGTGAAATCGGTCGACGCGATCGAGGATGCCGTGCGCAATCGCGACACCGTCGCCTTGGTGCGTCCGGCGCATACGCTGAAGGGCGAATCGCTGCAGTTCGGCGCCGAAGCGCTCGGTTTGGCTGCCGAACATATCGAAAAGGCCGCCCGCGACGGCGTTGAAGCCCACATCTTTCCGGCCGACGTCACCGAAATCGCAACCCGGTTGCGCCCCTTGTTCGAGGAAGCGCTTGCTGCGCTCCAGCTCGCGGCCGCGCCGACGATCACGCAGGCGCCGTTGCGGCGAGCCGCAGGCTTCGGCCGCAAAGTCGGCTAGAGTCGTTTGCAGCTACGCTGAAGCGGCACCGGCCCGCACCCCCACCCGGCCTCCCATAGAATAACCTGATTGGGAGGCCGGGTGGGGGTGCGGGCCGGTGCCGCGCCTGTTTCAGTGCAACTGAAACAGAGACTAACTCGCCTCTTCGGCCGGCTTCGACTGAAGCTGGATGTAATTCTGGATTCCCATCCGTTCGATCATGTCGAACTGGCGTTCCAGGAAATCGACATGCTCTTCCTCATTGTCGAGGATGCGGCGGAACAGGTCGCGGCTGATATAGTCGCGCACCTCCTCGCAATGGGCGATCGCGTCGCGCAGCAGCGGGATCGCCTCGCCTTCGACCGCAAGATCGGCGCGCAGCACCTCCTCGACCGTTTCGCCGATGCGCAGCCGGCCGAGCAGCTGGAAATTGGGCAATCCATCGAGGAACAGGATGCGCTCCGACAGCAGGTCGGCATGCTTCATCTCGTCGATCGATTCATGCCGCTCATAGGCGGCCAGCCGCGCGATGCCCCAATGATCGAGCAAACGGTAATGCAGCCAATATTGGTTGACCGCCGTCAGCTCGTTCTTGAGCGCCGTATTGAGGAATTCGATGACCTTCTCGTCGCCCTTCATGGCTCGCGCTCCCTTGTTGGGATGCGGATAGACCAGGCTCGACGGAAATTAGAAGCGCGAACGACTCGCGCGAGTCATTCTCAACGAAGGGTCAGGCGGCTGCCTGCTGCTCCTCGGCGATGAGTTCGCGCGCGAACGGCAGGCACTGGCCGCAGCGGGGGCGTCGGCCGAGCGACGCATAAGCGCTGAGCGGGCATTGCGCACCCGAACGAACGGCTTCGCGCACGTCACTTTCCCGAATCGCATTGCAGTGGCAGACGACCATCAACGGCTCCTTGTAAGCGCCATGTAGCGATACTGCGACTAACTCGCAATAGCTTGATGGAATCTTACCAAGTGACCCCGTGACAGGCTGCGCCAGGCATATTCGAACGGACCGTAGCGGAAATGACGCAGCCACAGCGGACTCCAGCCGAGGATCAGCAGCCATTGGCCAAGGACGAGAATATAAAGTTGCGCGCGATGCAGCTCGCCGAACAGGCCGAAGCCATAGCCATAGAAGATCGTCGTCATGACCAGACTGGTGCCAAGATAATTGGAGAAAGCCATGCGACCCGCCGCTGCGAACCGACTGATCAGCCACGGCACTGCGCCCGCCTGCACCGCCAGGATCAGGGCCGAGGCGTAAGCCAGCGCGAGGAAGGGGCGCAGCAGCAGGGTCAGCAGGTCCGCCAGCGGCAGGAAGGCCGGGTCGAAATGATGCGCCACGATCGCCTGCGTCAGCGGAACGTAGAGGGGGATGGTGAGGGCGCCCAAAGCGAGCGTCCAGCGATAAGCCCGCTTGCTCCAGCCACCCTGCCAGAAGTCGAGCCGGTAGAGGAACATGCCGGCCAACACGAAGCCTAAAGTCTCGGGCATGTTCAACGGCAGGAAAAGGAACTGGAACATCGCGGTCATCGGCGCGCGCGCGGCAAAGGCGTCGGCGAAGCAGCCGCGATAAAGCCGCAACTCGTTACCCAGAATGTCGGAAGTCGGCGCGGTTTGCGCCAGCACCTTGTGCCATTCGCGGATTGCGTCTGCAGGCGGGTGCGGGCCGTTTGCCAGCGCCTGCAGCACTTGCATGTCGCGATATTCGATCCCGCTGTGGATCAGGGAGAAGCCGATCAGGCAGATTGCGGCGAAGGCGAGCGCGCTCGGCTGCCATTTGCGCGCGAAGAAGGCGATCGCGCCGGCAATCGCATAATCGACCAATATGTCGCCGTACCAGACGAACCAGGCGTGCAGCATGCCGAACACGAACAGCCAGAAGATGCGGGCATAATGCGTACGGCCGGGCCCCGGTGTCCTATCCTCCGCCGCATCGGTGATCAGGAGCAGGGATGACCCGAACAGCATCGTGAACAAGGCGCGCAGTTTGCCATCGGCCAGCACATAGGCGATCGCCCAGGCCGCAAGATCGCTGCCATGCGCGCCGCCATAATAATTGGGATCGACGTAAGCGTAGCCAGGCTCGCCCATCGACACGATGTTCATCGCCAGGATGCCGCAGACAGCGAAGCCCCGGATCACATCGAGCGTGAGGATGCGGTCGGATTGCGGAGAGGCGGTCACCGCGCGCGCGTCAGCCCGCAGCCTACGATCAGCCCGATCGCGATTCCAACCAGAATGACGTGCGAGATCAGTTCCTCACCAATCTGAATGGGGCCGCTGGCGCTCGGCAGCGGCGCGTCGGGCCAGCGCAATGGTCTGACGATCCAGTACATGACGATCCACAGCCCGAAGCCATAGGCCACGCCGGACAGAAGCGGCCGGCGCGTCAGGATCGGCAGCTTGAGCGCGGCGACCATGTAGGCAGCGACCATGCACGCCATGATCGCGTAATGCGTGATCAGCCCGGCGACAGCGAAAGCCGGCGCATCGAACGCGCGGTCGCCGAATGGCCCGCTCGCGACGAATTGCAGCACGCGCAGCGGCCATATGCCCTTGGTGCCGCCGAAAACGAAAGCCGACAGCAGGTCGAGCGTGCCGGCGACGGCGGTCGCCGTCAGCCAGATTTGCGTGCGCCTGCTCAACTGTTTGGCTCGCGGCGGGCGACGAGGCCGATGGTCAGACCAACCAGCACGACATGGGCGAACAATTGCTTCGCGATCGCGACTGGATTGGGGCTGGGGAAGGGCGCGCCGAACCGCAGCGGCATCACCAGTCCATACATCACCAGCCACAGCCCGACGCCGTAGAGCGCGGCGGCCACCAGGGTGTGCGCGCGCACCCAGCCGATCCGTTCGCGGGCGAGGATGAACACCGTCACCATCACCGCCATGATCGTGTAATGGACCGCCAGTCCCAACACCGCGCCGGCTGCGCCCCAGTCGATCGCGGACGGGAACGGTCCGCTCGCCAGCCCGCGCAGCATGTTGGCGACCGGCTTGCCGGCGTGCGCGGTCTCGATCGCCGCCATGCCGATATCGAGCGTGCCTGCAATCGCCGTAGCGATCAGAATGGATTTGCTCCGCGTCATGCCCGGTTCCCTCTCATGCCTCGTCCAGCGTTCGCGCCGCCGGATCTCAGCCTCGGCCGGGCATCCTATGGCGGCGCACGCCTGCGCACCAGCCTATAGGCAGGCGGGCTTGGCAGCTTGAATATTTGACGAGAGCCGGGAGGTCGTCAGGCGAGGGCCGCGTCGGCCCCCATCAGCGTCGGGAAGAAGCCTTCGTGCGCGGTACGCAGCGCGTCGATCGTGACGCAATGGTCCCCCGCTTCGCATTCGAAGATGATGCGGTTGGCGATCGTGCGGCCGATCGGCTCGGCCGCGATCCCGTGGACCTGCGCGCCGGCCAGGAAGCCAAGCAAAGCCGTATCCTGCACCGTCACGAGATAGAGGCCCTGATCCTCGGCGAAATAGGATCCGGCCAGGCCGAACGGCGTCGGCCCGTCGATCAGCGCGCCGCAATTGCCGGCCAGCGCCATTTCCGCGATCGCGACCGCGACGCCGCCGTCCGACACGTCATGGCAGGCCGTGATCCAGCCGAGTTCGATGCCCTCGCGCACATAATCGCCGGTCTTGCGCTCGCAATCGAGGTCGACCGGGGGCGGCGGGCCCGCATCCCGGCCTTCGATCCCGTGCACTTCGCGCAGCCACAGGGATTGGCCGAGATGGCCCTTGCGTGCGCCGACGAGCAGGATGATGTCGCCCCGGTCGCGAAAGGCGACGCCGACCGAACGCGTCCAATCCTTCAACAGGCCGATGCCGCCGATCGCGGGCGTGGGCAGTATCGCGCTGCCGCTGCCATCCTCATTCTTGGTCTCGTTGTAGAGCGACACGTTGCCGCTCACGATCGGGAAGTCGAGCGCCTTGCAGGCCTCGGCCATGCCCTCGATGCAGCCCACGAACTGGCCCATGATTTCCGGCCGCTGCGGGTTGCCGAAATTCATGCAGTCGGTGGTGGCGAGCGGCTTGGCGCCGACCGCGGTGATGTTGCGCCAGCATTCGGCGATCGCCTGCTTCCCGCCCTCATAGGGGTCGGCATAGCAGTAACGCGGCGTGCAATCGGTGCTGATCGCCAGCCCCTTGTCGGTGCCGTGGACGCGCACCACCGCGGCGTCGCCCCCGGGGCGCTGGATCGTGTCCGCGCCGACCATGTGGTCATATTGCTCCCAGATCCAGCGGCGCGAAGCGATATCAGGCGATCCCATCAAAGTGAGCAGATCGGCGGCGAGATCCTTGCTCTCCGGTATCTTCTTGGGAAGCGCCGGGACTTCGGTCCTCACATGCGGCCGATCGTAAAGCGGCGCTTCGTCGGCGAGCGGGCCGAGCGGAATGTCACACACGGTTTCGCCGTTGAAGGTCAGCACCATCCGGCCGGTGTCGGTGACATGCCCGATCACGGCGAAATCGAGCTCCCACTTCCTGAAGATCGCTTCGGCGAAATCCTCGCGGCCCGGCTTCAGCACCATGAGCATCCGCTCCTGGCTCTCCGACAGCATCATCTCATAAGGCGTCATGCCGGTTTCGCGGCAGGGCACCGCGTTCATGTCGAGCTCGATCCCGACGCCGCCCTTCGATGCCATCTCGACCGACGAGGAGGTCAGGCCGGCAGCACCCATGTCCTGGATCGCGACGATCGCGTCCGACGCCATCAGCTCGAGACAGGCCTCGATCAGCAATTTCTCGGTGAACGGATCGCCGACCTGCACGGTCGGGCGCTTCTCTTCCGAATCCTCGCCGAAATCGGCCGACGCCATGGTCGCGCCGTGGATACCGTCGCGCCCGGTCTTGGAACCGACATAGACGATCGAATTGCCGAGGCCGGAGGCGGCCGAATAGAAGATCTTGTTGGTTTCGGCGACGCCCACGGTCATCGCATTGACCAGGATGTTGCCGTCATAGGCGCGGTGGAAATTCACCTCGCCGCCGACCGTCGGCACGCCGACGCAATTGCCATAGCCGCCGATGCCGTGGACCACGCCCGCGATCAGGTGGCGCATCTTGGGATGGTCGGGCCGGCCGAAGCGCAAGGCGTTCATGTTCGCGATCGGACGCGCGCCCATTGTGAACACGTCGCGCAATATGCCGCCGACGCCGGTCGCGGCCCCCTGATAGGGCTCGATATAGGACGGGTGGTTGTGGCTCTCCATCTTGAAGATGGCGGCCTGGCCGTCGCCGATATCGACCACGCCCGCATTCTCGCCCGGGCCGCAAATCACCTGCGGGCCGGTGGTGGGCAATTTCTTGAGGTGGAGGCGCGACGATTTGTAGCTGCAATGCTCCGACCACATGACCGAGAAGATGCCGAGTTCGGTCCGATTGGGCTCGCGGCCCAGCGCATGCAGCACGCGCTCATATTCTTCCGGGGACAGGCCGTGTTCGGCGACGATGGCAGGCGTGATCTCGCTCATGCCGGGAGCCGATAGCGAAGCCGGACGCCTCGTCCAAAGAAAAAGGCCGGCGGAATGGTCTCCGCCGGCCTCGATTGTTCGAATTTCGAAAAAATCAGGCGTCGCAATCCTGGCCGGCGCCGCCCTTCTTGATGTTGACCGATTTGTCGGTGGCGCTGCCGGTCAGCGTGTAGCTGCCGCCCGCATAAGGATCGCCCGGCTTGGGCGCGGTCAGCACGACCGGGCTGGTCGACTTTTCCTTGAGGTGCAGGTTCGCCGTCTGATTGTCGTTGAACCAGTCGACATAGATCAGGCTGTTGTCCTTGCAGCGATAAGACTTGCTGGCCAGCATCGCCGGCGGCAGCTTGACCGGCGGAGCGGCCTTGATCTTGTCGGCGTCGGGATCGGTGGGCCCACCGGAGACGATCGTCGTCGGCTGGGAATCGCAGGCTGCGAGGAGAAGGAGGGCGGCGAGCGGCGTGGCGCGGAGGATGTGATGCTTCATGACGGTCCCGGTTTTCGCGGTTGCGGCAAATTACGTCAAGAGTGTTGACGCTCTTGTGACACAAACAACCACGCTTCGATTGAAGAAAAGACGCTGCATTGCGACGAATCGCTGGCTTGGCGGTCGTTTCAAGCCCGTACCGGAAACCGAACCGGCCCGCACCCTGCCAGCCAAAGCCGTCTCACTTGGCAAAAAAACATCCGCAAGCCCCGCATGGCTTGCTGAAACCGAAGCTTGCTTGCCCCGCCCCCGCGCGCTGCCTATCCCGTGCGCATGGTGACCCCCGCTCCAGGCGTGCCCGCCCTCGTTGGCAATACGCCGCTCGTCCGCCTTGCCGGCCCCAGCGCCGCGACCGGCTGCGAAATCTATGGCAAATGCGAATTCATGAACCCCGGCGGTTCGGTCAAGGACCGCGCCGCCTTGTTCATCATCGAGGATGCGGAGGCCAATGGCACGCTCGCGCCCGGCGGCCTGATCGTCGAGGGCACGGCGGGTAATACCGGCATCGGCCTTGCGCTGATCGGCAACGCCAAGGGCTATCGCACCACGATCGTGATCCCCGAGACGCAGAGCCAGGAAAAGAAGGATACGCTGCGCGCGCTCGGCGCGGAATTGATTGAGGTGCCGCCGACCAGCTACTCCAACCCGGCGCACTATGTGCACATGTCGCGCCGTATCGCGGAGGAAACCCCGGGCGCTTTGTGGTCGAACCAGTTCGACAACACCGCCAACCGTCTCGCCCATATCCGCACCACCGCGCCCGAAATCTGGGAACAGACCGGCGGCAGGATCGATGGCTTCACCTGTTCGGTCGGCACCGGCGGGACCCTGGCGGGCGTCGGGCTCGGCCTTAAGGAGCTGCGTGAGGATGTCGTGATCGCGCTCACCGATCCGCACGGCGCCTCGCTCTACGAATTTTATGCCCATGGCGAATTGCGCGCCGAGGGCTCGTCCGTGTCCGAAGGGATCGGCCAGAGCCGGATCACCGCCAACCTCGAAAGCGCACCGATCGACACCCAATTCCGTATTTCTGACGAGGTAGGGCTGGAACAGGTGTTCGCGCTGCTGCGGGACGAAGGCCTGTGCGTCGGCCTGTCGTCGGGCATCAACGTCGCCGGTGCGATCGCGCTGGCGGGCGAGCTCGGGCCCGGCAAGACGATCGTCACCATCCTGTGCGATTCCGGGATGCGCTACCTCTCGACCCTGTTCAATCCGGAGTGGCTGGCGGCGAAGCAATTGCCCGTCCCCGACTGGCTGGTGCGTTGATTGAGCGGCACCGGCCCGTACCCCCACCCGGCCTCCCAGTCAGGCTATTCTATGGGAGGCCGGGTGGGGGTGCGGGCCGGTGCCGCTCGTTTCAGCGAAGCTGAAACACAAGCCCCCGTTCAACCGAGGTTCCCAAGCGGCGGGTTGAGGCTTATTCTAGCCGTATGATCGTCACGAAGCCGTCCGGGAAATAGCGGCATGCACCGCGTGCGCGTCGGCCTTATCGGGCTCGCCTGGGTCTTTTTGCTGGTGATGGCGGCGACCATTGTCCTGCATGCCGCGGGCGGTGATCGCCCCGGTTCCAACAACGTCGCAACCGCCAATGATTCCGCGCCGAGCGAGCCGCTCGCCGAGCTGGGCGTCGCGCCCGGCAACCCCGACCAGGACGAGTCGAAGGCCCCGTCGCCGGCCAAAACGCGCGCGTCGGCGCACTGATGATTGCCGCGATCCGAGTCGCGGTCATGAGCGTCCGGTTCGCGGGTGCCCGAAAAGAAATTCGCTCCACCGTCCTATCCACAGGCCCGATCGGACCTGGATTCCGCGGTTTCGCGCGGTTTTCGCCTGCCTGTCCGTCCCACCCACCACCATGGAATACACAGTCAAAACCATAGAGTGGTATTGAAACCCATACGAAACCCATGCTAATCCACGCTGATCCGGCGAATGAGGATGCGCACCCATGCGTCTCCACGTCGTCGGCCGACGGGGGGCGGGGCACGTCAACCCCGCGGGCTGCAGGGTGGACAGGACTGGGTGGAAAGGGAGAATTTCTTCTTTGGGCATGGTTTGAACGCGGTCGACGCGAAGGGTCGCGTGTCCGTGCCTGCCGTCTTTCGCACCCAGATCGAGCGCCGCGCCAAGGAAGATGGCGAGCGCGATCCTGACAAAGAATTACTGATCGCCCCGCATCCCAAGGCCGATCACCTGCGCGCCTTCGATTCTGTCGGCCTGCGCGATCTCTCCGCTGCCATCCGTGAAGGCGTGGCCGATCTGCCGGCTGCCGAGCGTCGCGACGCCCTTGTGCGCGCCCGCCGCGATGAGCTTCCCGCCCTCACCAACGTCGCCTTCGACAGCGCCGGCCGCATGGTCCTGTCGCCTTTGCTGCGCAAGCTCGGCCAGATTGGCGACCTCGCCTTCTTCGTCGGCATGGACGATTGCGTCGAAATCTGGAGCCCGGAGAATGCGCGCGTCGCTTTCGCCGACAATCCGGTCGTGCTCGGCACGCTCGAAGGTCTGCTCGCGGAGCGCAAGCCGACATGAGCGCGCCCGCCCCTCATATCCCCGTATTGCTTGACGAAGTCATCGCCGGCCTCGCGCCCCGGCCCGGCGAAACCCATGTCGACGGCACCTTCGGCGCGGGCGGTTACACCCGTGCCCTGCTCGCCGCCGGTGCGAATGTCATCGCCTTCGATCGCGACCCCGACGCGATCGCCGAAGGTCAGGCTTTGGTCGCGGACAGCGACGGCCGGCTCGATCTGGTCGAGGACGTCTATTCGCGGATGGGCGACGCGCTCGCCGAACGCGGCCTCGACGCGGTCGACGGCGTCACGCTCGACATCGGCGTCTCCTCGATGCAGCTCGACCGCGCCGATCGCGGCTTCTCCTTCCAGACCGACGGCCCGCTCGACATGCGCATGGGCCAGGCCGGCGTGAGCGCCGCCGACTTCGTCAACGAAGCCGACGAGGCCGAGATCGCCGACGTGCTGTTCCATCTCGGCGAGGAACGGCAGTCGCGCCGCGTCGCCCGCGCGATCGTCGCCGCCCGGCCGATCACGCGCACCGGCCAACTCGCGACGATCGTCCGCCGTTCGCTCGGCTATCGCGAGCATGACAAGAAGGATCCCGCGACCCGCACCTTCCAGGCGATCCGCATCCATGTGAACCGCGAGCTGGGTGAGCTCGAAGACGGCCTTGCCGCCGCCGAACAGGCGCTCGCGCCCGGCGGCCGGCTCGCAATCGTCTCGTTCCACAGTCTCGAAGACCGGATCGTGAAGCGCTTCCTCAAGGAGCGCAGCGGCACGCAGGCCGGATCGCGCCATCTGCCCGAAGTGCAGGTCCGCACCGCCAGCTTCGAAGCCGTCGCCAAGCCGGTCCGCGCGAGCGAGGCCGAACTTGCCCGCAATCCCCGTTCCCGTTCCGCCACGTTGCGCGTCGCCCGGCGCACCGCGGCAAGCCCCTGGGCCCCGAAAGGTCGTGCATCATGATTGTCGCAACGCGCCTGAGCGCAGTGTGGCAGGTCGCTGGCGTCGCCGTGGCGGCGCTTTGCTGTTACCTGGTGTCGCAATCGGTGGCGGCCG
>NZ_DATHFV010000016.1:0-2846 GCF_035317925.1 Sphingomonas sp.
CAGCCCGGTGTCGACCTGTTAAACCGCCTGTACCCGGCCAATCCGACCCCCGAACGGCTGCTGAAATATTATCAGAAGCACGTCACGGTGAAGTACAGCACCGAGACCGGCATCACCGTCGTCAAGGTGCACAGCTTCACCCCGCAGGACAGCTATGAGATCGCCCGCAAGCTGATCCAGATCGGCGAACAGCGGGTCAACATGCTCAACGCGCGCAGCTATGAAGACGCGATCGCCAATTCCCGGCGCGTGCTGGCCGACGCCGAAGCGTCGCTGACCGCCAATGCCGCGGCCATGACCGCCTTCCGCCATCGCAGCGGCGATATCGATCCGCAGGCCTCCGGCGAGGCGCAGCTGAGTATCGTCTCGGGCGTCCAGACGGATCTGGCCAAGGCGCGCACGCAGCTTGCGGCGATGGCCGGCGTGATCAGCCCCTCGAGCCCGCAATATCAGGCGCTCGCCGGCCATGTTCGGGCCCTGGAGGCGCAACTGAGCACCCAGTCCGGTAAACTCACCGGCCGCGCCGATTCGATCACCAACGACGTCAGCGAATATCAGGCGCTGGTGCTGCGCCGCGATTTCCTCAACAAGCGCTACGAAGCGGCCGCCGCCGGCCTGGAGAAATCGCGCGAGCAGGCGATCCAGCAGCAGCTTTATCTGGTGCGTGTGGTCGACGCGAACATGCCGGTCAAATCGACCTTTCCCGAGCGGGGCCGGATTCTCGGCACCGTGCTGGTCGCCCTGTTGCTGGTCTATTCGATCGGTTGGCTGATCGTGGCCGGCGTGCGCGAGCACGCCGCCTGATCGGGCGGTGACTTCCGATATTGCGATCGCCCGGCCGGCGGCCTTCCTCGACCGCGACGGCGTGATCAACGTCGATACCGGCTACACGCATCGCGCGGAGGATCTGGCGTTCACACCAACCGCGGTGGAGGCGATCCGGGTGCTCAACGCGGCCGACTATCGCGTGCTGGTGGTGACCAATCAGTCGGGCGTCGCGCGCGGCCTCTATGGCATCGCCGAGGTCGAGGCATTCCACGCGCATATCGACCGGATGCTGGGGCAAGCCGGCGCGCGGATCGATGCTTATTATTATTGCCCCTATCATCCCGACGGGACGGTCGCGGAATATGCGGTCGAGCATGAGGACCGCAAACCCGGCCCGGGCATGATCCGCCGCGCGATGCGCGACTGGAATGTGAAGGCGGAGGGCAGCTTCCTGATCGGAGACCGGCAAAGCGACGCGGACAGCGCGGCGGCGGCCGGCCTGCCCTGGCGGCTGATCGAGCGCGATACAGGCGACCTCGCCGCCGCCGTGCGCGGCTTCCTTGGCGCATGACGCACGCCTCGCACTTCGCCGCCTTTTGCCCTAGATCGGGCTGAGGGATGCTGGGCACTTTTCTCGACTGGACCGTCGGCACGGCTTTGCCTTTCTGGGCCGAGCGCGGGTTCGATGCGGGCGCCGCCCGGTTCCGCGAACGGCTGGATTTCGCAGGCCGGCCCGTCGCCGTGCCGCATCGCGCGATGGTCCAGGCGCGGCAGATATTCGTGTTCGCCGAAGCCGCGCGATTCGGCTGGCTGCCGGACGGCGCCGCGCTTGCGGAGGCAGCGATGGCCTCGCTCCTGCGCGATTTCGCCGAGGATTCGGGCGACGAAACCAGCGTCGCTTTTTCGATCGACCCCGCGAGCGGCGCGATCCTGTCGAGCCTGCGCGACGCTTATGCGCACGCTTTCCTGCTTTTCTCGATCGCTTCGCTTTATCGCCTGAACGGCGATGCACGCCTGCTCGACCGGGCGGATCGCATCATCAATTTCGTCGAACGGCGCCTGGCCGATCCGGCCCATGGCGGTCTGTTCGACGCAATTCCGGCACCTTCCGAGAAGCGCCAGAATCCGCATATGCATCTGCTCGAGGCCTATCTGTTCCTCGACGAGGCCGCCCCCGGCCGGGGCTATATCGAGCGCGCGGCCGCATTGGTGGACCTGTTCCGGCGGCATTTCTTCCAGGACGGGCTGCTGCACGAATATTTCGCGCCCGACTGGTCGCCATCGCCGCGTGCCGAATGGGAGCCGGGCCATCATTTCGAATGGGTCTGGCTGCTGGCCGAATATGGTGCGCGTACCGGCGACGATGTGGGCGCTTCCGCCCGGGCGCTCTATGCCTCGGCAAAGATGCACGGATTGGCCGTCGACGGCCTGATTCTCGATGCGCTTTCCCCTGATTTTGCCGTGATCCGGTCTTCGCGCCGCCTGTGGCCGCATGCCGAGGCAATCAAGGCGGCGGCGGCACGCAAGGACAGCGATCCGGATGCGCGCGCCTTCGCCGAGGCGATGGCGACGAAGTTGATGGATCATTTTCTGGGCCAGCCCTTCGCGGGCGGATGGATCGATCATGTCGCGGCGGATGGCGCGCCTCTGGTCGATTATGTGCCGGCCAGCTCGCTCTATCACCTCGTGCTGGCGGCGGGCGTCGCGGCAAAAGACTTTGCAGCGGCGCCGGCTCTTGCCAAGGCAGTGTCATGACCGCCTATCTCGACCGCCTGTCCGATCGCCGCGTCGCCGTGATCGGCGACGTCATGCTCGATTGCTATATGTCGGGCACGGTCAGCCGCATCTCGCCCGAGGCCCCCGTGCCGGTGATGCGCGTCACCGAGGAACGCGCCGTGCCGGGTGGCGCCGCCAATGTCGCCGCCAATCTCGCCAGCCTCGGCCTCGGCGTGAATCTGGTCGGTCTGGCGGGCCAGGACAGCGCGCGCGACGAATTGGTGAGCCTGCTGGCCAATATGGGCGATATCGATTGCAACGGAATCGCCGCCGTCGCCGGACGCCGCACCACCCGCAAGCTG
>NZ_DATHFV010000017.1:0-5221 GCF_035317925.1 Sphingomonas sp.
AGACTGCCCTTCTGCGTGACATGACCGCCGAGCCGGTGGCGCAGCGCCGCGTGCAGCAGATGCGTCGCCGAATGGTTGGCGCGCAGCTGGCTGCGGCGCGCGACATCGACCGCGAGATGGATCGTATCGCCCGCCTTGATCACGCCGCTGCGCACGATCGCCTTATGCGCATGCAGCCGCCCAAGCGGCTTCGACGTATCGGCAATATCCGCGACGAAGCCATTGTCGTTGCTGGCGATACCGGCGTCGCCCATCTGGCCGCCGCTCTCGCCGTAAAAGGGCGTCTGGTTGGTCAGGATGGTGACTTCGTCGCCTTCGCGCGCCTGGTCGACGCGCTTGCCGTCCTTGACCAGAGCCACGACCTGCGCGTCACCCTGATGGCTGGTGTAACCGATGAATTCGGTGCCGCCGAGTTCTTCGGCCACGTCGAACCAGACGTCGTCCGACGCCTTGTCGCCCGAGCCCTTCCACGCGGCGCGCGCGGCGGCTTTCTGTTCGGCCATCGACGCGTCGAAGCCGGCGCGATCGACCTGCAGGCCCTGCGCGCGGAGCGCATCCTCGGTCAGATCGTAGGGGAAACCGAACGTGTCGTAGAGCTTGAACGCGACCGCGCCGGGAAGCGTATCGCCCGTCTTCATCGGCCCGGTCGCCTCGTCGAGCAGGCGCAAGCCGTTGGCGAGCGTCTGGCGGAAGCGGGTCTCCTCCAGCTTGAGCGTCTCTTCGATCAGCGGCTGCGCGCGGACCAGTTCGGGATAAGCCGCGCCCATTTCGGAGACCAGAGCCGGCACCAGCCGGTGCATCAAGGGCTCGGCCGCGCCCAGAAGGTGGGCGTGGCGCATCGCGCGGCGCATGATCCGGCGCAGCACATAGCCGCGCCCTTCGTTGGCGGGCAGCACGCCGTCGGCGACGAGGAAGCCCGACGCGCGCAGATGGTCCGCGATCACGCGGTGCGAGGCCTTGTTGGCGCCGTCGGTCGCGCTCTTGGTCAGCTCGCCGGAGGCCGCGATCAGCGCCCTGAACGTGTCCGTATCGTAATTGTCATGCACGCCCTGGAGCACGGCGGCGATGCGCTCGAGCCCCATGCCGGTATCGATCGACGGCTTGGGCAGATCGCCCGTGATCTGGTCGGCTTCCTGCACGAACTGCATGAAGACGAGGTTCCAGATCTCGACGAAGCGGTCGCCATCCTCATCCGGGCTGCCGGGCGGGCCGCCGGGAATATGATCGCCATGATCGTAGAAGATTTCGGAACACGGCCCGCACGGACCGTCCGAGCCCATCGCCCAGAAATTGTCCTTGGTCGGGATGCGGATGATCCTGTGATCGGGCAGGCCCGCAATCTTCTTCCACAGATCGAACGCCTGATCGTCGGTATGATAGACGGTCGCGGTCAGCTTCTCCGGGTTTATGCCCCACGTCTTGGTCAGCAGCGTCCAGGCATGCGTGATCGCCTGTTCCTTGAAATAATCGCCGAACGAGAAATTGCCGAGCATCTCGAAGAAGGTGTGATGGCGCGCGGTGTAGCCGACATTGTCGAGATCGTTATGCTTGCCACCCGCACGCACGCACTTCTGGCTCGACGTCGCGGTCGAATAAGGCCGCGTTTCCAAACCGGTGAAGACATTCTTGAACGGCACCATGCCCGCGTTGACGAACATCAAAGTCGGATCGTTGTGCGGCACCAACGGCGCCGACGGCACGATGCGATGGCCCTCGCTTCCGAAATATTCGAGGAAGGAACGGCGGATGTCGTTGGTCGATGTCATGCGGGCGACTTAGTGGAGGGGCGCGCCCTTCTCAAGCGGCAGGGTTACTCCAAGCTCAAAGCCCTCTCCCGCTTGCGGGAGAGGGTTGGGTGAGGGTCTTCTTCTGCTGTTTGGCCGGTACGACAGAACAAGAAGGCCCTCACCTCCCACCGCTTCGCGGCGGGCCCCTCCTCTTCCGCAAAGGCGGGAGAGGGCTAAGTCACCCTAAACGGGATCGTCGATCGATACGCGCGGTTCGCTGAACCACGTCGGGCCGCTCTCTGTCATGTGGAAGCAATCTTCCAGCCGCACGCCGAACTTGCCGGGCAGGTAGATACCGGGTTCGTCGGAGAAGCACATGCCTGGCGCGAGCTTCGTCATCTCGCCATGGACCAGATTGACCGGCTCGTGCCCGTCGAGACCGATGCCGTGTCCGGTGCGATGCGACAGGCCAGGCAATTTGTAGCCCGGGCCGTAGCCGAAGCTTTCGTAAAGCCGCCGCACCGCATCGTCGACGCTGCCCGCGGCCGCACCGACCTGCGCCGCCTTGATCGCGGCCTGCTGGCCCTGATGGACCTGATCCCACACCAGCCGTTGTTCCTTGCTGGCGGCGCCGAACACGAAGGTGCGCGAGACATCCGACTGATAACCCTGCACGTTGCAGCCGCAGTCCATCAGCACGATCTGGCCATCCGCGACGCGATGGACGGTGCGCGATCCGTGCGGATAGGCCGCCGCCTCGCCGATCAGCACCAGGCTGAACTCGACCTCGCCGCCCAGCTTGATCGTCGCCGCATCCATCAGCGCCGACACGTCGTGGCCGGTCATGCCCTTTTCGACGCGGGGATGGACCCAACGATAGGCGGCAATCGTGATGTCGGTCGCCTTCTGCATCAAGGCCAGCTCGGACGGCGTCTTGATCATGCGGCAGCCGCGCACCACCGGATTGGCCGAGACCAGTTTCACGCCGGGCAGCGCGTGCTGGAGACCGTCGACCGCGAAATAACGCAAAGTCTCCTCGATCCCGATCGTCCGGCCCGCGAGCTTGCGGTCCTTGAGGAAGCCCGCGACCAATTGCAGCGGATTCTGATCCTCCTGCCACACGCGCACTTCGCCCGGCACGTCGAGCGTCTCGCGGATCGAGGGCTCCTCGAAGAAGGGCGTGACGATGCAGGCCTCGCCCTCGGCCGGCAGGATCGCTGCGGTCAGACGCTCGCTGCGATGCCATTGAATGCCGGTGAAATAGACGAGCGAGGCGCCCGGCTCGATCAGCACCGCGCCGATATTGTTCGCGCGCATCAGGGCCTGCGCCCTGGCGACGCGCGCGGCCCGTTCGGCGCGGCCGATCGGCACAATATCGCCGGTCATCGGCTGCAGCCCCGACAGATCGGGCTCGGCGGCGCGCAGGATCGATGGAACGGACAGCAACGGAAGCGCCACCGCGGCGCCGAGAAAGGCGCGGCGGCTGGCGGGGAACGATCGATCGTGACGCATCGAAAACGACGATAAGAGCGACCGCGCGCGCTGGCCAGCCCTCCCCTTCGGGCGTAAAGAAAGCACGGGGTTCGGAGGGAAAACCAATATGCGTTGGATGATGCTTGCTGTCGCCGTCGGGCTCTCGCCCGCTTTGGCGCAGGACAAGGCCGCATCCGACACGCTGGAGGCCACGCCCCCGCTCGACGCCGCGCCGATGTGCAGCGGCGACATGACCGCACCCAGGACGGCGATGATCCTGTCGGGCTATGGCGGCGGCGGCTTCCCGATCCGCACCGCCAGCCCGCGGGCGCAGGCCTATTTCGACAATGGCATGCAGCTCGCCCACGCTTTCGCGCACAAGGCGGCGATCGTCGCGTTCCACGAAAGCGCCAGGCTCGATCCGAATTGTGCGATGTGCGTGTGGGGCGAGGCATGGGCGTCGGGCCCGACGATCAACTATCCGATCACGCCGGACGACGCGAAGACGCTGGCGGTGATGGCCGCCAGGGCCGAGGCGCTTGCCGCCAACGGCTCGGAGAAGGAACGTGCACTGATCACCGCGCTCAAGCTTCGTTACCAGTCCGGCGACAAGGCTTCGGACAATCTGGGGTTCGCGCGCGCGATGGCGGTGATCGCGCGATATTACCCGCAGGATGACGAAATTGCGGTGATCGCCGCGGATGCGTGGATGATCACCGGCTCGACCGACAATATCGCAAAGGCGGTGGGGCTGCTCGAGCAGGTGCTCAAGCGCAACCCGGACTATACGCCCGCGATCCATTTCTACATCCATGCGACCGAAATGGCGGGCTATCCCGGCCGCGCCGAGCCTTATGCCGACAAATTGGCGTCGCTCGCGCCATCGGCCGCGCACCTCGTGCACATGCCGTCGCATACCTATTACCATATCGGCCGTTACCAGGATGCGGTCGACGCCAATGTGAAGGCGGTCGCGCTCGGCATCGCCAATGCCAGGCGGCTCGGCCTGGCGGAACCCGACGGCGTATGGGACCTGCCCTATCACGCGCACAATGTGCAATATGGCGTCGGCGGCGCGCTGCTGTCGGGCGACGGCAAGGATGCGCTGGCGCTGAGCGATCCGCTGATCGCGCGTGCGGCCGTGGGCAAGCAGAAGGACAAGGACGTCTTTCCGCAGATGGTGGCCGGGACCGGCTACTTCGCCGAAGCGCGCTATGCCGATCCGCACAAGGTGCTGGCGCTGCCCGAACCGACTTTGCCCTACGTGAAGGCCTATTGGCATTATGCGCGCGGCGAGGCGGCGGCACGGCTGGGCGATGCGGCCCTGGTGCGCAAGGAGGCCGCGGCGATCCCAGACCATGTCGGCCCCGAGAAATATGACGATGCGACCGACGGCGCCGGCCGGATGATGCGGATCGCGCACCGCGTGCTCGACGGGCGCGCGGCGATGCTGGAGAACAAGCCCGACGAGGCGCTGCGCGCGTTCAAGGCGGCGGCGAAGATGCAGGAGACCAAGGCGTTTCTCGGCTTCTCCGATCCGCCCGCTTTCTGGTATCCGGTGCGGCGCGACATGGCGGCCGCCTTGCTGGCGATGGGCAAGCCCCAGGATGCGCTGCGCGAGGCGGACGACACGCTGAGGGCGACCCCGAAGGAGCCGGTAACGCTCGCGATCAAGGCGCAAGCGGAGGCGAAGCTCGGCCAGGCGGCCGATGCGGCGGCGGATAGGAAACTGGCTCTGGCATTGTGGCACGGCGAGCGTCGGATGTTGCCCGATGCGCCGGTTGAGATGGCTACGCGCTAACCAACCACACACGTCATTCCCGCGAAGGCGGGAATCCATTCCGCGGCTAGGCGCTGGCCTCCCGATGGATTCCCGCCTTCGCGGGAATGACGGAAAAGAGGGCGGGTCCAGACCCGCCCTCTTCCCGCTCAGCCCGCGAGGAAGGCGTCGACCTTCTGCAGGAAGACCGCCGGCTGATCGATCATGATGAAATGATAGGAGCCGTCGATGCGTTCGACCT
>NZ_DATHFV010000018.1:0-26943 GCF_035317925.1 Sphingomonas sp.
TCGACGAGCTGGTCGCGAAACTCAAGGATCTGGGAGTGACCGCATGAGCGTGCTGGTTCTCGTCGAACATGAAGCCGGCGTCCCCAAGGACGCCTCGCTTTCGACCATCACCGCCGCGCAGAAGCTGGGCGACGTGCACGCGCTCGTCGCAGGTTCGGGCGCCGAGGCCAAGCAGGCGGCGGACGCGACCGCGAAGATTGCGGGCGTGGCCAAGGTGCTGCTCGCCGACAATGCGGCCTACACCAACATGCTGGCCGAGAATGTCGCGCCGCTGATCGTCGGCCTTGCAAGCGGCTACGATGCCCTGCTCTTCAACGCGACCTCGATCGGCAAGAATGTCGCGCCGCGCGTCGCCGCCTTGCTCGACGTGATGCAGGTGTCGGACGTGCTGTCGGTCGAGGGGCCGGACACGTTCACGCGCCCCATTTACGCGGGCAATGCGATCGCGACGGTCAAGTCGTCCGACGCCAAGAAGGTGCTGACGGTACGCGGCACCGCTTTCCCCAAGGCGGCGGCGACCGGCGGCAGCGCGAGCGTCGAGAATGCTTCGGGCGCGGGCGATACGGGGCTTTCGAGCTACGTCGGCGCGGAGACGAGCAAGTCGGAACGGCCCGAACTGACCAGCGCCAAGGTGGTCGTCTCGGGCGGCCGCGCACTCGGATCGTCGGAGGAATTCCACCGCGTGATCGATCCGCTCGCCGACAAGCTCGGCGCGGCGGTCGGGGCGAGCCGGGCGGCGGTCGATGCGGGTTATGCCCCCAACGATTACCAGGTCGGCCAGACCGGCAAGATCGTCGCGCCCGAAGTCTATATCGCGGTCGGCATTTCCGGTGCGATCCAGCATCTGGCCGGCATGAAGGACAGCAAGACGATCGTCGCGATCAACAAGGACGAGGATGCGCCGATCTTCCAGGTCGCCGATCTCGGCCTGGTCGGCGACCTGTTCCAGATCGTGCCCGATCTGACCGCCAAACTTTAAGCCAGATTTTTAGGCAGTCGCGAACCATGCGTTAAAGCCGCGTGCGGTAGCCCGGAGCGAAGCCGGGGACCGCACGCTGCTTCAGAAACGCAATCCAGATCGGATATTTTCCCCGCGGCGCGTTAACGTCGCGGTATCCGTCGTGGGTCTAGGCCAGCTTCCGTGTCGCTGAGCTTCTTCTCGCCCGCTCCCCGCCCCACCGACGAACGCGAACGCCAGCGTGCGGTCGATGCGTCGGGCGTATTGCGCGCGCCACCCGATCCGGCGCTGCATCAGCTGGTCGCGAAGGCGGCTCAATTGCTCGATGCGCCGATGGCGGCCTTGTCGATCATCGACCGCGACCGGATGTGGTTCGCGGCGCGCGTCGGCATCGACGCCCCCGAAACCTCGCGCGCCATCTCTTTCTGCGCGCACGCCATCCTCAAGCCCGAGGAACCGCTCGTGATCGCGGACGCGGCCAGCGACGAACGGTTCGCGGGCAATCCGTTCGTCCAGAACGAGCCGGGGGTGCGCTTCTACGTCGGCATGCCCGTGCTGGGAACCGACGGCCATCCGCTGGGCGCGCTCTGCATACTCGATGTGCGCCCGCGCGAGGGGGTGTTGCCACTGGCGCAGCTCGCCAGGCTGGCCGAGCGGGCCGGCCAGGCAATCGCCGAAATCCACCAAAGCGAGGGTGTCGGCGTTTGGACCGCAGCCAGAGGGTCGGCAACCGGCTAAGCCGGTCTTCGGACGCGCTTCGACGACGAAATGCGCCGCTGACCTCATCAACGGCCACGCGCTGCCCACCAACGACACAAGCCGCTGTTTACGCAGCCGGTCCGAAAACCGTAGCAGGTGTCATGGATCCGACCGAGGCAGCGCCGGCCAAGAGCGGCCTTTCCGCCAACCGGGTGGCTATCCTGGCGATCCTGGTCTGCTGGGTTACGCAGTTCGTGCTGCTGACCGCGGAAATGGCGGCCGCCGAAAGCGCGATGAACATGCCGGTGATGCGGCAATCGGAGATGATCGCGCGCGGCTGCGTGTCGATCGTGGGCATATTGCTGTCATGCTGCATGGCGCTGCTGCTGCGCCGGATGCGCGCGACCACGCTCGGGCCGCGCATCGCGGTCGCGGCGGGCGCGGCGCTGGTGGGTTCGCTCCTCCACGCGGTCGCCAATTTCGGCGTCTTCTATCTGCTCATGCCCGCGGAATCGCTCAACCGGGCGACGATGGCGTCCTATCTGGCGGCGACGACCGTCTGGTTCTGGACTTACGGCACGATCGCGGCCTTGCTGCTGGTGATCTATTATCATGCCGACCTGCGCGAGCGGGACCGGCGGCTGGCGCAGATGCGCGCCGTCGCCCAGTCGGCCCAGATCAAGGCACTGCGCTACCAGATCAACCCGCATTTCATGTTCAACACGCTGAACTCGATCGCGGCTCTGGTCGGCCGCAAGGAGACCGAGGAAGCCGAGGCGATGGTCGAGGACCTGTCCGACTTCCTCCATACGACGCTGCAGCTCAATCCCGAGGACGATATCCCGCTGTCGCGCGAGCTCGAGCTGCAGAAACTCTATCTCGGCATCGAGACGGCGCGCTTCCCCGACCGGCTGCATGTCGACGTCGACGTGCCCAGGGAATTGCACGATCTGGCCGTGCCCAGCCTGATCACGCAGCCCCTGGTCGAGAATGTGATCAAGCACGCGCTCCGCAAGAGCACGACCCCGATCAGCCTGCGGATCGCGGCGCGGCGGACGGGAGACATTCTCGAGCTGACGATCCACAACAGTTTCGGTGACGTGCCCGACCAGCGGCGCGGGCCGCCCGGCATCGGCCTCGCCAACGTCAACGAGCGGCTGACGATGCGCTATCCCGGCGCGAGCGGCTGCCTGGCGATCACGGACGACGACGGGTTCAGCGTGCGGCTGACTTTACCCGCCGTCGATACGGATGCGCGCGCATGAAGGTGATAGTCTGCGACGACGAGTTCCTCGCGGTCGAACGGCTGGAGCGCATGCTGTCGCGGATCGACGACATCGTGATCGCGGGCAGTGCGCAGAACGGCCGCGACGCGCTGGCGCTGATCGCCGAGCATGCGCCCGACGCCTTGTTCCTCGACATCGAAATGCCCGCGCTCGACGGTTTCGACGTGGTCGAGGCGCTCGCCGCCGACCCCAATGTCGCACCGCCTTTGATCGTGTTCGTGACCGCCTTCCCGCAATTCGCGGCGCACGCCTTCGATACGGGCGCGGTCGACTTCCTGATCAAGCCGGTGCGCTTCGCGCGCCTGGAAATGGCGGTGGCACGCGTGCGCGACGTGATCGACCAGCGCGATGCGCGCCGCCGCCTCGCCGATCTGGCGGGCCAGCTCAGCGCGCTCCGCGCCGAGGGCAATGACAATGTGGGCGGCGCCAACGAGATCTGGGTCCATCGCCGCGCCGAGCGCATCCGGGTCGATCTCGACGCGGTCGAATTGGTGCGCGCGGAAGGCGAATATGTGCGGTTGTTCGTAGGCGAGCAGAGCTTCCTCCACCGCGCCTCGATCGGCTCGATCGCAGCCCGGCTCGATCCCGGCCGCTTCATGCGCGTCCACCGTTCCTATGTCGTGCGGCTCGATCTGATCGCGAAGATCCGCCGCAAAACGGCGGGCGGCTACAGCCTGCTGCTGGTTGGGGGCGAGGAGATACCGCTCGGCCGCCTCTATCGCGCCGACCTGCTGCGCCACGCGCAAGGTTAGTCGGGCTTGGCCAGCATTTCCTCGGTGCGCGTGTAAGCGGAGCGCTTCGGCGTCTCCTCAAGCGAGACGTCGGTCGCGAAATAGGCGACGCCGGTGCCGCTTTTCGGGTCGATCCACAGCCCCGAGCGCAGGCCATAGGCATCGCCGGCATGACCCAGCCGCCGCCGCCCGTCGCCGAACGGATCGTCATGGCAGCCCGCCTTGGCCGTCGCGAGCAGCATGGTGGCGATGCCGTAGCTGCAGATGAAGCCCGCCTGGTGATTGCCGGCCGGGTCCTCGCCCGTGTCGCCGTTGCTGCCGTCATAGATCCAGAGCGGGGTTTGCAGGGTCGCGACCGATGCAGGACCCAGAAACCGTACGCCGTCGGCCCTGCCCCGATTGAGCAGCAGGCGCCCGATCTTCGCCAGATCGCGTGCCGAGACGTAGAGCCCGCCCTGCGGCGAGAAGATCGCGCCATTGGTGCCCGGCCGATAGGCATCAAGGTCGCAACTCCCGTCGCGGGCGCGCGTCACGGGGCAAGCCGGCCGCGCGCCATGATTGTCGTCGCGGGTAACCTGCCCCTTGCGATACTGGACAACGATCCGCGCCACCGCCGCGTCCGAGCAGGTGGTGAAATTGTAGCAGGCATCGAGCTTGAGCGGGGCGAGCACGAGATCGTGCATCAGCCGGTCGAAGCGCTCGCCGGTGGCACGCTCCATCACCGTCGCGACGACCGGGAAATTGAGGTTGGTGTAGCGGAAGAAACGGCCGGGCGCGTGCGCGCCATCCCATACTTTCGGATCGGCCAGCACGGTACGAAGGTCGGCATCGAGCGGCAGTACATAGTCGACGCCGTCGATCAGGCTCGATCGGTGCGACAGCAGCAGCCGCAGCGTGATCGGCGTGTCGGGGAAAGCGGGGTTGCGCAAACGATAGCCGAGCAGCGTCGAGACGTCGGCGTCGAGGTCGAGCCTGTGCTGCTCGACCAGTCGCATCACGCCGATCGCGGTCACCAGTTTGGAGATGGAGGCGATCCGCACCGGATCGTCGGCGGTGACGGCGCGGCCGCTGCCGAGATCGGCGAGACCCTTGGCCGCGACCGCGGTTTCGCCATGCCGGTCGAACGCGACGCGCACGCTTGCCATCGGCTGGGTGGAGGCGAGCAGGAGAGCCGAAAAGATCATGATCGGAAGTTAGCGGGGCCGCGGCGCCAAGGCCACGACCCCGCCAGCAGGCCTAGAGCTTCACTTCGATCGTCAGGTTGAACGACCGGCCGCGCGGATCGGCGACGCGGGGTTCCCAGTCGCTGCCGGTGCCGTTGTTCGAATCATAGGAGATCGCGAACGGCGGATCCTTGTCGAACAGGTTCTTGACGCCGGCGACGAAGCGCATGTGCTCGATCCCGGTATAGTTCACCGACAGATTGTAGAGGATGTAGTTCTTGACCCGCGCCACGTCGCAACACGGATCGAACGTGCCGGCGAGAATGCCGGGCAGGACCTGGTTCTTGTAGCCGTCGCGGAAGATCTGGGTCAGCGTGACGCCCCAGGTGCTGCCGTTATAGGCGACATAGGCATTGTGCTTCCACTTGAGGCCGAGATCGGCCGCGAGCGAATAGACGCCCAGTTCCTGGATCGTCGCCGAGGCGGCGTTCACCTTCTCATTCTTCTTGAGCAGGTAGGTGCCGTCGATGCCGACGCCGATCGAACCGCCGAACGCCGGGAAGACGCCGCGCGCGGTGACGTCGATGCCGTCGGTGTGGGTCGCGCCGGCATTGGCATAGGTTTCGTCGACCGCGACGAGCGTGCCCGCAGCGTCGCGGATGAAGCGATCCTGCAGCACGTCGTAGCTCTGGAACATATAAGCGAGCGGCAGCACCTGGATCGTATTCTTGCGGTCGATCCGCCACCAGTCGACGCTCGCGCTGAAGTGCGACGAGGGTTCGAACACGACACCCGCGCCATATTCCTTCGCCGTCTCCGGCCCGAGATCGAGGTGGCCGCCGTTGATGATCTGCACATTGTTGTTGAGCGACGGGCAGCCCGTCGCCGCATTGACCTTGCCGCCCGGGCAATTCTTCGGATCGGCGAAGTCGGAGCCGGTGTAGAGCGCCGACGTATCGGGATTGAAGATCTGGTTGAACGCCGGCGCGCGGAACGCGGTGTTGTACGACGCGCGGAACATGAGCGGCTGCCACGGCCGGAATTTCAGGCTGAGGTCCGGATTGGTGGTCGTGCCGAAGCCCGAATAATCGTCGACGCGCACCTTGGCATCGAGTTCGAGGCTCTTGAGGATCGGGACCAGCAATTCGGCATAGGCAGCTTTGATGTCGCGATGCACGCCGGCGAGCGCGTTGGCATTGTCGTACGGCGCGGCGATGACCGTGCGTTGCGCCGCGACCGCGCGCGGATCGCCATCGAACTTATATTCCTCACGTCGGAAATCGACGCCGACCGCCGCCTTGAGCGTGCCGGCGGGCAGATTGAACAGCGAACCGCTCGCCGACGCGTCGGCCTGCTTGACCGAATATTTGCCGCCGTACAGCACGAGCCCCTCGGCCGAAGCCGCCTGGATCGCGGCGATGCCGGCCGGGCTTTGCGACTGGCCCGGGAAGAGGAAGGGATCGACCTTGCCGCTGTTGAGCGCGGCGATGAGCGCGTCCTGGTAATAATAACCGCCGCCGAGCGTCGAATCCGACTTGCTGTCGGCGTAGGAAACGCCGGCATCGTAATTCCAGTCGGCGAAGATCGGGCCGGTTGCCGACAATTCGGTGCGGAAGGTCTTGGTGGTCGTGTCGATCTCACGCTCGCCGCATTCCATGCAGCGCCAGCGATAGGCGAAGCCGGTGCCGTAAGGGATAGTGGCCGCCAGCGTCGGGAAGGACTGGATCAGCGTGTTGTAAACCTGGGCATAAGCCGCATCGTTCACGCCGGGGACGAGCTTGTAGGAATAATTCTGCGTGGTCGTGTTCGGCGTGATCTGGACCTGCGAGAATTTCTTGTTGGAATCGGCCTTCGATCCGGTCACTTCCAGCGCGATCTCATGGCTGCCGAAGCGTGCCGCGGCGCGGCCATAATAGGTCAGCGTGTTGATCTTCTGCTGCAGATAGACGTTCTTGCCGGTGTCGAACGCGCAGGCAAGCGCGTTGCCCGGCGCCCCCCAAACATCCTGATCATAGATGCCCTGCCCCGGAATAGAATCGCAGCCTGCCTGACCCGGCAGGCGCAACAGGTTGATGCCGCCGGTCGCGCGCTGGGTCGTGCTACCCGGCAGGAAGGGGAAGTTGCCCGTTGCCGGGAAGGCGGTGCCGGCAAGGTTGACGATCGTCCCGAACGGCGTGCCGCGCGTATCGACGCCGAGGCCCTTGTCATGCTGGAAGGTGTTGATGAAGCTGCGATCGGCCGCCTGCAGCGGGAACACCCAGCTGTATCCGACCGTGCCCATGATGTTGAAATGCTGCTCGTCGAGATCGCCGTAGCCGGCGATCGCGGACACACGGTAGATCGGCGAATCGCCTTCCTGCGTGATGTCGCTCGACGCCGACGCGCCGAAGCCGGTGTAATTCTTCTTGGTGATGAAGTTGATCACGCCGCCGATCGCGTCGGTGCCGTACACGGCGGATGCGCCCGCCTTGAGCACTTCGACATGGTCGATCGCCATGAACGGGATCTGGTTGACGTCGACCGCGGCGCCGGTCGTGCCCTGCGCGGCGACGCGGCGGCCGTTCAACAGGACGAGGGTCGCGGCCGAGCCCTGGCCGCGCAGATTGGCGTAGGAGGCGCCGTTATTGCCGCGCCGCTCCGATGTGACGACGTCCGAATTGGACGCCAGATTGTCCGCCGAATTGCCGTTGTCGGTCAGGAACGACAGCAATTGCTCCGGGCTGGCGATGCCGTTGCGCTGGATTTCCTGGGTGGTGACGATCTGCAGCGGCAGCGCGCTGTTGTTCGGGTTCTGGCGGATGCGCGAACCGGTGATGATCACCTCGCCATCGCCAACGTTCTTGACGCTCGCCTTGCTGCTCGAATCGACGATGGGGGTCGCCGCACCAGTCGGGGTTGCCGCGTCCTGGGTGGTCGTCTGCGCAGACGCAGCGAAGGCCATCGACGCCGCCAGCGCGATCGCGGCGCTTCCGGAAATCAGATGGAATTTGAATAACGTCGTTGTGGTCATATCGGTGCCCCCTTCTGTCCACTCGTTCATGAAACTGAAAGAAAGCTAACACGCGCGCTGCACTGCGCCAGAGAATATGAAGCCGGTTTCATAGCATGATCGCATTCGTTGCAGCCGGGCCACACCTCGGCGATTGACGGATCGCTTCTCACGGCCGAGCTTGGCGCCGAACATGCCGCAGCGACCCGATTTCCCGATCCGGCCGGACTGGATCCGCCATCTTGGCTGACGCGCCCGCGCCGCCGCGCGCGCCGCTCGGCCGGCTCGCGCTCTATCTATTGCTCGGCTTCTCCGCCGGTTTGCCGTTCTACATGTTCTCGACCGTGCTCGCGCTGCGGCTGGCCAAGCATGGCGTCGGGCTGGTGATGATCGGCTTCTTCGCATGGGTGACGTTGCTGCCGACCTTCAAATGGGCGTGGGCGCCGTTGCTCGACCGGTTCGACGTGCCGGGTTTCGCGCGCTTCTGGGGCAAAAGGCGGGGCTGGATCATGCTGTCCCAGCTCGGCATCTTCGCGTCGATGGCGGCGATGGCCTTTACCGCCGCTGACCGTTCGCTGGCGGTTACCGGCCTGTTCGCGGTGCTGCTTGCCTTCTGGACGACGACCTTGGAGGTCGCCGCCGATGCCTGGCGGATCGAGCTTGCCCCAACCCAGGAGGAGCAGGGGCCGATGGTCGCTGCCAACCTATGGGGCTACCGATCGGCGATGGTCGCGGCCGGCAGCGGCTCCTTGATCGTCGCCGACATTGCCGGCTGGACCTGGGGCTATCTGGTGATCGCGGCGGCGGCGTTCGCGCCCTTCCCGATCCTGGCGGCGATGCGGCCCGACCCGAGCGGCATCGGCGGGCGGCTGCCAGCGTTGCTCACCGGCCTGATCGCGAGTCTCGTCATCCTCCTGACGTCGACGGCGATCGTCGCGGCCATCGGCTGGGCGGTGTTGCGCGCGGCAGCCGATATCGGAATCAGCGACAAGACCAATGCCACGCCGGTGGTGCTGGTGATCTGCTTGATCCCGTTCGTCGCGCTCGCGTTGGCGCTGCCGTGGATCCGGAGATTGCCGCCGACCGCCAAGGCGCGGACCTCGGCGGCGGTCGGGCCCTATGTCGATATCTTCTGGCGGTTCGGTTACGCGGCTTTGCCCGTGCTGGGTTTCGTCGCGATCTATCGCATGGGCGACGTGCTGACTCTGGCCTTGTCCAAACCGCTGGAGAATGCCGCCCATTATACATTAACCCAGATCGGCTGGGCCGACGGCTGGGTGGCTTTGCCGTCGAGCATGGTCGGCGTCGCGATCGGCGGCTGGATCGCCGCGCGCTACCGGCTCGCCTGGATGCTGGTGGTCGGCGCGGCCTGCTCGGCGGTCGGCAACTGGATCTTCGTATGGCTGTGGTATCAGCCGCCGAGCAACTTCGTGCTCAATATCGCGACCGCGCTGGACCAGTTCGCGCACGGGCTGGAGGGTGCGGTGTTCGTCGTCTACCTGTCGCTGCTGGTGAACCCCAAATATCCGGGCGCGCAATATGCCTTCCTGTCGGGCTTCGCCTTCCTGCTGCCGCGGCTGGTGGCAGGCGCGGGCGGATCGATCCAGGCGCAGATCGGCTATGACGGATTCTTCTGGCTTTCGGGCGCGCTGAGCGCGGCGGCGGTGGTGTTCCTGCCCTTCATCGCCAACGTGAAACCAAGGCCCGCTGACGCATGATCGACGCTGCCTTCGCCTCCGCCGAAGCCGCGATCGCGGAAGGGCGCATTCCCGGCGCGGCGCTGGGTGTGGTCCATGCCGATGGCCGCCGCGCGATCCGCCACGCCGGCATGGCAGCGCTCGTGCCGCAGCCGGAGGTGTTGACCGAGAATCACTGGTTCGACCTCGCCTCGCTCAGCAAGGTGATCGCGACCACGACGATGATCCTGGCCCTCGCCGAACAAGGCCGGATCGATCTCGACCGCCCGCTGACCGACGCGATCCCGGACCTGCGCCAATATGACGTCGCGAACGCCGCCGAGCGCAAGCTGACGTTCCGCGACTGCCTCGCGCATCGCACTTTCCTGCCAGCGGTCGAGCCGATCTATACCTATGGCGACGATCCCGATCGGCTGCGTGCGTTCGTGCTCCAGCGCGAATGGAAGCATGGGCCGCATGTCTATTCGGACATCAACTTCATCATGCTCGGCATCGCGTTCGAACGGCTGACCGGGCAGCCTTTGTCCGCCTGCCCATTCGGCGAGGGGCTGAGCTATGGCCCGCCGCCCGGCCCGGCGGTCGCGACCGAGGCGTGCACGTGGCGCGGGCGCGTGCTGAAGGGCGAGGTGCATGACGAGAATTGCGCGGCGCTGGGCGGCGCGACCGGCCATGCCGGGCTGTTCGGCACGGTCGCGGGCGTGCTCGATTTTGCGCAAGGCCTGCTCGACGGCAGCGGTACCACGCCGTTCCAGCTGGACGCGATCCGCACGCCGATCCGCGATCATCGCACCTGCGGCTGGGAGAAGAAATTCGCCGGCTGGCATGGTGGCGACGCCTGCTCGGCCGAGACGATCGGCCATACCGGCTTCACCGGCACCGGGCTTTGGATAGACTTCGAGCGCGGGATCGGGTGGACGTTGCTAACCAACCGCGTCCATCCGACCCGGCATCGCGAGACGGGGATATTAGAGTTGCGGCAGACGACCGGCGATGCGGTGATCGCGGCCAGCTAACGGCAGCGTCCGACCTGATCGCGCCTATCCGCCACGAAGGGAAAAAACAAAAAACCCCGAAAACGAACTAAAGGAATTGGCGCTTGCGGCTCTGGCCGGCACGCGCGTTCGGTGCCGTTGCCACTGCCAAATCTGAGAAACAGCCGAAGCCCGCGATCTGCAGACGTGTGGTATCAGCATCTCGCATCGAAATGCGTACGCTTTATGCGTACATTTGTCAATCCTTCACCTAGTAAGGCGTTTCAGGGCTGTGGTGTGATTGCGTCCGGCGACGCCCTTATCCGAAGTTAGGTATAGTGTCCCCGAAACGCTGCTGAAACGCCGCTGATTGCCGTGCTTTAACGGCGGAGTTCGACCTAGGCGCGGACGATTACCCCCGTCGACTATTGATTTTCCCAGACGTCTCCAAAGAGCCCGTAACTCTCCTCCAATGCCGAGACTAGTCGTTGAGCGTCATCGGAGGTTGCGGCTGTTACGTCTTCTAACGTTAGAAGGATGCCCAAATCCGCATCAGCCCCGATGAGCCGCCTTGTCACGCGCAAGTAACCACCAAACGGAAGCTGGCCGAGATACGCTTCGACTTTCTTCGAGATGCGAAAGGCTATCGCATCACCTATCTGAGGTGCGACGGGCAACGTCAGCGAGCCAGATATCATGCCGAATGCTGCTTCTTTGGTGAAGATAGAGAAATCTATGTGGACCTTGATCATGCTCATGCTCGTAACTTCGTTTGGCGACCATAGCGTGTAAGCGCATCCTCCCTAATGACTGCTTTCCAGCAAAGCCGCCTTCACGCTGAAATCCGGCTAATTCTCGGCGGCGATCAAATTGAGCGCTTCGTCCACCGCGCGGGTGGCGCGCACATTTTCGGGCACGTCGTTGGCATAGGACGAAAAGGTCAAAGTGCGTCCGCTCTTCGCGATCATGTAGCCCGACAGCGCATTGCTCTGGTTGAGCGTGCCGGTCTTGGCGAAGAGTTTGCCTTCGAGCGGGGTGCCGCGGAAGCGGTGGCCGAGCGTGCTGGGTTCGCCGCCGACCGGCAGGGTCGCGCGCCATGTAGCCCCCCAGGGCTGGGCCGCGACCCAGCGCAGGAAGATCACCGCGCCGCGCGGTGCCACCCGGTTGTAGCTCGACATGCCCGAGCCGTCGGCAAAGTCGTAGTCGGCGCGCGGTACGCCAGCCTTGGCCAGCATCGCGCGCACCACCGCCAGCCCGTCGGCGACCGAGCCGCTGCCATCCTTGATCGAGACGCGGCGCAGGAACAGTTCGGCGTGGAGGTTCTGGCTGATCTTGTTGGTGTGGATCAGATCCTCATAGAGCGGCGGCAGCGTCAGCTTGGCCAGCACGGCCTGCGGGGGCGGGCGCATCGGCGGCGCACCGTCGCGATGCGCGATATCGTCGGACCAGGCGAGCGGGCGATGGCGCATCGCGATCGTGCCGGTGACCTTGACCCCGCGCGCCGCCAGCAACGCCTGCAAACGCCACGCGGCATAGCGCGCCGGATCGTCGATCCCCATTCGGAACAGTTCGGGTTTGGCGGACGCGCCGATCGTGCCGACGAGCCGCACGACGAGGCCGTTGGGGTCGCGCGTATAATCGAGTTCGACCTTGTCGCCCGCGACCGTGACCGCGCGATTGTCGACCGTGTAGTAAGCCGGCAGATCGAGCGTCGGCGCGGTGCCGATGGCGCCCGGCGTCACCGTCATCGGCACTTCATTGTCGTCGAGCGTCAGCGCGGAGGTGGCGGTGCCCGAGCGGGTCGGAATGTTGTTCCAGCTCATCCCCTGCGACCAGCGCTCGTCGGGAAAGAGGCTGTCGTCGCCGATCACGTCATGGACGCTATGCGCCTTCGCCGCGACCGCGTCGGCAAGCGTCGCGAGGCAGTCGGTCGCGCAATCGGCCGCGCTCGACAGGCGGGCATCGCCATGGCCTTCGAGCACGACGTCGGGCGGTCCCTTGCGATAGGTTTCGAGCCGCACGGCAGCGCCGCCGGTCGCGTCAGGCTGATCGAGCCCGTCGAGCGTCGCAAAGACGGCGGCGGTGGTGAACATCTTGGTGTTGGACGCCGGGATGTAGCGGCCATCGGGATCGATCGCGATCAGTTCCTTGCCGCTGTCGTCGGCGACGACGAGACCGTAGCGCGGGCCGGGGCCGGCGGCCTTCAGTATCGTCTCGACCCGGTCCTGCAGCGGCGCCTGTGCGGTTGCGGCGGCGAGCGGCAACAAGGCCGCGACAAGCAATATTCCCCGGATCATCGGCGCGAACCTAAGCAAGATATCCCGGCAAGCAAGCAAATGGCTTGCCCCATGCGGTAAGCGGTTTCACAAGCAATGTGATGAGCTTGTGGACCGGACTGAAACTGGGGCTGTGCGCGGCGGGGCTGGTGCTCGCGCACCCTGCCCTCGCTGCAACCGACGATCTGGAAAAGGCGATGGCGTTGCCAGTCGCGGGCGGCCTTACCGGCGCGCACGACAAGGCCCGCTTCGCCTGGGTCGAGAATGAGGCGGGCGTCCGCAACATCTGGATTGCCGACAAGGGTGTTGCGGCGCATGCGCTGACCGCCTTCACGCAGGATGACGGGCTCGAAATCTACGATCTGGAATTCACCCGCGACGGCAGCGCGCTGGCATTCGTGCGCGGCGGCGACGCCGAATATCCGGACATGGAGGATGTCCCCAATCCGGCGAGTTTCGCGAGCTGGCCCAAGCAGCAATTGTTCGTCTCGACGCTCGACGGCAGCACGCCGGTGCTGGTCGGCGAGGGCCATAGCCCGACCTTTTCGCCCGATGGCAGCAAGCTCGCCTTCACGTATCGGGGGTCGATCTATCTGTGGCAGCGCGCCGGCGAGGCGCACCGCGTCGCCAAGGTCGCGGGCGAGGTAGCGAGCCTGCGCTGGTCGCCCGACGGCACCAGCCTGTTGCTGATGGACGATCGCGGCAGCCACAGCTTTGTCGGGCTGCTCGATATCGCCGCCGGGCAGGTGCGCTATTTCCAGCCCGAGCTCGGTCACGCCGACGAACCGACTTTTTCGCCGGACGGCAAGCAGATCGCCTTCCTGTTCTTCGTCGATCCGCCGACGGGCGCGGCCGACGATAGCGGGCCTTACTGGTCGCTGCGCATCGCCGACGTCGCGACGGGCGAGACGCGGACTTTATGGTCGGCGCCGCAGGGCGTGGGCGGCCGCTATGCCGGCACGCGCGGCCGCAACCTGCTCTGGAGCGCGACCGGCACGATCGTCTTCCCGTGGGAGGCGAGCGGCTGGGTCCATGCCTATGCGATCGATCCGAAGGGCGGCAACCCGCGCGAACTGACGCCGGGCGCGTTCGAGATCGACACCTACGTGCTCAGCCCCGACGGCAAGAGCCTGGCCTATGCCGCCAACGCCGGCGACGCGGACCGCCATCATCTGTGGCGCGTACCGCTCGATGGCGGTGCGCCGATGGCACTGACCAAGGGCAATGGCATCGAATCCTACCCCGTGTTCGCGGGTGATACCCTCGCCGTGACCGCGACCGATGCGAGCCATCCGGCCTATCCGGCTTTGGTCGAGCACAAGCTGTCGCCGATTGGGCCCGCGCCCGCGGCCACCAATTTCCTCACGCCCGAGCCGGTCGTGTTCAAGGCTGAGGATGGGGTTGCGGTCCACGCCCAACTCTTCCGCGCCAGGGGCAGCGGCAAGCATCCGGCGATGATCTTCGTTCATGGCGGGCCGCGCCGGCAGATGCTGCTCGGCTTCCACCCGTCGGGCTATTATTCGAACAGCTACATCCTGAACCAGCATCTCGCCGCCGAGGGCTATGACGTGCTGTCGGTCAATTATCGCAGCGGCACCGGCTATGGCCGCGCCTTCCGCGACGCGCCCGGCATCGCGCGCGAGGGGGCGACCGAATATCGCGACGTGCTCGCGGGCGGACGCTGGCTCGCCGCGCAGAGCTTTGTCGATCCAAAGCGGATCGGGATCTGGGGCGGAAGCTGGGGCGGCTATCTGACCGCGCTTGCGCTTGCACGAAACAGCGACCTGTTCGCGGCCGGGGTCGATTTCCATGGCGTCCACGCGATGGTCCGCCCGGTCGAGAACAACCTCTCGCCCGATGCGCAGGCCGCCGCGCACCAGTTGCAATGGACATCGTCGCCGATGGGATCGATCGAGACATGGCGCTCGCCGGTGCTGCTGATCCATGGCGACGACGACAAGAATGTCGATTTCGGCCAGTCGATCCTGCTCGCGCGCGAACTGGCCGCGCGGCGCATTCCCTATCGCGACCTCGTCTTCCCCAACGAGCGGCACGGTTTCCTGCGTTATGCCGACTGGCTGGCGAGCTATCGCGCGGCCGATGCGTTCCTGCGCGATGCGGTGATGAACTGGCCCATGCGCTGAACCCGCGCACTTTACGGTGATGATCGGCGGTGCATGCCGAGTTTACAATTCGTCACTTTGAAAACCCGCAGACCCGATGCAGGAATTGATGTGGATCAATTTTTTAACTTGATCCTGCGAGTGTCCGACGGCAGGCGTTCGAGCCGGAGTGAAGTCAATCTGGTGCGAAAATCTGTTGACGTGACAGGCGCTTAGGCTTGAGCCCATGGATGGCGAGGCCGCCGCGGGAGGGAAGGATGCCGGACAAGAAGCTGGTTCTCCTGGTCGAGGATGAGTTCCTCATTCGTGACCTCATCCAGACATCGCTGGAGGACGCCGACTTCTGGGTCGTGAGCGCCGGCCATGGCGGCGAAGCAATCCAATTGCTCGACGGCGACCAGACCAAGGTCGCGGCGCTGATCACCGACGTGCGGCTGGGTGACGGGCCGGACGGCTGGGCGGTGGCGCGCTATGCGCGGCGGATCAAACCCGATCTGCCCGTCATCTATTTCAGCGGCCACAGCGCCGCCGACTGGCCGTCGGAAGGCGTGCCCCACAGCCTCTATCTGCAAAAGCCGTTGACCGCGCCGCAGATCGTGAAGGCGGTGCGCAACGCGGTGAGCCCAGCTTAGACGTAGTGGGGTTCGCCCCGCTCGCGCAGCGCTTCATAATGGACCAAAGCCGGTTCGGGGCCGAGCGGCACGGGTTGGCCGTCGCGGAACGCCCATTCGCCGCGATCGCAATCCTCGGCGCGAACATAGCCGTTGATATAGAGGCGGCGCTTGTGATCGGACCGGTTGGCCCCCGATCCATGCACCAGATAAGGGCTCCAGAAGGCGAGATCGCCCGGCTTGAGGATGACCTCGACAAGATCGTCGGGTGACAGGCCGGCGCTCTCCAGCACCCCATCGCTCATCGCATTGCCCAGCACCTCGGTCGAGGTGTCGAAATCGAGATCGCCGCGCAGATGGCTGCCGCGGATGAACTTCATGCAGCCGGAAATGGGCGTGTGCGGATCAATCGCGAGCCCGGTCTGGATGTAGGAGGTGGCGAGGTTGCGATAGGCCTCGGCCGGCAGGCGGAAGCGCGCATCCTGATGCCACGCGAAATCGCCGAGCGCGCCCGGCGCCTTCCAGTGGATCTGGTTGATGATCTGCTTGAGGTTGCGGCCGATCAGCGGCTCGAGCACAGTCACGAAGCGCGGATCGAGCCGGACGGCGTTGAGCAGCGGCTGGTGGTAGGCGATCCATTGCGCCATCCGCACAAAAGGCGTGCCGCTCTGATCGGGCTTGATGTTGTAGAAGAGATTGCCGTGGCGGAAGCTGCGGCCGTGCGCGACGCCTTCGGCATGGACCTGATCGATCGCCTTGCCGATTTCGGCCACTTCCGCCGCGCTGAACAGGCCGCGCAGGATGACATAGCCGTCGCGGGCATAATCGGCGGGAATATCGGCGAGCGCCGTCACGGACAGGTTCCTGGAGTCGGTTGATGCGGAAGCGCGCGTCCTGCGGCAACGCCGGTTAACGTGCCGTGATCGACCGCGATCATGCCGTTGACGAGCACGGTCTGCACGCCGGCGGCGAACAAGGTCGGCTGCTCATAGGTCGCGTGCGCCGCGTAGGTCTTCGGATCGAACACGACCACATCGGCGAAGGCGCCGGCCTTAAGATGGCCGCGACCGGCAAGGTGAAACCAGTCGGCGGTCAGTGTTGAACTGCGCTCGATGAACTGGCGCACAGTGATGACCTGATCCGCGACCGCATATTTCGCATATTTGCGCGCGAACGTGCCGTAGACGCGGGGATGGCCGGTCGAGGCATCGGAATCGGTCATCACCCACGGCTGCCTCATGAAGGCGGCGATGTCGGCTTCGCTCTGGTTGAAGGAGACGGTGCCCGGATCCCCGATCCGGATGACGGCGATGGCGGTCGCGACCGCGTCCATATGATGCGCCGCCATGATCTCGGACAGGCGATGGTTCTTGAACGGCCCTTCGACGATCAGCAATTTGTCCGGCCCGCCCCGCTTGCGCAAATTCTCGGTCATGTCGGTGCGCAACCGATCGGCCAACGCCGGATCGTCGAAGCGCTTGAGCAAGGCTTCACGCCCGCCATCCTGCGCCCATAACGGAATGAGCGAGGCGACCAGGCTCGTCCCGCTCGCCGACCAGGGATATTGGCTGGCGGTGATATTCACGCCCTCGGCGCGCGCGGCATCGATCTTCGCAATGATGTCCGGCGCCTGCCCCTGCACGTCCACGCCAAGCGCCTTGATGTGCGAGATGTGGATCGGGATGTGCGCCTCGCGCCCGATCTCGATCGCCTCGTCGATCGCCGCCTTCAGCCCGACCGTGTAGGAGGATTCGTCACGGATATGGCTATCGTAGAAGCCGCCACGCTTGGCTGCTTCCTTCGACAAAGCGACGACTTCGTCGGTCTTCGAGAAGCTCTGCGGCGCGTAGAACAGTCCGGTCGAAAGCCCGAGCGCGCCCTGGCACATCGCGCTTGCCACCATCGCCTTCATGCGCGCGAGCTCGGCCTCGGTCGGGGCGCGGTTGGCGGCGCCGATCACCTTCTCGCGGATCGTGCCGAAGCCGGTATAGGTCGCGTAATTGATGCCGACGGGCCTGGCGCGGGCGCGATCGAGCACCGCGCCGACATCGATCGCGCCGCCGCCGTCATTGCCGATGAAGGCGGTGGTCACGCCCTGCATCAGGAAGGCGGGCACGAGCCGTTTGCGGGCGTCGTCCGAAGCGAGATCGTCGCCGACATGCGTGTGCGGATCGATGAAGCCGGGCGCGACAATCATGCCCCTCGCATCGATCACGCGTTTCGCGGCTACCGTGAGGTGCCTGCCGACCGCTGTGATGCGGTCGCCGCGGACCGCGACATCGCCCGCGAAAGGCGCGTCCGACCCGGTGTAGATGGTACCGCCGCGGATCAGCAGATCGGCGGTCGCCGCCGACAGGGGGCCAGTGCAGAACAGCACGCACAAGCCGCCCAAAAGGGCGCGGTTCGCGATCGTCATGCCCACCCCTTACGCCCGTCCGATCAATAGGAAAACGGGCAGAGTCATCGATCCGCAACACAGTCCAGCAATCGAAGCATATTCTCCGGGAGGAATTTGCGATGGCGCGGGCGGGACAATGGATTGCAGCGGCCTGGGCTCTGGCGGCGAGCTGGTCGGCGACGGCCGCACCGACGCCGCCCGCCCAGCCCAAATTGATCGTGGCGATCGCGGTCGATCAATTCTCCGCCGAACTGTTCGAGCGCTATCGCGCGAGCTTCACCGGCGGGCTCAAGCGGCTCGGCGACGGCATCGCCTTCACCGGCTATCAGAGCCATGCCGCGACCGAGACCTGCCCCGGCCACTCGACCATCCTGACCGGCCGCCACCCGGCCGCGACCGGGATCGTCGCCAACACCTGGTTCGACGCGAAGAGCGGATCGAGCATCTATTGCGTAGCGGTCAAGGGTACCGCCGATCCCGATGCGCGCGGGCCGCAGAATCTGCGCGTGCCCACGTTCGGCGAATGGCTCAAGCAGGCCCAGCCGCAGGCGCGCGTCGTCGCGATCTCGGGCAAGGATCGCGCCGCGATCATGATGGCGGGCCATCATCCCGACGCGGTCTATTGGTGGAATGACGGGGTCGGCTTCACCACCTCGTCCTTCGCGGGCCCGGCGACGCCAGCGGTAACCGCCCCGGCGGCTGCCTTCGACAAGGCCCTGTTCGCGCGCTGGAAGGCGGCACCGCCGAAGCTGTGGCCGACCAACATTTCGGCGGCGTGCCAGGCGTTGGCCGCACCCCAAATTTTCGGCAAGCTCAAGCTCTCGGGCAAGGTGCCGCCGGACCTGTCGCTGACGGTCGAGAGCGGCGACTTCCTCCACCGCACCGATTTCCAGGATCAATTGCGCGTCTCGCCGATCTTCGATCCGCTGACGATCGATTTTGCCGACCAGACGATCGACCGGCTGCACTTGGGCCACGGCCCCGCGACCGATCTGCTCGCGATCAGCCTGTCGACGACCGACTATATCGCACACCGCTACGGCAATGGCGGCGCCGAGACGTGCGTGCAGATGGCCGCGGTCGATCAGGCGCTCGGCACGTTGCTCGCGAAGCTCGACAGCCTGAACGTGCCCTATGTGGTCGTGCTGACCGCCGATCATGGCGGGATCGACGCCGCCGAGCGCGCCGCCGAACATGGGTTGGACGCGCACCGGATCGATCCGGTCGCATTCGTGAAAAGGCTGAACGATGCGATCGGCAAGCAGCTCGGCCTGAACTACGAGACGATCGTCGGCGACGATCCGCAGCAATTGGCGATCAATGTCGGTCCGGACGCGGCCTTGCGCGCGCAGGTGCGCGATGCCGCGGTCGCGTGGCTGAAGCAGCAGCCTGAGGTCGCCGCGGTCTTCACCGCCGACCAGACCGCCGCCGCCGTCCCGCCGCCGGGAAAGCCGGTCGACCAGCTCTCGGTCGTCGAGCGCTTCCACGAAAGCTACGACAAGGAGCGCAGCGGCGACATCCAGGTCCAGTTCCAGCAATATAGCACGCTCTATATGGCGCGCGGGCCAGGCGACACGGTCGCGGGCCATGGCAGCCCATGGGATTATGACCGGCGCGTGCCGATCCTGTTCTGGTGGCCGGGCGTGACGCCCGAAGACCGTAAGGAGCCGATCGAGACGGTCGATATCGCGCCGACTTTGGCCGGTATCGCGCATGTGCCGGCGCCGGAGGTGGACGGCAAATGCCTGGAAACGGTCGCGGGTAGCTGCCGATAAACGATCGCCCTCTTCCCGTTCGGGCTGAGTCTGTCGAAGCCGGGTATTTCTCTTTTTGCGCGTTTTGAAGAAGGGCAGCACTTCGACAAGCTCAGCGCGAACGGGGGTTTGACTCGGGCGCGGCAGAGGCTCAACTCTGCCGCGCATGAGCCATTACAAGAAGGCGCTCGTCGACCTGCAATGCGCGCTGGTGCGCACGCAGCAGGCCTTGATGGCGAGCGGCGCGCGGACAGTGCTGGTGCTCGAAGGCCGGGACGGCGCCGGCAAGGACGGCAGCATCAAGCGCATCACCGAACATCTCAGCCCACGCAATACGCGCGCGGTGGCCTTGCCCAAGCCATCGGACCGCGAGCGGTCGCAATGGTATTTCCAGCGTTATGCGTCGCATCTGCCGGCGGCGGGCGAGTTCGTGATCTTCAACCGGTCCTGGTACAACCGGGCGGGTGTGGAGACCGTGATGGGCTTCGCCACGCCATCCGAGCAGGCCGAATTCCTGCGCGACGCGCCCGATTTCGAACGGATGCTGGTCGAAAGCGGGATCACCCTGATCAAGCTCTGGCTCGACATTTCCAAGAAGGAGCAGGCGGAGCGGCTCAACGCGCGGCGCACCGATCCCTTGAAGGCGCTCAAGGTCTCCGATCTCGACGCGGTCGCGCAGAAGAAATGGAAGGCCTATTCGGCCGCGCGCGACATGATGCTGGAGCGCACCAACACGTCGATCGCGCCGTGGCATATCGTGCGCGCCAACCACAAGAAACCGGCACGGCTGGCGATCATCCGCCATTTGATTCACCAGATCGCGCCGCCCGACATAGCCGGCGCGATCGATCCGCCCGAGCCCGAAATCCTGTTCCCTTACACGCCCGAGGCCGTCACCGACGGACGCCTCGCGCCCTGACGCCCAAAAAGCCCGATATAGACAGCGCGCGGGCTTCCCCGCATGATCGGATCACGCCGGTCTGAAGGGGACAGCATGGCAGAGCGGGAATCGACCGTCGCGCACGGGCCGGAACATGGCCTCGAACGGATGATCTTCTTCTCCGACGCGGTATTCGCGATCGTCATCACGCTGCTGGTGATCGACATCCATGCGCCGCATCTGCCGTTCGGATCGCCTGACCGCGATTATTGGATCAGCCTGATCAACCTCGGCCCCGAATTCCTCGGCTTCTTCATTTCCTTCTTCGTGATCGGCTTCTTCTGGGCGGGCCACCATCGGGCCATGTCGCTGGCGTCGCATTACTCGCCCAGGCTGATTTTCCCCAATCTGATGCTGTTGGCGTCGGTCGCGGCGATGCCCTTCTTCACCGCGTTCGCCAGCGCCAACCCGATGATGCGCGTGCCGATCTTCTGCTATTGCGCGTGGCTGCTGGTCGCGGCGGTCTTGAACCGGCGTTTGCAGGCGATCGTGACGCACCCGCCGGTGGTGAGCGAAACCGCCTCGCCCGAACTGATCGCGGTGACGCGCGAGCGCGGCACGGCCGTGGTCCTGGGGTCGCTCACGGCGATGGCGGTCAGCCTGATCGTGCCATGGCTCGGCCAGGTCGCGCTCTGCACGATCCCGTTGTGGCGGTTGGCGCTGCGGCGCTTTGCGGGGCGGCCGCGCTGATGTCGGGCAGGGAAAATTACGGGATCCATGCGCCGACGGTCGTGCGCAACCTCGGGTCGATCGGTGCGATCCTGCTCAGTTCGAGCGTCCTGTCGCGTCACTGGCACATACTGGAATGGCTCGCGCCGACGATGGTCTTCGTAGGCCTGTCGATGGTGGCGATGTCGCTGTGGATGCTGATCTCCAGCCTGTGGCTCAAACGGTTCGTGCTGCGGCGGCTGCTCGACGCGCATCGATGGCGCGGCGACGAGATCGTGCTCGACCTGGGCTGCGGCCGCGGGCTGGTCGCGATCGGCGCGGCGCGGCGTGTGCCGTCGGGCAAGGTCCTGGCGATCGATCTGTGGCAGGATGTCGATCTGAGCGGCAATACGCCCGAAGCCCTGACGGCCAACGCGCAGGCTGCTGGGGTGGCGGACCGCGTGCGGGTTGAAACGGGCGATGCGCGATCCCTGCCCTATCCCGATGCGAGCTTCGATGTGGTGGCGTCGATGACCGTGATCCACAATATCCCGGACGAGCCCGGCCGGGCCGCCGCGGTGGCCGAAGCGTGGCGCGTCACCAAGCCGGGCGGCCAGATCCTGATCTTCGATATCCGCCATGCGCGCGCTTATTTGCGCCAGTTGCGCGGGCTCGGTGCGACAGAAGTCGCGCTGAGCTGGCCGATCCTGCTGTGGGGAATGCTCGGCTGGCGCTTCGCGGTTACGAAACCCTAGTCAGGCTGCGTGCCGCAAATCCATCGTCGTGTTGACGCAGAGGCCGGCGACGAACTGGTCGGTACAGGCGTCCCAACTGTAGCGACGACCTTCCGCCGCGCAGGCCGCGGGCTGCGCGGTGAGCGCCTTGCGGATCGCTACGCCCAAATCCTCGTCCATCGCGCCGATACGGCCTTCGGCTTCGCCGATAATGTCGAGCGGCCCATGGACCGGGAAACCGGCGATCGGCGTGCCCGTGGCGAGCGCCTCGATCATCACCAGTCCGAACGTATCGGTCCGGCTCGGAAAGACGAACACGTCGGCCGACGCATAGGCCGAGGCCAGCTCCGCGCCGTGCAGCGGCCCGAGGAAATGGACCATCGGGTAACGCTGCTGCAGCTGGGCGCGCGCGGGACCGTCGCCGACCACGACCTTCGATCCGTTGACCGGCGCGTCGAGGAAAGCGTCGATATTCTTCTCGACCGCGACCCGGCCGACATAGAGCTGAATCGGGTGCGGCAGGCCCATCATCGCCGCGAGGCGCGGTGCGGCCGGCGTGAACAGGTCGAGATCGACGCCGCGCGACCAACGATGCGTCTGTGGCAGTCGCTGGCCTGCGAGCTCCTCAGCCAACATCCTGGTCGCGGTCATGATCGTCGCGGCAGGCGCATGGAAACGGCGGACCACCGGCCAGAACCAGCTGGGCGGCAATCCGGTACGCAACGCCACATAGTCCGGGAAACGCGTGTGGAACGAGGTCGAGAATGGCATATGCTGATCGAGGCACCAGCGCCGCGCCGCCCAGCCGAGCGGACCTTCGGTCGCGATATGGACCGCGTCCGCGCCGAAGCCGGTCAGCCGCCGCGCGACCTCACGCCCCGACCCGATGGCGAGGCGGATTTCAGGGTAGCTCGGGCAAGGGATGCTGCGGAACTGATCGGGCGTGATCGTCTCGACCGTGTAGCCGCGCGCGCGCAATTTGCCGACCGTCGTCTCCAGCGTGCGCACCACACCGTTGATCTGCGGGCGCCACGCATCGGAGACGAGCGCGATCCTCATGCAGGCACCAGAGCGAGCGGCTGCGCGATCCGCGCCGGGGCGCTTGCCTCGGCGGCTTCGATCCGCTTGCGTTCGGCCCAGTCGACGATCTCCATCCGGCCGTCTTCATGCTCGACCAAAGCCGTGCAGCTCTCCACCCAGTCGCCGTCATTATAATAAGTGATATCGCCGAACTGACGGATCTCGGCCGAGTGGATGTGGCCGCAGACCACACCTTCGACATGGCGCTCGGCGGCGGCGCGGGCGACGACCTCCTCGAAACGCGAGATGAAGGAGACCGCATTCTTGACGCGCTTCTTCATGTGCGCGGCGAGCGACCAGTAAGGCAGGCCGAAGCGCCGCCGCACGAAGTTCACGATGCGGTTGGACTTGAGCAGCAATTCGTAGGCGCTGTCGCCAAGGAAGGCCAACCACTTGGCGTAGAGCACGATGCTGTCGAACTGGTCGCCGAGCAGTACCAGCAGGCGGCGGCCGTCAGCGGTTTCATGGATCACTTCGCTCGCAACGGTCACGTCGCCGAAGGCGAGGCCGGCATAATCGCGCAGCACCTCGTCATGGTTGCCGGGTACATAGACGACGTGCGTGCCGTGCTTCGCCATCTTGAGGATGCGGCGCACGACATCGTTGTGGCGCGGCGGCCAGTACCAGCCCTTGCGCAGCCGCCAGGCGTCGATGATGTCGCCGACCAGATAGAGCGTTTCGCACTCGATCGACTTCAGGAAGTCCATCAGCAGCTCGGCATTGCAGCCGGGGGTGCCGAGATGGATGTCCGAAATCCAGATCGTCCGATAATGCGTGCGCTGGCGCGGTGCGGGCTTGGGATCGGGCTCGTCGAACCAGGCGGGCAATGTGGCGGGCGCGGAGAAAGGCTTCTTCGGACCGGCGGGCGGCGTACGCCGTGCCATCGGCGAAAGGTCTGGGAGAGAGGCCAAAACGTGCTCCTCGCGCCGTTGCGATGGAGCCGCCAATAATGCGAACCCGTGAAGCGCGTGGGTCAGTCCGGTTGCAGATATGTGAAGGTGGATGGGTCGAACCGCGCCTCCTGTAACAAAACCGGCATCAACCCGTAGCGCGCCTGTCTCCGAACTGACCGATAGCTCGCCGGATCATGGGAGACCGGCAGATGGATACGGTGATGCAGACCCGGACGGTGGCAGCGGCCTACGACCGCTGGGCGCCCGTCTATGACCTGGTGTTCGGCGCGGTCTTTCGTCGCGGCCGGAACATCGCGATCCAGGCGGCCGACCGCGTCGGCGGGCGTGTGCTCGAGGTCGGCGTCGGCACGGGCATCTCGCTGCCGTCCTACAGCAAGCGCTGCAAACTTTATGGCATCGATATTTCTGAGGGCTTGCTCGCCAAAGCGCGCGAGCGCGCGAACACGCTCGACAATGTCGAAGCGATCGCGGTGATGGATGCCGAGGACCTGAAATTCGAAGACGGCGCGTTCGACGTGGTCGTCGCGCAATATGTGATCACCGCCGTCCCCAATCCCGAACGCGCGCTCGACGAATTCGCGCGCACCGTGCGCCGCGGCGGCGAGATCATCATCACGACGCGGATCGGCGCGGGCAAGGGCCTGCGCGGCGCGATCGAGAAAGCCTTGATGCCGATCACCAGCCGGCTCGGCTTCCGCACGGAATTCCCGTTCGAACGCTATTCGGACTGGGCGACCGCCAATGGATCGATCGATCTGGTCGAGCGACGCGCATTGCCGCCGCTCGGCCATTTCGAACTCCTCCGCTTCCGCAAGAACTGAACGGACAGGTCATGACCGGATCGACGAAGACGATGAAGATCAAGCAGGCCGGCGGCGCGCTCAAGCAGAAGGGCGGCGCGCTCAAGGCGAAGAGCGGCGAGAAGATCGCCGCGTTCAAGGATCAGCTCGAAGAGCAGCGCTGGGACGATCATCGTTATTATCATCACAGCCTGATCAACCAGAGCCTGCACTTCCTGAGCGCGTCGAGCTTCATCGGCGCCTACATCTTGCTGTTCCACGATCCCGCGCTGGCGAGCCTGCTCGGCTGGTGCGTGGCGATGACCAGCCGCCAGGCGGGCCATTTCTTCTTCGAGCCCAAGGGCTATGACGAGGTCAACCAGGCGACGCACCAGTACAAGGAAGAGATCAAGGTCGGCTACAATCTGATGCGCAAGGTCGTCTTCATGTCGATCTGGGCGCTGATGCCGATCCTGCTGCTGATCAGCCCGACCTTGTGGGGCGTGTTCTCGGATATCCCCGGCCCGATGGGCTTCCTCCGCCATGTTGGCCTGATGTGGCTGGCGCTGGGTGCGGGCGGACTGTTGTTCCGCACCTTCCAGCTCTTCTTCGTCCGCGACGTGCCGACCGGTCTCGTCTGGGCGGCGAAGATCATCACCGACCCGTTCAACGACTTCAAACAATATCGCCACGCGCCGGCGCGGCTGCTGAAGGGCGAGCGGTTCGACGGCGGCATTGCGACGCGCTGATCCAGCTTCTGCCGGCGTTTCCCTTTGCGCCGGCGGGTTTCGGGCCTGTCGAGTATCCTACTCGGCAGGCCCGTTTGTTTTTTGGTGATGCGCGTGAAGACCTCTTTCCGTCACCCCGGACTTGTTCCGGGGTCCACTCTGAGGCGAGGCGCCTGCCTCCCGGTGGATGCCGGAACAAGTCCGGCATGACGGCCAGCGAATTAACGCCCGAAGCGCTTGGCGATCAGCTCGCGCAAAATGCCACGGCGGACCGACTTGTTGGTCGCGTTCGGCGCGTGCCACCACCAGCCATTGGCCGCCATCCGCTCCGCCGCGCGGGTGAAGCGCGCAACCACCTCGTCGAAATCGGCATCGCTGTAATTGAGGCTGAAGATGATGCGGCCGGTGCCGACCCAGCTCAGCAGGAGGCCTTCCTCGCGCAAATAATATTGCAGCATCCAGTTGAAGCGCGACGGCACGTTGTAGAGCACCGTCCAGATCGACGAGAGATTGGCGACGCGGACGGGCACACTGGCCGTTTCGAGCGCCGCGTTCATCTGCATGGCGCGCACGTTCCAGCGTTCGTCGAGCCCGTCGTAGAGCGCCGCCGTCTCCGGCTCGTCGAGCTTGCGCAGGAAGGCGTTCATCGCCCCCATCACATAAGGATGCGCGTTGAAGGTGCCGCGCGCGAAGCAGATGTCGACTGGCCGGTCGGGGCGGAAGCGCTTCATCAGTTCGGCTTTGCCGACCAGCACGCCGACCGGCAGCCCGCCGCCCAAAGTCTTGCCGTAGGTGACCATGTCGGGACGAATGCCGAAATATTCGATCGCGCCGCCGCGCGCGATGCGGAAACCGGTGAAGACGTCGTCGAGGATCAGCACGATCCCGCGGTCGCGGCAGACTTCGGCGACGCGGTGCAGCCATTCGGCATAGGCCTCGCGATCGAGCCCCGCGCGGCGGCCGCCGTCGACCAAGGTGTTGTCGGACGGCGCGGCGTTATTGGGATGGAGCGCCTGGAGCGGGTTGATCAGCACGCAGGCGATGTCGCGGCGCGTGGCGAGCGTCTGCAGCGCCTTTTCGGACATTTCGGCGAGCGTGAAGGTGCGATCGGCGTTGACCGGATTGCCGATCCCCGGCTGCACGTCGCCCCACCAGCCGTGATAGGCGCCGCAGAAGCGCACGAGATGCGAGCGCTTCGTGTGGTAGCGCGCCAGCCGGACGGCCTGCATGACCGCTTCCGTGCCCGACATGTGGAACGAGACCTCGTCCTTGCCCGATATCCGCGCCAGCCGCGCGGCGTTGTCGGCGACCAGCGACGGGTAGGACCCCAGCACCGGGCCGAGCTCGCCGATGCGCCGGGCGCCGCGCTCCATGCAGCCCTTGTAGAAGTCGTAGCCCAGCAGGTTCACGCCGTAGGAGCCGCCGAGATCATAGCTGGCGTTGCCGTCGAGGTCGGTGACCTGC
>NZ_DATHFV010000019.1:0-11212 GCF_035317925.1 Sphingomonas sp.
CAAGCCTGGAAGCCGTAGATGTTGGTGAAGATCCGATCCTTGTCGTCGATGGAAGCGATCATCGGCCCTGCCCCACCAGTTTCTCCGCGATGAAATAGACGATCACCGCCAACACGAGCCCGATCACGAGCGCGCCGATGAACAGCAGCACCTTGAGCAGGACCACGAACAGCAGGATCCCGATGACGAGGGCGAGGATGAGCGGCATCAGTGGGTATACGCCTTGAGCACGGTCGGGCCGCCGACCGGCGCGGACAGGAAGCGATCGATCTGCGGGCCGGGCTTGGGCTGTTCGCCGCGCGCCAAAGCTTCGAGGATCGCGGTCGTGCTGTCGAAGGTCAGGTCTTCGTAATTGTCGTCGTTGATCTGCACCATCGGCGCATTGACGCACGCGCCGAGACATTCGACCTCGGTCAGCGTGAACAAGCCGTCGGGGGTGGTGTGCCCCTTCTTCAGGCCCTTCTTGTAGCAGGCGTCGAGCACGTCGTCGGAGCCGCGCAGCATGCATGGCGTCGTGCCGCACACCTGCACATGATAGCGGCCGACGGGCGTCATATTGTACATCGTGTAGAAGCTGACGATCTCGAGCGCGCGGATGTAGGGCATGCCCACTTCCTTCGCGACATGCTCGATCACCGGCACGGGCAGCCAGCCCTGGGTCTGCGTCTCGGCGCCGACCTGGCGCTGGGCGAGATCGAGCAACGGCATGATCGCCGAATATTCGCGGCCCTTGGGATAACGCGCGATGATCTCCTTCACCTTGGCGACATTCTCTGCCGACCAGGCAAAGCCGCCCCAACGCGCGCGGGTTTCGGCTTCATCGGGGATAGGGGCTGCGTCAGCCATTGTATTTCGCTCCATCAAGTTTCGTCTTGATGGCCTTCCAGAGTAAACCCACGAGCACGACAGCTAATAGGCCGCTGGTGGCGACGTGCAGCGGCGTAAGCCCTTCGGAAAGATTCAGCCCCAGCAGCATCAATCCGCACGCCACACTTATGAAGCTTCGGTTGGCTTCTCGCTGGGTCCAAGGACGGCCGATCACCGGTCGCACTCCCCGAACACGATATCGATCGCGGAGAGGATCGCGGTGGTGTCGGCCAGCATGTGGCCCTTCATCATGAAGTTCATCGCCTGCAAATGGCTGAAGGCAGTCGGGCGGATCTTGCAGCGATAGGGCTTGTTGCTGCCGTCGCTGACCAGGAACACGCCGAACTCGCCCTTGGGGCTTTCGGTCGCGACATAGACCTCGCCCGCGGGCACGTGGAAGCCTTCGGTGTAGAGCTTGAAGTGATGGATCAACGCTTCCATCGAATGCTTCATCTCGCCGCGCTTGGGGGGCACGACCTTGCGGTCGAGGCTGGCGATCTCGCCCTCGGGCATTTCGGCGAGGCATTGCTTCATGATGCGCATCGATTGGCGCACCTCCTCGACCCGGACCATGAAGCGGTCGTAGCAATCGCCCCTGGTGCCGACCGGCACTTCGAAATCCATGCGGTCGTAGCAGTCGTAGGGTTGCGACTTGCGGATATCCCACGGGATGCCCGCGGCGCGGATCATCGGGCCGGAAAAGCCCCACGCGATCGCATCGTCGCGCGACACGAGGCCGATATCGACGTTGCGCTGCTTGAAGATGCGGTTGTCGGCGACCAGGCTGATCGCATCCTCGAACAGGCGCGGCATGCGTTCGTCCAGCCATTCGCCGATATCGGTGAGCAGCTTGAGCGGCACATCCTGATGGACGCCGCCGGGGCGGAACCAGGCGGCATGCATGCGCGCGCCGGATGCGCGCTCGAAGAAGTTCATGCAGTCTTCGCGCACCTCGAACAGCCACAGATTGGGCGTCATCGCGCCCACATCCATGATGTGCGACCCCAGGTTGAGCATGTGGTTGGAGATGCGGCTCAGCTCGGCGAAGAAGACACGCAGATATTGCGCGCGCAGCGGCACGTCGATGCCGAGCAGTTTCTCGATCGCGAGCACATAGCTGTGCTCCATGTTGAGCGGCGAGCAATAATCCAGCCGGTCGAAGTACGGCAGCGCCTGGAGATAGGTCTTGTACTCGATCAGCTTCTCGGTGCCGCGATGCAGCAGGCCGATATGCGGATCGGCGCGCTCGACCACCTCGCCGTCCAGCTCCATCACGAGGCGCAGCACGCCGTGCGCGGCCGGATGCTGCGGGCCGAAATTGATCGTGTAATTGTCGATACCGGTTTCGGTATCGTGCGCCGGCGCATCCGAAGTGCCGACCGTGACGGTCCGCGTGCTCACTTCTTCACCTCGTCGGCCTTGGCGGGCGTCGGCGCACCGGGCGCTTCCGGCGCCTTCGCCTTCTCGTCGCCCGGAAGGATATATTCCGCCCCTTCCCAGGGGCTCATGAAATCGAAATTGCGGAAGTCCTGCGCCAGCTTGACCGGCTCATAGACGACGCGCTTCTCTTCTTCCGAATAACGCAGCTCGACGAAGCCGGTCAGCGGGAAATCCTTGCGCTGCGGGTGGCCCTGGAAGCCGTAATCGGTGAGGATGCGGCGCAGGTCCTGATTACCCTCGAACAGCACGCCGTACATGTCGTACACTTCGCGCTCGAGCCACCCCGCCACCGGCCACAGCCCGGTCACCGACGGCACCGGCTGGACCTCGTCGGTCGAGACGTGGACGCGGATTCGGTGGTTCTTGGTGAGGCTGAGCAGGCAATAGACGACTTCGAACCGCTCGGGGCGATCCGGATAGTCGACGCCGGCAATCTCCATCAATTGCTGATAGGCGAGATCGTCACGCAGGATGCGCAGCGCATCGACCACGCGCTCGCGCTTCACGTTCAACCGGATTTCGCCGACATGCTCGACCGCCGACAGCAAGGCATCACCGAGCGCGGCGGTTGCCGCGTCGATCACGCCATCGTTCGAAGCAAACTTCGGAAAGCTCACCGCTCAATCGTCCCCACGCGGCGGATCTTCCGCTGCAGCTGCATCACGCCATAAAGCAGGGCTTCCGCGGTCGGCGGACAGCCCGGCACATAGATGTCGACCGGTACGATCCGGTCGCAGCCGCGCACGACGCTATAGCTGTAATGATAATAGCCGCCGCCATTGGCGCACGAGCCCATCGAGATGACGTATTTCGGCTCCGACATCTGGTCGTAGACCTTGCGCAGCGCCGGGGCCATCTTGTTGCAGAGCGTGCCGGCGACAATCATCACGTCCGACTGACGGGGCGAAGCGCGCGGTGCGACGCCAAATCTTTCAAGATCATAGCGCGGCATGTTCACATGGATCATCTCGACCGCACAACACGCGAGGCCGAACGTCATCCACCAGAGCGAACCGGTGCGGGCCCACTGGAACAATTCCTCGGTCGAGGTGACGAGGAAGCCCTTGTCGCCGACTTCGGACTGCAGCGAATTGAAGAAATCGGGATCGGGCAGCCGGCTTTCCTGCGGGTGCAGGTCGAGCGACTGCGGCAGGGTCACTCCCATTCCAAAGCCCCCTTCTTCCAGGCGTAGGCGAAGCCGACCGCGAGTTCGATCAGGAAGACCATCATCGCGGCCCAGCCGGCGAAACCGATACCGCCGAGCGCGACGGCCCACGGATAGAGAAAGGCCGCTTCCAGATCGAACACGATGAACAGGATCGCGATCAGATAGAAGCGCACGTCGAACTGCGCGCGGCTATCCTCGAATGCCGGAAAACCGCACTCATATTCGCTCAATTTTTCGGGGTTCGGCTTGGACGATCCGGTGAACTTCGACGCGATCATGGGCAGCACGACGAACGCGGTGGACAAGGTCACCGCGACGGCGAGAAACATCAGGATCGGCAGATAGCCTGCGGCGACGCTCGCCATTGGTCCGAACACTCCGTGGGGGAAGCGCAGAAGATGCTTCCGAAGTCGCGGTTTCCCTAAGCGCGCCGCACCTGCGAAGCAAGCCGCCGAGCAGTGAGAATGACTCGCAATTAGAAGGCTTTTGCGGCTTTCCAGCGTGGGATCGGCAGTGGCAGGATCGGGGTGGGTCCGGCCCGGTCCGAACCCGCCGCCGCATTGTCCCATCCCGCCTCGCCGACGATCAGCAGATGATCGCCCGAAACCGTGATCTGGGTGGGGTCCTTGAGCGGCCCGCCGCGCGCCAGGACCTGTGCGTCCGTGATCGTCTTTCCGTCGGTCCTGAAGGCGACAATGGCGGGTGTCTTGGCGCCGTTGCGCACGCCGACGAACCCGCCCCCCACAAGCACCAGCCCGTCGACGCCGCTGAGCGGCGTGCCGTCGGGCAAGGGCAACAAAGTCCGGATGCCGGTCGCCAGATCGACGCTGGCGATGCCGTAGCGGTAATCGGCGACGACCAGATGGCCGCCGACCAGCACGCTGCCCTGTGCGCTGCGGCCGACGCCCACAGGAATGACCGGATCAAGTGCCTTGGTCTTGTCGTCATACGCAAAGACCGCGCCGGTCTGGCTGTCGCTGACGAACACCCTGCCCCCGGCCGCCGACACATCGCCGGGATGGAAGCTGGGCGATGTTTTGGCCGCGGCACGTACCCGACCGGCCCGATCGATCGCCACCAATGCGCCTTGTTCGCATTTCTCGATGCCGGGCAGATCGGGACAATCGGTCGCGATCCAGAGCCAATGGCGGCGCGCATCCCAGGCGATACCGAGCGGATAGCGGATACCGGCGGGAAGCACGATCGCGCGCAGAGTGCCGTCGTGCCGTTCGAGGATCGTACGATCGAGCACGCTGCTCAGCCAAACATCGTGGCCGTCGCTGGCGATGCCCTCGATCAGGCGATGTTCGGCCGGGACGCTGAAGGCAGGTTGCGGCGCTGGAGGTTCGGCCGCGCCTGCCAGGATCAGCAGCAGCGGCGCGAAGAGTTTACTTCCGGATCGCACCCGCGAGCAGCTTGTGCAGCTTGGAATGGAGAACGTCGTTGCCGGCGAGGAATTCGTTGCGCTCCATCGGCTGATCGCCGCCGCGGAAATCGGTGACGAAGCCACCCGCTTCCTTGACCAGCAACAGGCCGGCGGCGACGTCCCACGGGCTCAGATGGCTTTCCCAGAAACCGTCGAACCGCCCGGCTGCGACCCATGCCAGATCGAGCGCAGCCGAGCCGAAGCGGCGGATGCCCGCCACGTTCGGACCGATCGCGTTGAAGATCGAGGTCCACTGCGCGAAATCGCCATGGCCCGAATAAGGCGTGCCGGTCGCGATCAACGCTTCCGACAGATCGCGCCGCGCGGAGACGCGCAGGCGGCGGTCATACAGCCACGCGCCCCGGCCCTTCTCCGCCCAGAAGCTCTCGTCGGTCATCGGCTGATAGACCAAAGCCTGCGTGATATCACCGCGCCCATTGAACTTGGGCTCCTCGACCGCAATCGAGATCGAGAAATGCGGCACGCCGTGGAGGAAGTTGGAGGTGCCGTCCAAGGGATCGACGATCCAGCGCGGCTTGGTCGGATCGCCCTCGCGCGCGCCGCCTTCCTCGCCGAGGAAACCCCAATCGGGGCGTGCCCGCTTGAGCTCTTCGTACAGCGTCTCCTCGGCGCGTTGATCGGCCTGGCTGACGAAGTCGGCCGGGCCTTTACGCGAAACCTGGAGCTGCTGCACTTCACCGAAGTCGCGGCGCAGACGCGGCGCGGCCTTGCGCGCGGCGCGCTCCATCACGGTGATCAGGCCTGAATGGGCTACCATAAATTACTCCCCCCTCCCGCTTGCGGGAGGGGTCGGGGGTGGGCTCGCGTTCTCCGCGAGCGATGCGTTCGAGGTGGGCTATCCCACCCCTCGATCCCCACCCGCAGGCGGGAGGGGAAGAAGGCTTACTCCGCGCGGCGGACATATTCCTGATTGTAGACGTCGACGACGATGCGCGTGCCCGCGCCGATATGCGGCGGCACCATCACGCGGACGCCATTGTCGAGCACGGCGGGCTTGTAGGACGACGACGCCGTCTGCCCTTTCACCACCGCATCGGCCTCGACGATCAAAGCCTCGATCGTGTCGGGCAGCTGCACCGAGATCGGGCGCTCGTCATACAATTCCATCACGACATCCATGCCATCCTGCAGGAAGGCGGCGGCATCGCCGAGCAGGTCGCGCGGCAGCGTGATCTGGTCGTAGGTCGCCTTGTCCATGAAGGTCAGCTGGTCGCCGTCGGCGAACAGGAACTGGAAGTCGGTCGTGTCGAGACGCACGCGCTCGACCGTCTCGGCCGAACGGAAGCGGACGTTGTTCTTGCGGCCGTCGATGAGGTTCTTCATCTCGACCTGCATGTAGGCGCCACCCTTGCCCGGCTGGGTGTGCTGAATCTTGACGGCCTTCCAGATGCCGCCTTCATATTCGATGATGTTGCCGGGACGAATGTCCACGCCGCTGATCTTCATGTGTGTCTCGCGATTGGAAAGAGCAGGCGCGGCCCTTAGCCGGGACCTGCCCAACCGGCAAGGCGGCGCGTCAGATAGGCTTGTCCAGAAAGGCGCGGATCGCGGCGACCGAAGCCGCCGGTTGCTCCTCCATCAGCCAGTGGCCGCTGTCGGCGACGACCAGACCCTGCACGTTGGTGAAGGCGGCGCCCGCCACCACCGCCATCGTCGGCCCGAACGACTTGTCGCCGCCGATCGCCAGCACCGGCAGACCGAGCCTGCCATTCTTGGCGAGGAAAGCGCGATCGTCGATCACGTCCTGATCGAAAGCGGCGAACTGGCTGAAGCCGGCATGCATCGCGCCCGGCATGGCGTAGAGCGCGGCATAATGCTGGCGCGACGCCTCGGTGAAATGCGCCGGAGTCGCCGAAAATTCGTTCCAGAAGCGGTCGAGATAGATACGCTCGCGCCCGGCGACGAGGCGTTCCATATCGGGCCCGCCGAAGCGGAAATGCCAGAGCAGCGGGCTTTTGAGGATTTCCTCCCACGGGCCGATGCCCGGGATCGGCGCATCCATCAGCACAAGCCGCGTCACCCGGCCCGGATTTTCCTCTAGGAACGAATAACCGACCATATTGCCGATATCGTGGGTAACGAGATCGACCTTGCCGATCTTGAGCGCATCCAGCACGCCCGAAACGTCATAGCCCTGCGTCTTCTTGTCATAGCCGCCGGTCGCCCTGGCGGAGAGGCCGAGCCCGCGCAGATCGGGCACGATCACGGTGTGATCGCGCATCAGATCGGCCGCGAGCGGCGCCCACATGTCGCCGGTTTCGCCATAACCGTGCAGCAATACCACCGCCGGACCGTGGCCGCCGATGCGGACGTGGATCGTAGTGCCGTTGGTGGCGATTTCCTGCGTGTGGAAGGCCGGCGGAAAGGGTTCGACCTGGGCAACTGCCGGGGCGGCGGCGATGATCGAAAAGCCTATAAGAAGCGCGCGCAGCATGGACCGTCCCCCGAATGTAGGCCGTCCTTTTACGATACGCTTCCGAAACGCACTAGAACGGATCGACCATCGCTTGGCGTTCCTGCGCAGCATCCATCGGGCGGCCCATTGTCAGGATCGGCGTGAAGCAGCCGAGGATCAGACGGCGGGCATCGAATGGTGGGCCATCGGCGACGTCCAAAACGCCGTCCGCGTGCATCCTGTTTTCGGCGGCGTCCAAGGTTTCCTTGTCGGGCCAGATTTGCCAGGCGAACACGATCTTCTCGCCTTCCTTCGCGGCGACGGCGCGGCGGAAGTCGGTTTCCTTGCCGTCGGGAACGAAATCCTCCCAGGATTCGACGATCTCAAGGCATCCGTATTGCTTGAAGATGGCCGCGCCATTCTCGGCCCATGTCCGGTAGGCCTCCATCTTGTCGTGAGGCACGGGAATGACCAATCCTGCGATATACATGGCCCAACCTCCTCCTGCGTACCGTGGCGTGGCCATGGCGCGGCTCAAACGGCAGGAGCACAGCTTTGGCCGCTCCCTCCGTCACGCTGAGCTTGTTTCAGCATCCATCGGGAGGCAAGCGCCTCGCCGCGAAATGGACCCTGAAACAAATTCAGGGTGACGAAGATGCTAGCCGGGCAAGCTCTTCAGGATCGGATAGGGGTTGAGCTCGGTCCCCTTCCACCAGCCGTCGCCCGGCGCCATCTGGTGAATCTCGTAATGGAGGTGCGGCGCGTCGGGGCTGGCGTCGCCGGTCGATCCGACCTGGCCGATCTGCTGGCCCTGCTTCACCACCAGTCCTTCGCGCAGATCGGGCGCATAGCTGTCGAGATGCGCGTAATAATCCTGCCAGCCATTATCTGTGCGGCGGATGTAGATGGTGTGACCGCCATTCTTGCTCTCGAAGATCTTCTCGACCGTCCCCGCCGCCGCCGCCAGCACGGGCGTGCCGCGCGGCGCCATGATGTCGATCGCGTGATGCTGGCGCGTGCCGTCGCCGCGCGCATCGCCCCACGTGTCGGTCAGTTTGTCGGGCGTCACGCCCGCGACCGGGATGATCAGCCCGCCGCCCGCCGGCATCGCGGCAGCGGCCGGGGCGAGTTGCTGGGCCGGTGCCGATGCCGACGCCTGCGGTGAGGATGCCACTTGCGGCGACGATGTAACGCCGCCGCCCTTCTTCACCATCAGCGTGAAGCCGCCGATGACGACCACGAAGGCCAGCAGCAGGATCCAGCCGAGCCGCGTCATTCCTGGAACACCGCGGGCGTGCCCGCTTTGACCATCAGCGACAGCCGCGCTGCATCCCAGTTGGTCAAACGGATGCAGCCATGACTCTGGGTCCGGCCGATCGTCTCGGGGTTTTCGGTGCCGTGAATGCCGTAATGATCCTTGTCGAGATCCATCCACACCACGCCGACCGGGCCGTTCGGACCGGGCTTGATCGTCTGTTTCTCGTCGCCCGGTTTGGCGTCCCAGAACAAGGCCGGATTGTAATGGAAGGGCGGCAGCGGCGAGACGCCCTGAACCTTCCAGGTACCGATCGGCAGCGGATCGTGCGTGCTGCCCATCGTAGCCGGGAATTGCGCGACCAGTTTGTCCTGCGAGTCATAGACGCGCAGTTCCCTGTCCGATTTGTCGACCACCAATTTGGCCGCCTTGGGCTGTTCGGAGGAAACGTTGAGCCCGACCAGGGTCGCGCGCCATTCGGGCTTGAGCGTTCCCGCATAATCGGTCGCGGCAGGCCGCACGTTCGGCACCTTGATCTTGGTACCCGCGACCAATTTGGTGTCCGCGCTGTTGAGCGCGATCAAGGTCGCCTTGGTCGTGTGATAGCGCTCCGACAATAACTCCATCGCGTCCGAATAACCCATCGCCGGCAGCGCGGCCTGTTGGGCGGCATCGTCGGGAATCGGGCCGACGAACGGGCCCGCGACATCGGCATCACTTAGCGTAACCTCAATCGTGCCCGGCGTGGCGGCATAAGCGCCCAGCGCCTTGGTCGTATCCGTGTCGAGCTTCCCGCTCTGGGGCAGGCCGCGCGATTCCTGGAAGCCCTTGATCGCGCCGACCAGCGATTGCCCTTTTTGCCCGTCGATCACGCCCGGACCGAAGCCGAGCCGATCCAATAATACCTGCGTCGTGAGGGTTTTCTGATCGATACCGGGCGATTTCGTTGCGGCTGCGACAGCCAAACCGGGACAAACCGTGGCCAAGGCAAGGTAGAAGCCTGCAACCTTTAATGTTTTCACGCACGGTATCCCTTATCTTGGAATTGGGCAGGACAGGAACGCCGCTTGGCGGCTTTCTTTCCGAAGAGCGGGATATTGTATGCTTGAGATGCAGATCGGCCGTCGCGGCCTGCTGGGCGGCGCACTTGTTGCGGGCGCCAGCGCGATGATCGGCACGAGCGCGTTCGCGGCTTTGCCGGAACGGCGCCTCGCCTTCCGCAATATCCACACCAACGAGACGTTCGACGCGCGCTTCATGGGCGCGAGCGGCTGGGACAGCCAAGGTCTGGCCGAGCTCAATCACGGCCTGCGCGACTGGCGCAACAACGAGTCCACCAACATGGACCCGCAATTGATGCTGCTGATCAGCCAGATCCGCGACAAACTGGGCCTGCCGGCGCAGGCCAAGGTCGACATGATCTCAGGCTACCGCTCGCCCCAGACCAACGCCGCGCTGCGCGCCAAGGGCGGCGAGCATACCGGCGTCGCGTCCAAGAGCCAGCACATGCTCGGCAAGGCGACCGACCTTCACATGCCGGGCGTCAGCCTCGAAAACCTGCATCTCGCCGCGCTGTCGATGCAGGGCGGCGGCGTCGGTTATTATCCCAAAGACGGTTTCGTCCACGTCGACACGGGCCGCGTCCGCACCTGGTAAGCCAGGTCAGCGCTTCGGCGCGCTGCCGATATCGTAGCGAACGATCACCGGCTTCTGGCAGCCGTCCTCACTTCGCAGCACACCCAGCATCAGATTCGCGTTCGGCAGCTGGTTGAGCTTCTGCGCGCGCGCCAGCGCACGCGCCTTGGCAGCCTCGACCCTGGCGTTCTGACAGACGGGCGCGGCCGCTCCAGCTATCTTTGGCGGCGTCGGCAAGACAGAGGCGGCGGCGAACAAGGCTATGCTCAGCATGGCATCTCTCCTCCCCCACCTTTTACCACCAACGCCGATAACTGGACAGCGGGCGCCGCGCTGGCCACACTCGATTCGTCGCATGCCCACGCCTTACGCCACGACCGAACGCGTGCTCGGCTCGCCGATCCGCAACCTCGTCTCGATCCTGGTCTTCATGGCCGTGGTCGTGGTGCTGTCGATCAGCGCCTACATGGCGGCGGGCTGGAGCTTCTCCGACGCGAGCTACATGGTCGCGCTCACGCTCTACACGGTGGGCTACGGCGAAGTTCACCCGATCAATACGCCCTATCTGCACACCGTTACGATGGCGACGATGGTGCTTGGGTGCACCGGCATGATCCTGCTGACGAGCGCGCTTGTGCAGCTCTTCACCGTGATGCAGCTTCGTCAGATACTGGGGAACAAGGGCATGGCCGACCGCATCGACAAGCTTTCCGGCCACGTCATCATCTGCGGCTATGGCCGGATCGGCGTGATGCTGGCGCGCGAGCTGGCGACGGCGGGCACGCCGCTGATCGTGCTCGAGCGCAACACCGATCGCCTGACCGAGGCGGAGGCAGCGGGCCACCTCACCCTCGCCGGCGATGCGACCGAGGAAGGCCTCCTGGTCCGCGCCGGCGTCGCCCGTGCCCGCACGCTCGCGACCGTGTTGCCTGACGATGCCGCCAACGTCTTCATCACGCTCTCGGCGCGCAGCCTGTGTCCTGAAATCGAGATCATCGCGCGTGG
>NZ_DATHFV010000020.1:0-5825 GCF_035317925.1 Sphingomonas sp.
CGTCACCAGCCAGCGTCCGTCATCGTCGGGCAGCATCGAGAAACCGAACCCTTCGGACGCGCGGCCGGCGTCGCGCGCCTTGCCGATCGCGATCTGGAGCGGGTCGATCGCGTAGACGTGACTGTCGCCCAGCGACGCCAGCATCTCCCCCAGGATCGTGTAGAAAGCCGGGCGATCCGGGGCTGCCACGGCGAGTGGCCGGAAATGGTCGCGCGCATCGGCCCAGGCCTCGCCGGTCTTGCTGTGATCCCAATAATGGCGACCGACGAGTTCCCACGCGCGATCGAACACGCGGGCTTCGAGTTCGGGCGTGTAGGCCGGGACCGCCGCCTTGAGCGGCATCGCGGCGAGGACGAGGGACGCAACCAACCGTTTCATGGGGTGTCGAACGCGCAATGCAGCGTCAGGCTGCGCGTAACCGCATAATAGATGATATCGGCGCAGCGCGAGAGACGGTCAGCGCCGATGATAACCGCCGGCCAGGCATGCTGCCGTTGCAGATGGCGGCTGACCACGACGTCGTCGGCGCGGCTCGGGTCGGCGGGCAATTTCTCGTCGCCCGGAAAATCGGAAATCCGCACCAGTAGCGGGTCGATACGGAAGCCCGCGAGCAGGCCCGGCCGGGCAAAGGCAATGGCGCGCGCGGGCCGCGAAATCCCGAAGGCCAGCACGACATGGCGCGATGGCCCGTTCCAGCGCCCGCCCCAAGCCCGCGCGAGCGTTGCGCCCGCCGCTGCGGTGCCCACGGTTTCATCCTGGTCGAGTGCGAAGCGCAGCCGCACGTCGCCCGCGTCCGTCGGCGCCGACAGGCCCGTTGTCGGGCTCACCGTGAGCAACAGGTTCAGGCTGGCGGTAGGGACCGGGGCTTGCCTCCGCTGCCAATGGACCGAAGCATAAGGCAGCAGATCCGGCCCGATCACGCCATCGACGCCGGCGCAGCAATCGCGGCCATGGTCGGCGACCTGGCTCGGCACGACGCGGCCGGCAATCGTCATCGCCACCAGCGCGATACGGCTGCTCAATTGCACGCGCCCGACGTCGAGTGCGTAGCCATCCTCCCATTTCACCGTCAGGCGCGCGGCGGCGGCGGGGTTGAGCTCGATATTGTTCTGCCGATCGAGGTCGACGCGCAGCCGCAGCGGCACGCCCGCAATCTCGACCGCGACCACTGGATCGGCGGCGTCGAGCACCAGATCGCCCAACGGCGGCTGCGGCGCGCGCGCCGCGATCAGCAAGAGCGCGAAGGGCAGGGCAAATGCGCGGCTATACGCGGCCCCATGGCCTGGGCTAGGCTCGGCGCAACGCCAGCCGGGGAGCTTTATGCCCGACACCGAACTCGACGCCTTCATCACCGGCCTGCCGAAGGCCGAACTCCACCTCCATATCGAAGGCAGCCTCGAGCCGGAGCAGATGTTCACCTTCGCGCGGCGCAACCGCATCGAAATTCCTTTTTCCTCGGTCGAAGAGCTTCGCGCGGCCTACAGCTTCACGCAACTCCAGGACTTCCTCGACATCTACTATCAGGGCGCCAACGTGCTCCGCACGGAGGAGGATTTCCACGATCTCGCGCTCGCTTATTTCGAGCGCGCGCATGCCGACGGCGTGCTTCATGCCGAAATCTTCTTCGATCCGCAGACGCATACCGACCGGGGATTGCCCTTCGCGGTCGGCGCCAACGGACTGCTCGCGGGCATGAAGGCGGCCGAGGCGAAATATGGCCTCACGTCCAAATTGATCCTCTGTTTCCTGCGCCATCTCGATGAATCGGCGGCGTTCGCTACCTTGCAGGCCGCCGAACCCTGGCTCGACCGGATCGCGGCGGTTGGCCTCGACAGTTCGGAAATCGGGCATCCGCCCGAGAAATTCGCGCGCGTGTTCGCCGCCGCGGCCTCCGAAGGGCTGAAGCGCGTGGCGCACGCGGGCGAGGAGGGGCCGCCCGAATATGTGCTGGAGGCGCTCGACCTCCTCCATGTCGACCGGCTCGATCACGGCAATCGCGCGATGGAATCGCCGGACCTGGTCACGCGGCTCGCGCGCAGCGGGATGACGCTCACCGTCTGCCCGCTGTCCAATCTCAAATTGTGCGTGGTCGACGACGTCGCCCGCCACCCGATCCCGGGGATGCTCAAGCATGGGCTGCGCGCGACGATCAATTCGGACGATCCGGCCTATTTCGGCGGCTATGTTGCGGACAATTACCGCGCGATCGCGCCTTTGCTCGACAGGGAAGATCTCATCACGCTCGCCCGCAACAGCTTCCTGGGGTCGTTCCTGCCGGATGAGGCCGTCACCCGGCATCTCCGGGCCGTCAACGCCTTCGCCGCCGCGTGAGGCCGTCATGAGCGCAACCGAACTCTCCTTCATCCCTTATCCCGAATTCGTCGCCGACGTGCAGGCAGTGGCGGCGGCGCTGGAGGCGGATCAGTGGAAACCCGATCATATCGTCGGCATCGGCCGCGGTGGGCTCGTGCCGGCGGCCTATCTGTCGCACCGCACCGGCATCTCGCTGCTGTCGGTCGATTACAGCTCGGGCGTGCCGAGCTTTGCCGAGGAATTGATGGAGAAGCTCGCCGTCGCTACGGGCGATGGCCGGACCATCCTGCTGGTGGACGATATCAACGACAGCGGGCGCACGATCGAGACGTTGCGCAAATCGCTGATTGATCATGGCGCGGTCGACGGCCGGGTGCGCGTCGCGGTGCTGATCGACAATCTCCGCTCCACCGCGAAGGTCGATTATCGCTCGCGCACGATCGACCGTTCGACCGACAAGAGGTGGTTCGTCTTCCCGTGGGAGGCGATGGCCGAGCGCCGCACCCTGCTCGAAGAGGCCGACGCAGTTCCCGAACGGCTCGCCTGAACCAAACCGATCCTATTCCCCTCTTAATCCCTGTTCCGCTTTCCAGACGGCGGCCCAGCAGAGGAGACTATCATGCGCAGACTGATCTTGATCGCCGCGGCGGCGCTGGCGCTTCCCGTCGCTGCCCAGGTGACCGCGCCTGACGTCGGTCCCGCCACCGCCGGCACGGCCGAAAACCATAGCGGCAGCGCCGATGTCGATGCCGGTACTACTGCGAACGATGTGTCCGCCACCGCCGCCAAGCCAGCGAAAGCCAAGGCCAAACACAAGCCGCGCACCACCGATTCTGCCGCCACCAGCGATAGGCCGCCGGTCGACAACAGCAATTATCTGCCCACGACGCAAAATCCGTATTGAGGAAACGCGCCGTTCGGTTGATCCCGGACGGCGTTCCCTTTCTGTTTCGACCGCGTTAGAAAGCGCGCATGGAGGAGCCGCCCCCGCGCAAGATCATCCATATCGACATGGATGCCTTCTATGCGTCGGTCGAACAGCGCGACAATCCGGAACTGCGCGGCAAGCCGGTCGCGGTCGGCGGCGCGCGCGAACGGGGCGTGGTCGCCGCCGCCAGCTATGAGGCGCGGGCCTATGGCGTGCGGTCGGCTTTGCCGTCGGTCACCGCGCGGCGGCGCTGCCCCGATCTGATCTTCGTCAAGCCGCGCTTCGATGTCTATTCGGCGATCAGCCGCGAGATTCGCGCCATCTTCGCCGCTTATACCGAGCTGATCGAACCGCTCTCGCTCGACGAAGCCTATCTCGACGTCAGCGGTGCCGAATCCGCGCGGGCCGTCGCCGAACAGATACGCGCCCGGATCAAGGCCGAGCTTGGTCTCACCGCTTCGGCCGGCGTGTCCTACAACAAGTTCATCGCCAAGCTCGCCTCCGACCAGAACAAGCCCAACGGGCTGTGCGTGATCACGCCCGCCAACGGCCCGCGCTTCGTCGAGAGCCTGCCGGTGTCGCGCTTCCACGGGGTCGGGCCCAAGACCGCCGAGCGGATGAAGACACTCGGGATCGAGACGGGGGCGGACCTGAAAGCGCAGAGCATCCAGTTCCTGAAGGCGCATTTCGGCAGCTTCGCCGACTATCTGTTCGGCGCCGCGCGCGGGATGGACGACCGTCCGGTCCGTGCCAATCGCGTCCTGAAATCGGTCGGCGCAGAGCGGACTTTCTTTCAGGACATGACTGATCCCAATGAATTAGCCGAAGCACTTGAGACTGTGCTGGAGGCATTGATGACGCGGGTCGAGCGTGCGGGCGCGTCGGGGCGCACCGTCACGCTCAAGGTCAAATTCGCCGACTTCCGGACCATCACCCGCGCGCGTAGCTTCACCGCCGTGATCTGTGACCGCGCGACGATCGGGGCCGCGGGGCAGGGCTTGCTGTCCGCATTATGCCCGGTGCCGCTCGGCATACGGTTGCTGGGCTTGACGTTGTCCGCGCTGGCCGAGGACGAGGACGAGCAGCAGCTCGGTCTCTCAATATAAGCGCGGCTCGATGCGATCGGCCGCGTCGAGCCCGCTCTGCCACGCGCCATGGGCGGTCGAATAATCGTGCGCCGAACAGGCTTCGCCCGCGAAGTGAAGGCGCTCGTCGGCAGGCGCTGCCAATATCGCTCTTTTGTCGGCATGACCCGGCAAAGCATGGCTGTAGGCGCCGCCGATCGTTGCCTCCTTATGCCACCAGCTGCCAGCGACCGGCTGCAGCCGTTTCGCGAAGTCGCTGCCCAACAGCGCGCTGATCTCCTCGATCGCAAAGGCGATACGTCCTACGTCCCCCGCTTCTTCCATCGCCCGCGCCGCGATCCCGCCGAAAAAGCATTCGATCAGCGGCCGCCCGAACGGGCGAAGATAATAGCTGCCGGTCAGCGCGCTGTGCGGGTTGCCGAGCAGATGCGTCTCGGGCGGCACCGCGTCGGCATCCTCCATTGCCAGGAACAGTTTGTCGACGCGGCCCAGCGGCAGGCACGAAGCGGCATGGAGATGGTCGTCCACCGCCGGCGTGAACGCGATATCGCCGCGCGCGAGGATGTCGGTCGGTACCGCGACGATAACCGCATCGGCGGTGATCCGTCCCTTGCTGGTCTCGATTCCGACGCGAGCGCCTTGATGGTCGATCGCCAGCACTTTCGTGGCGAGCGAGAGGGGAAGGGCACGCGCCGCGCCGCCGATCAGCGTTCCATAGCCCGCGGGCAGCCGCCAGTTCGTTTCCGAAGCGGAATCGTCGTACGCGAGCAGGTCTTTCGCCGATACGAAATCCAGCTCCGCGCCGTTCAGCGCGCCGCTGATCATGTCCAGATAAGGTCGCCACGGATGATCGCGTGCGATCGCCTTGCCCGCGATATCGTCCGGCGGCGGATTGTCGCGCAGGCTTTGGTCGAAGCTGTCATAGGTTTTCCAGGCCGCGCGCTGCTGCTCCGCGCTGAAGCCGAGATTGCGCAACTGATTGCGCCAGGCGGCGTGCGACCGGTCGATCGCCGCGTTCTCCGCTTCGGCGAAACGGGCGAGCGGATTGCGTTCGGCGGAATGGAGCCAGCCGCAGCCCAGATCGAGCGCCAGCCCTTCCACGGTGATGGTGTGCGCGCGGCCGCCGACGCGGTCCATCGCCTCGACCAGCAGCACCTTTCGTCCGCGATCCTGAAGGCGGCGTGCAGCCGCGATTCCGGCCGCGCCCGCGCCAATAATTGCTACCTCGATCTGCATCCGATCTCCCCCGATCCGGCTTGACCTGACCGTCAAAGAAGTTTCAGGCGTTACGTTCCAAACGGAGACAAAGCGTGCTCGCGATCCTGCAGAAGCTCGAGGAAAAACGTGCCCAAGCCAAGATGGGCGGAGGCCAGAAACGGATCGACGCGCAGCATGCCAAGGGCCGCCTGACCGCACGCGAGCGATTGGACGTGCTGCTCGACCCGGGCTCGTTCGAAGAACTCGACATGTATGTCGAGCATAATTGCGTCGATTTCGGC
>NZ_DATHFV010000021.1:0-26831 GCF_035317925.1 Sphingomonas sp.
CGCCAAGGCGAGCAAGGCCGCTCTCAAGGCGCTCTCCGGCGTCACCATCGATCCCCGCGCGGGCGAGAACACCCTGGATGGCGTGGTGCGCGAAATGCTCCGCCCGATGCTCAAGGAATGGCTCGACGCCAACCTACCCGATCTGGTCGAGCGCGTCGTCGCGCGCGAAGTGGCGCGGATTATCGGTCGGTAAAGGCCCGCATTTCGAACAAAGCTGCGCTTGATCGCGCCCTAGGCGTAACGCATCACAGATCGTCGCGACGAAATGGAAAAGAGGGGATTCCCCCCGCTTTTTCGATCGCAGCCTTCACGTCCGCGCGCGCCTTCAATTGGGTGAGGACTTTGTCCGCGGGCGGTTCGGGCACGTTCGCGGCGTTGGGAAGAAAGTCGGCCAGATGTTCGAGCGCGCCGGCGCGCTCGTCCGGATCGTTCAAATCGCGGATGAAGTGCGCGGCGGCCGCGTCGAGATCGCCGACGCACAGGCTGAGCGCGACTGCGTTGCCGGGGCCGTCCCTTTCGTGGACCGTAACATAAGCGATGTCCTTGGCGGCATCCTGTTTGTGCCCGGCCAGCCAGGCAGCACAGCCATGGGCATAGTGAAACACCATCTCGCCATAGGGGCTGCGTTCGCCCGGTTTATCGGGCGCGGCCGCCAGCGTGACCAGAGCATCCTCGTAATGGCCGAACCGCATCTGCTCCAGCGCGGAGTCCAGCACCTGGCTGACGTTGCGCTGGCCGAATTCTCCGCTGCCTATGCCCGCGCGATAGCTTTCGATGGCATGGTCATAATCGCCCAGCGCGACATAGGTTGTGGCCAGACCTTCCCACCACGAGCCCTGTTGATAATCGCGATCGCTGAAGCCGTTCGGCGTGCCGATGCGCGGGCGCACCTTTTCGAGCACGGCCAGCGCATCCTGGTAACGGCCCAGCCGGCGCAGATCGCCGGCCACCCGGGTCACGCCTTCCAGGATGTCGGGGTGCTGCGAAAGCGTGATCTGATCCTCGACCAATTGCCGCTCGGCCGCGAGCTGGAGATTGACCTTGGGGTCTTGCAGCGCGCGCAGGTCGGGATCGGTGCTGACCTCCACCAGCCCCGAGAAGGTCTGGATGCCGTTGATCAGGTTCACCGCGGCAGCCTTGTCGTTCGCGTCGTATAGCTGGCGCGCGTAGGCCAGGCGCAGATCCTCCACCTCCGCGAACGGTGCAATCGGCTGGTAGGCGTCGTTCAATATCTTGAGCATGCGGAAATCGGTGTCCCGGTCGCCCGCATTCTTCATCAGCGCGTGGAGTGCGTCGAACAGGCGGATCGGTGTCGCGTTCAGGGCTGCCCGGTGCGATTGCGCCATCAGCGTGATGGTCGTCAGCGCCGCATCATAATGCTTGCTGTTATATTCGGAACCGAGGCGCATGCGCCAGACGTAGATCGAACTCGGTTCGCTCGCAGTTGCCCGCATCGCGTCGCGATACATTTTGGCCATGTCCTTGGCTCGGTATTCGCAGTCGACGATGACGTTGTTCAGCTCCATCAGCGCATCGCCGGATGGCGGGTTGGAGCGATCGTCGAGCGTGTGTCGCGCCATCGATAAGGCAGCGCTATAGTCGCCCCGGTCATAGGTCTGGCGGATCGTGCGAAGCGCCTCGTCGAGCGGCGCGCCTGGAGCGGCCATCGCCGGCGCACAGGCCGCCCAGGCCAGAAATGCAGCCGCTACCCCGAAAGCACCGCCGATCTTCATGATTTTCCCCGATTCCCCTGCGGGAAGGCTATTCTGCCGCGCGGTGCAAGGGAAGCGGGCCGAATGCGAAATTCGTGGCCCCGCTTGCCAGCGCGTACGGGCTTGCTAGTCCATGTCGCCATGAAAAAGCTTCTGGCTGCGGCGCTTGCCGCCACCCTCGCCACGACCGCGCTCGCGCGGCCTTTCACTCCTCAGGACATGGTTTCATTGAGCCGCGTCGGCGCGCCGGTCGCGTCGCCCGACGGGCGATGGCTGGTGTGGGACCAGCGCGAGACCGATCTCGCCGCCAACAAGGGCCGGCACGATCTGTGGCGGCTCGATCTGAAGACCAAAGGCGCGTCGCCCGAGAAATTCGCCTCGACCGACGCCGAGGAAAGCGATCCCGCCTTCGGCCCCGACGGCAGCCTCTATTTCCTGTCCGACCGCCATAATGACGTCAGCGCGGTGTGGCGCGTAGCAATGGCGGGCGGCCCCGCGACGCAGGTCACGGGCGATTACGATCTGTCCGGCTTCAAGATCTCGCCCAAGGGTGATGCGATCCTCGTGTGGGCCGACCGGCCGGTCGGCGCCGCCTCGCTCGACGTGAAGCAGCCCGACAAGCCCAAGGATGCCGGCAGCGGCCGCACCTTCGATCAGCTTTTCATTCGCCATTGGGATACGTGGGAAGACGGCCAGCGCTCGCAATTGTTCGTGCTCCCGCTCGCAGCCGGCAAGGCGACGGGCGCAGGCCACGCGATCGAAGGCGCGCTGGTCGGCGATACGCCGTCCAAGCCGATGGGCGACGGCAGCGAACTCGCCTGGAGTCCCGACGGCAAGACGGTCTATTTCGCGTTGCGCGAGGCGGGCCGGACCGAGCCGCTCTCGGTCAATCTCGATATCTTCGCGGCACCCGCCGACGGCTCGACGCCGCCCACCAACCTGACCGCCGACATGAAGGGCATGGATACCACGCCCGCCGTGTCGCCCGACGGACGCTGGCTCGCCTGGACGTCGATGAAGCGTCCCGGTTACGAAGCCGACCGCCAGGTGCTGTGGGTCCGCGATCTCCATTCGGGTCAGGCCCATGCGGTCACCGACAAATGGGATCGTTCGGTCGGCGCGCTCGAATGGGCGCCGGATTCGGCCAGCCTCTACGTCACCGCCGAGGATACGCTCGACGTGCCCCTGTTCCGGGTCGATCTCGCCGACGGCAAGGTCCATCGCCTGACCGGGGCGGGCCATGTCGCCGCGTTCGACGTGCTGCCCAAGGGCGGCCTGGTCTATGCGCTCGACAGCCTGACCGCGCCCGCCGATCTCTGGGCGTGGGCGCCCAACGGCAAGGTCACGCGCCTCACCAGCGTCAACGCGTCGAAACTGGCGGGCGTCGATCTGCCGACCGTCACGCGCTACAATTTCAAGGGCGCGAACGGCGATACCGTGTGGGGCTTCGCGATGCGCCCGGCGCAGCTCGCGCCCGGCGCCAAGGCCCCCGTCGCCTTCCTCGTCCATGGCGGGCCGCAGGGCACGTTCAACGATAGCTGGTCCTATCGCTGGAATCCGATGGCGTGGGCCGGTCATGGCTATGCCGTGGTGTCGGTCGATTTCCACGGCAGCACCGGTTACGGCCAGGCTTTCACCGACGGCATCAACCAGAATTGGGGCGGCTGGCCGCTGACAGACCTGAAAGATGGTCTCAAGGCTGCGACCGAACGCTTTGATTTCCTTGCCAGCGACAATGTCTGCGCCGCCGGCGGTTCCTATGGCGGCTATATGATGAACTGGATCGAGGGCACCTGGCCCGATCACTTCAAATGCATCGTTCAGCATGACGGCGTGTTCGACGCACGCGCCATGGCCTACGAAACCGAAGAGCTCTGGTTCGACGAATGGGAGCATGGCGGCCATCCTTATTATGAGGATCCGCAGGCGTTCGAAAAATGGAACCCGGTCAACCTGGTCGACAAGTGGAAGACGCCGCAGCTGGTGATCACCAGCGAGAAGGATTTCCGCATTCCCTATACGCAGGGGATCGCCGCCTTCACCGCGCTCCAGCGGCGCAACATCCCGTCGAAGCTGCTCGTCTTCCCCGACGAGAATCACTGGGTGTTGAAGCCGAAGAACAGCCTGCAATGGTATCAGAACGTGTTCGGCTGGATGGATCAGTGGACGGGCAACAAGGCCGACTGAGCCACAAGCTCGACCGCCCGATCTGGAGCGCGCTCACTACGCGCCAGGCGGACATCGCCGAACGGGCAGGGGCGGCGGTGCGGCTTCGGCCCGATATCGGCGTGTTCGCCGCCGCGGCCGACGCCTCGGTGGACAGCCGGTTTGCGCTCACGGGTTTGCGCTGCGGCCCCGAAGGCCTCTGGTTTCTCGAGGTCGACGGAGTCGCGCCGCCGCCCGGGCTGGTTGTCCACCACAATGCCGCCTGCGTGCAGATGATCGCCGACCGCATCGAGGCGCGGGAGCCGGCGTTCGAAGTCGAGACGCTGGGCGATGCGGATGCGCCCGCGATGTTCGCGCTCGCCCGGCTGACCGAGCCCGGCCCGTTCTTCGAACACACAAATCGCATGGGCAATTTCATCGGCGTGAAGCAGGACGGCAGGCTGATCGCGATGGCTGGCGAGCGGTTGCGGCCGGAGGGTTTCACCGAGGTGAGCGGCGTCTGCACCCACCCGGACCATCGCGGCAAGGGCTATGCCGGCGGTCTGATGCGGATCGTCGCGTCACGGATCGTTGCGCGGGGCGAGACGCCGTTCCTGCACAGCTATGCCGACAATGCGGGCGCGATCGCGCTCTACGAGGCTTTGGGTTTCAGATTACGGTCGGCGATGACGCTGACCGTGCTGGTCGCGCCTGCCTGACGCGGGTGACGCGCGCTATCCGAAACCGTGCGAATATGCTGTAGTTCGGCGATGACGGGGGAGGCAGCCAGCGCGGACAAGCGGCGATGCGTCTTCCTGAGCTATGCGCGCGGGGACCGGAAGCGGGTCGAGCCGATCGCGCAGGCGTTACGCGACGCCGGGATCGACCTCTGGTGGGATGCCCTGATCGAAGGCGGCGAGGCGTTCGCGCGCAAGATCGAGGAGCGGCTCGCGATCGCCGATGCCGTCGTCGCGATATGGTCGCGCGCATCGGTGGAGTCCGATTGGGTTCGCGATGAGGCCGGTCAGGGCCGGGATTCGCACAAATTGGTGCCGATCTCGCTCGACGGCACCGAGCCGCCGCTCGGCTTCCGCCAATATCATGCGATCGACCTTTCGGCCTGGCGGGGCGACGCGGCCGCGCCCGAATTCGTCGCCCTGCTGCGCGCGATTGCCGCGCCGGGCGAGCGGACGACTTCGTCGGCCTCCGATCGGCGGCCGAAAAGCGGTGCATCGCGCCGGTGGATACTGGCGTTCGGCGGCGTTTCGCTGGCCGCCGTGCTGGCGACCGGCGGAATAATCTGGCGCACCGGCCTGTTGGGGCGCTCGCGCGCGACCGCGAACAGCGTGGCGGTGATCCCATTCGAGACGCTCGGCGATGCATCTCAGGCCTATTTCTCCGAAGGGCTGGCGGAAGAGATCAGGGCGACGCTGGCGCGCGACGATGCGCTGCAGGTGGCCGCACCAACATCTTCTAATAAATTTAGAGGCTTATCTGAAGATGCTCGGATCATTGCCGAGAAGTTGGGCGTGGCCTTTCTGCTCGAGGGCAGCGTGCAGCGCGCGGCGGACATGGTGCGGGTTACCGCCGAGCTTATCGACGCAACGACCGGTCTCAGCCGCTGGTCGCAGACGTTCGACCGCAAATTGAGCGACGTGTTCGCGGTCCAGAGCGAGATTGCCTCCACCGTGGCGGACGACCTTGCCTCGCGCGTCGGCACGCGCCCGAAAACGTCAGGCGGCACCGACAATGTCGCGGCATACGAAGCCTTCCTGCACGGCCGCACCCTGTTCAGCGCGGACAAGGATGAAAGCACCGATCGCGGCGCTTTGGCGCAATATGATGCGGCGGTGACGCTCGATCCCGATTATGCCGCCGCCTTCGCCGCGCGCTCGCGCGTCAAGGCGGCGATCGCCAGCACCTATGCCAAGCCGGACGAATTGCGCACGCTCTACGATGCCGCGATCGCTGACGCACAGCGCGCGGTCGCGATCGCGCCCGATCTGCCGCAGGCGCAGCTCGCGCTCGCTTATGCCCTCTATACCGGCAGGCTCGACGTCGAAGGCGCGCGGGCGCCTTATGACCGGGCCTATGCGCTGGGCGGCGGCGACGCGGATACGGCGGTTTCCTACGCCTTCTACTGCTCGCGCACCGGCCGATCCGCCCGGGCGATCGAGGCGGTCGAGCGCGCGACGCGGCTCGATCGGCTCAATCCGCGCGCCTTCCGCGCCGCCGCCTCGGTCCAGATCGCGGCGCGTCATTATGAGGCGGCCGTGCAGGCGGCGGAGGAGGGGCTGCGGCTCGATCCGACGCTGGGCTATGCGAATGGTTATAAGGGGGTCGCATTGTTTTTGCTCGGGCGGCTGGCCGAAGCACGCGCGGCTTTCCTAACCGAGCCGCGCGACATGGGGAAGCTGCCGGGCCTCGCGATCGTCGAGCGGAAGCTCGGCAATGCCGCGGCGGCCGAAGCGGCGATGCGCACGCTGGTCGACACGCTCGGCGACAGCGCGATCTACCAGCAGGCCGAAGTGCTGGCGCAATGGGGCCAGATCGACCGCGCCTTCGCCGCGCTCCAGCGCGCCGAGACGGTCGGCGACGCCGGCCTGATGTGGAGCGCGACCGATCCCTTGCTCGATCCGTTGCGGACCGATCCCCGTTTCCAGCCTTTGCTCCGGCGCCTGCATCTGGCATGACGTTGCGACGCCGTTACGATGGGGGCAGACTATGATTTCGCGCAAGACCGGTTTGGTGATCTTTGGTTCGGCCCTGCTGCTAGCGGCATGCCACAAGACCGAAACCACCACCGACACCAACGTCACCGAGAGCAGCAATGCGGCGGTGGTCGAGGATCTCGGCAATGTCGACAATGTCAGCGACGCCGCCAACGCCACGGACGCGATCGACAATGGCGATCGCGGCAACACCGATACGCGCGGCAAGCCGGCGGCCAGCACGGCGAAATAAGGACTAGCGCAGGCTGTTGACGGTCTGCGGCGCCTTCATCGCGCGGGCGATCCAGTCGAGATAGTCGGTGACCCGGGTGTAGAGCCCGGGTTTCCCCGTCTGCGCGCATCCGTCACCCCAGCTGACGATCCCGATCAGCGTGTGCGTGGTAAAAGGCATTTCATCGGGTTTAGAACGCACATCGCTGTCCAGCACGAGCGGACCGCCGCTGTCGCCCGTGCACGTATCCTTCCCCGGGCGTGACGCGCAGATCGTGCTCGCATGGACGCGGGCGGCATAGCCGCGCGCGGTGCGGCAAATGTCCGACGGCACCAGGTCGAGATCGACCTCGATCAGCACCACCGACGGATGCCCGTCCGGGCCGGGCTGCGTATTCCCCCAGCCGAACGCGGACACATATTGGGTCTCCTCAACCGTTCCGCGCGGATCCCGACGGTTCGTCACGCGGCCGCTGATATAGCGATGATCGTCATAGCTGGGCGATTCCAGCAGCGGAAAATCGTCGGGATCCGCGCCGTGCAGCGCGAGCGGCTTGATCGGGCCTGCCTTCGACAAATCGGTTTTCGCGTCCGCCGCGAGGTGGATCAGCGCGATATCGTTGGCGGAGATCCGGTCGTTGAAGTCCGCGTGACGGATCAGGTGATCGATCCGGAAGGATGCGCCGGGGCTGGTCGACAGATCGGTGGCGCCGAGCCGCACGCGATAGCCTTTGTCGACCAGATCCTGCGTGATGCAATGCGCCGCGGTCAGTACCCATCGCTCGGCGATCAGCGTGCCGCCGCAGCGGTGCCGGCGGTCCCATTCGGGCTGGACCGCAAGCTCGGCGGGCGTGAAATCGTTGTAGGTCGTCGAATAGATTTCGGCCTGAAAGGGCGCGTGGCCCAAATGGACCGCCTTACCGCCCACCGCCTGGCCCGGGCAGAGCGGCCCATCGCAAGGCGGCAGCAGGTTGGTATTCGGGATCGGGATGTGCACTTCGCCCTTCTGCGCCCAGGCGGGGCCGGCGACCGCCGCGAGGCTCAGCCCGGCGAGGATGGCCTCAATGCGGCGCATCGACCGCCGCTTTGACCGCGGCCGCCTGGTTCAGCGCCTCGTTGAGCAAGGCGGCGGTCGACTGGGTCGGGTCGGCCTCGCTCGTGATCGATACGCCGCATTGCGAATGCATCCGGATATTGCCCTTGCGCGGGAAGCGCACGAACTCGACCCAGCGCGGATCGGCGACCTTGCCCTTCCAGTCATAGCGGGTGATCGTTGGCGGGCCCTCGTCGCTGGGCGGGCCGTCGCCGGCAAAGCGTATCTCAAGCGACCGGCAGGACGCGTAATAGAGGCCGTGCACATGGCGCGTACCCAGCCCAGCCAGAAAGTCCGCGACCGGGATCGCGCTGGGCGGCACCGGGCCCCAAAGCGCCTGGAACCATCCCTTGGGGCCCTGGTGCCCGGCCGCCGCCCCAATGCCGAGCGCGCCGGGCTGGGGCAGATCGCAGGCTTCCCGGGGGAAGTGTTCGCAGCTCGGGATCGGCTGGTCTTCCGGCTTGATCTCGCTGGCGCTGGCACCGACCAGCAGCGGCAGCACGGTCTTGGCCGCATTTCCGATCGTCTGGATCAGCGTCAGTCTCTGGTCCTCAACCGCGACGCCCGCACTCTCGATCAGATCGCTATTCTCGACCTTCGCCAGGCTGATCGTGGTCTTGGTCCAGGCGGAATCGTCGCGCAGGATCATCAGCCGGTGTGTTGCCTCCTCCGCGCGGGTGTCGGTGACGACCAGATCGTTGACCGGCGGCTTGCCCTCCGCCGCGCTGTTGTGGAGCGCGATGTGGACGTCGTTCTTCTGCAGGTAGAAACTGTCGATCAGATGCGGCGATGCCGTGGCGACAGCGGCAGGGCTGGTCGCTTCGACGTAGCGCACCGAAGGGTCGGCCGCGCAGCCGGCCAGCGTGATCGAGCAGAAAAAGATGAGGCCCCGGCGCATCGCTCCCCCCGGAAGCAGTTACGGCCGAGATACGATACCCTCGGCGGCGCAGCGTCAAGGGCCGAAGGCGCTAATCCAGCCTTTGCAGCCCATCCCGGATATTTCCGATCAGGCTCTCCAGCGGCGATGCGGCGGGCGGCGGCTTGAGCGTGGTCAGGCATAGCGAAACCGGGGGCAGGGGATCGGCCAGACCGAGCGCGGCGAGTGACCGCGCCGCAAGCTCGTCCGCCACTGCATAATCCGGCAGCACGCCGATCGCGTCGCTTTTGAGCACACCGCGTTTCACCCCGTCAACGCTGCCCGCCGATTCCAGTTTCGGCGGGCGCGCACCGCTGCCGACCCAGGCTTTCACCAGATCGCTGAAGGCGCCGTCATGATCGGTGAGCAGGCACGTCCGCCCCTCCAGGTCGCGGCGCTGCACGACGCGGCCGGCGAGCGGATGATCCGGTGCGGCCACCAGCCGCAGCCGCGCCGGCCAATAGTCTTCGGCCAGATCCCGATCGCGGGGCCGTCCGGCCGCTTCGATCGTCAGCGCGGCATCGAGATCCGACCGGCCGACGCGCTTCCTCAAATCCTCGCACAGCCCGATCGAAATACGCACGTCGACCTGCGGCCACAGCAGCCGGAAGTCGCTCAACGGGCCGGGCAGCAGGAACGAGCTGATCGATTCGACCGTGCCGAACCGGATCGTCGCCCGGCGCGCGCTGGCGGCGAGCGCGGTTTCCGAAACCGAAATCAGCGCCTGTGCGTGCGGCAGCAAGGCTTCGGCGGCGGCGGTGAGCGTCGCCTCGCGACCGGCCCGGCGCAAAGTAACCGGCGCGCCGAGCAGCCGCTCCAGCGACAGCAACGTCTCCGAAACCGTCGATTGGGCGACGCCGAGCGCGCGCGCCGCGGCGCCGACGCCACCTTGCTCGTGCACCGCGACCAGCACGCGGCAGTGACGAACTTCCAAATCCCTCGTCATGGCCATCCCATCGGTTTTTCCGATGCCTTCATCGGCGTTTTGGCTGCCCGCATCATCGGGGTCAACCTCCCGGTGGGACCAAGGAGCACCACGCTTGACCGACTTCCGCCACAACGCCGCCTTGCTCGTGATCGACATGCAGCTCGGCTTCGACGATCCGGCCTGGGGACCGCGCAACAATCCGCAGGCCGAATTCAACGTCGCGGCGCTGATCGCGGCGTGCCGCGCGGTCGGGACGCTCGTCGTCCATGTCCATCATGACTCGCCCGACCCCGCGGGGCATTTCCGGCGCGGCATGCCCGGCCGCGCGGCCAAGCCCGAGGCCCGGCCGCAGCCGTGCGAGTGGGTCTATCGCAAGACCGTCAACAGCGCCTTCATCGGCACCAGTCTCGACGCCGATCTGCACGCGCTCGGCATTTCGACGCTGGCGATTGTCGGGCTCACCACCAATCACTGCGTTTCGACCACCGCCCGCATGGCGGGCAACCTCGGTTACGAGACCTTCGTCGTGGCGGATGCGACTGCTGCATTCGATCGCGCCAATCTCGACGGGACGATCCGTCCCGCCGCCGATGTCCACAGCAACGCGCTCAGCGATCTGCAGGGCGAGTTTGCCCGGATCGTCGATACAAGGTGGCTGATCGCCGCGCTTGCAGGGGCCGGGGGCGAGGCCGTGACGGCACGGCACGCCGATCATGTTTAGGGTTCGCGGCCCGCTGATAGCGCTCTGTGCAATGCTGGCTGCCGCGCCGGTTTTGGGCGGCGCGCCGGGTGTTGACCCGTCGATCCGGCCCGCCGACGATTTCTATGGCTATGCCAACCATGCCTGGCTCGAAAGCGTGACGCTGCCCGACGGCGCGTCCAGCATCGACACCTCGTCCATGCTGCGAGCCGCCAATGCGCAGCGGGTGAGGGATTTGATCGCGGATGCGGTCGTGCTAGCCCAGGCGCCTCCCGTGTCGCCTGACACGCGCAAGATCGGCGATTATTATCTCAGCCGGCTCGATCTGGCCGGTATCGACGCCAAGGGCCTGTCGCCGCTGTCCGGCGACCTTGCCGCCATCGCCGCGATCGGGGACCGCAAGGCACTCGCCGCCTGGCTCGGCCGCACGCTCCGCCTCGACGACGGTACCAACCAGCAGACCGAAAGCCTGTGGGGCGTGTGGATCCATCAGGGCTTCCACGATCCCGATCATTATGCCGCCCATTTCGTGCAGGGCGGGCTGGGGCTGGCCCAGGACGATTATCTCGGTTCGACGGCCGACACCGCCGCGCACCGGGCGCTCTATCGCGCGCATGTCGCCAATCTCCTGAGGCTCAGCGGCCTCGACCAGCCGGAAATCCGCGCCGCGCGCGTGCTCGATCTGGAGATCGCCATCGCCCGGACGCACGCGTCGCGCGCGGATACCGACGATGTCTTCAAGACCGACAACGATTGGCGCGCCGCCGACTTCGCCGCCAGGGCGCCGGGCATCGATTGGGCCGCTTATTTCGCGGCGGCCGGGCTCGATCCCGCGACCCGTTTCGTCGTCTGGCAGCCGCAGGGCGTGATCGGCGGCGCCAGCCTCGTCGCCACCCAGCCGCTCGACGCCTGGAAGGATTACCTCAGCTTCCACCTGATCGACCATTATGCCGCCGTCCTGCCGCAGGCGGTGCGCGACGAACGCCGCGCCTTCGACGCGCACCTCGCGGGCGCGCCGATGCCGCCAGCGCCTGATCCCCAACCGCAGGCGCTGGCGGCAACCCAGGCGGCGTTCGGCGACGCGATCGGCCGGCTCTATGTCGACCATTATTTCCCGCCGCGCGCCAAGGCCGCCGCCGAGGATATGGTCGCGAATATCCGCACCGCCTTCCGCGCCCGCATCGCCGGCCTGACCTGGATGGCGCCCGAGACGAAGGCGAAGGCGCTGGCCAAGCTGGCGGCGCTCCGGGTCGGGCTCGGCTATCCCGAAAGCTGGGTCGATTATTCGCAGCTAGCCGTCGTGCGCGGCGACGCGTTCGGCAATCTCCAGCGCGCCGAGACCTTCGCCTACCACCGCGAAACGGCCAAGCTCAGCCGCCGCGTCGATCCCGACGAATGGGCCGGCGGCCTCTATCCGCAGGCGGTAGGGGCGGTGCTCAACATCAGCCCCAACACGATGGATTTCGCGGCGGGCCTGCTCCAGCCGCCTTATTTCGATCCGGCGGGCGACGCGGCCTCCAATTACGGCTCCGCCGGCGCCGGCATCGCCCACGAGATCAGCCACAGCTTCGACGAGGTCGCCAATCTCTACGACGCGCAGGGACGGCTGGGCCTGTGGTGGAGCAAGGACGATCTGGCGCACTATCAGGCCGCCACCGCGCCGCTCGCCGCGCAACTCGATACGTGTTGCCCGGGCCCCGACGCCTGCGCCCACGGCAAACAGATAGTGGGCGAAAGCAGCGCCGATCTCGCCGGCTTATTGGTGGCCCACGACGCCTATCTGCTGTCGCTGCATGGTAAACGCGACGTCGTCAAAAATGGCCTGACCGGCGAACAGCGCTTCTTCATCGCCTTCGCGCAACGCTGGCGCCGCCTGCAGACCGACGCGGCCCTCCAGCGACAGATCGCAACCGACACCCACGCCCCGCCTGTATGCCGTGCCGATCTGGTCCGGAATGTCGAGGCATGGGCCCGCGTGTTCGGCGTCAGGCCCGGTGACAAACTCTACCTCAAGCCCGAGGCGCGCTTTCGGGTCTGGTGAACGGCGTCGGTTCCGGCCCCTCACGCAGGAACAAGGCGCACCATTGCTCGGCGATATCCATCCAGTCGCGAAAGCCCTGATAGGTGGCGGCGAAGCGCCGGAAGCGGCTCACCGCCGTGCCCGAGGCCATCGAATAAGCGCGGCAATCGCGGCAATCGATATTGGGGCTGCAGCATTTGCTGTCGCTGGTGGTGAGGTCGGTGCGCACATGGCGGAAATAGGGCGCGCGCCGCGTCTCGCAGTCGGTCGCCCAGCCGGTTTCGGGGTCGATCTGGTAGAGGCTGTCCGGATTGGTGACCCACTGATTGTAAGCCGGCGCATAGATCACCGTATCGGGGAAGGCGGCGGCGACTTCGCCCAAAGTCGCGCGGATCTCGGCCAGCATCGCCGCGTCGGGCGCGAGATGCGCCGCCGCGCTGCTGATCCGGAAATAGTCGCCGTCGGCGGTCACGCCCGCCGCCAATTTGTCGCGATATTGCTCGGTCGGGCTGAAGATGCTGAACGACAGCTTGGCGCCCGTCGCCGCGCAGCGCTCGGCCGCGCCCCACACGCCGCCCAGATTCTGCGCATTGACCGTGTAGATGAAGATCGCGCGCGGATCCTTCCCGTACAGCCGGAACGCCTTGTCATAGGAACTGCCGCCGCGCAGCCGCACCGTATCCTCGACATTGCCCCACAGGGACACATGCAGCCGATAGGGCAAAGCGGGATCGATCGCGATCGTGCCGTTGGTGAACACCACGCCGCGCTTGATATGGCGCGCCGCGATGTGCAGCCGCTCGGGGCGCAGCGCCGGCTCCGCGCCCGCGAGATAGGCAAAATTGACGCCGCGCGCCGCCTCGGACGCGAAGAAGGCATCCCATTGCGCATCGTCCTTGTCGTCGAGATGCGCCAGATAATCGCTGCCCTCGAAGAACAGGCAGCCTTCGCAGGTCAGGTTGCAGGTGCGCGAGATATCGTAATTGCTGCCGGCGATGCCGAACGCAATGCGCCGGAAGCGCCGATAGCGGGTGCGCAGTTCCGGATCGCGCGCGAACCACGCGCCAAGCGTGGCCGCCCCAACCTCCGCATTACGCTCTAAAACTGACACCCCCGACATCGCCCGTAAATGCCTGAGCGGAAAGGCCGCGACAAGCGAAAGCAGGGTAAAGGCTCGTTTCGGCAACGAAATATTACCACGAAATCAAGGTTAACGTCGAGCGGCGACTTGTTAGGAAGTTACAATCCGGGTAAGCATTGATGGATTCGTTCGGGCTGTGGGACTGCTCGGGCGTTTGGGGGGTATCACCGTGATTCAGTACAAGCATGTGCTCAAGCCGACGATCCTGTTCGCCGCCGGCTCGTTCGCCACCGCCGCGCAGGCGACCCATTTCGAGCTCGACTACACGGCGACCGACGGCGGCACCGCGATCGCGCTCGGCGTGCCGATCGAAGACGCGCAGTTCACTTTCACGTCGAGCATGGGAGACTTTGGAAATGGCCCCAAGTCGCTGACCACGCTTGCCGCGAACGGTGACGCCGGAATCTTGGGCGAAGGTGGCTCGCCGTACACGCCGGACAGCAGCTCTCCCTACCAGGCATCGGTAAAGCCCTTGGGCCCGTTTGGGGTGGGCGACGGCTATTACGGCATTCATTTCACGATCGGCGACGAGACCGAATACGGTTATTTCACCGTCGATGGTGGCGGCACCCATGTCAGCGCGGTCGATTACGGCGCGGCCGTGGTCGCGCCGCCGCCCGCCGTGCCGGAACCGGCCATCTGGGCGGAAATGATCCTCGGCTTCGGCATGGCCGGCGCCGCCCTGCGCCGCCGTCAGTCGGCGCTGTCCGCCACCGCATAACGGAACAGACCGTCGGTCCGGATATGATCGGCCCCGCTCCGCGCGGCGAGGCCGATCGTGTCGCGCACGTCGTCGCGGCAATCGAACCCGATCCGGGTGCAGCCCGCCGCGATCGTCGCGCGGGTGAAGCCTTCCAGCAGCAGCGCATTGGCCCAGCCCTTGCGCCAGCCCGGCGCCACCACGTTGCAGACGATATGCGCGGCATCCGCGCCGGTGCGCCGGCTGAGCAACGCGCCCGCGAGCGCGCCATCGACCATCAGCACGCGCGATCCCAGCCGGTCGATCGGCGCTTCGGCGGGATCGGCGATCATCGCCCGGCCCAGCATCTGCGCCATCCGCAGCGGGCCGGATCGGAATTCCTGCGCCACCAGCAGCCCGATTTCGTCGACCGGCGCGTCGTCGAGTGCCGCCACCCGCGCGCCGTCCGGAATCCGCCCGCGCGATCGCAGCCGATCGACCGTGGGCGCGATCTGACGCTGGAAGTCGCGCGCATCCGCTTCGAAGAACAATTGGCGGCGCTCGGCGATGAAGCCGCAGGCGCGTGCGAACGCCGCCGCCTCGCTATCGTCCGCGATCGACCGGCCCGCCCAGACCGAACCGAGCGCGCCGATCGCCTCTGCCTTCAGCGCCGCCATCAAAGCCCGGCCGATGCCCTGCCGCCGCCGATCCGGCAGCACGTGTACCCATGCGGGCAGGCCGGCGGGCTCGCCCCAGCTCTGCCACAACAACCCGCCTGCGCCGGCGAGCGTGCCGTCGGCATCGCGCGCGGTGAAGATAATCGCCTCGGGCGCCGCCAGCATCGGCAGCAAGGCGAAGCAGGCGGGCAGGGCCGCTTCTTCGGCACGGGCGATCGTGAAATCGGGCATAAGGCCGGGCTAGCATGACCGCGCTATCGGGCAAAACCATCATACTTGGCCTTGCCGGGATCGACTGGCCGGGCATGGCCGAGCGCGTCGCCGCCGGCCGATTGCCCGCGATCGCCCGCCTGATCGCGCGTGGCACCGCCGGGCGGATGCTCGCGTCCGCCGCCCCGGATGGCCCCGCCGCTTGGGCCACGCTCGCCACCGGCCTTCCCGCCGAGACGCACGGCATCATCCTGCCCGAAGAACCATGGGCAGGCGGGCAGCGTCCCATCGGCCGCTTTGCCTGGAGGGCCGATCCGGTCTGGTTGCGGTTGGCCGATGCCGGGATCGCCACCGCGAGCGTCGGCTGGCCCGTGACCGCGCCCGGTAGTGCCTGGCCCGGCGTCCATATCGATGCGCGCTTCGCGACCGCCGGCGGCAAGGTGCCGCAGGACTGGCTACTGCCGCCGGGCGTCGCACCGGACGATTGGCGCGAACGGCTGCGCGATCTGCGCATGCATCCGCTCGACGTCACCGGCACGATGCTGGCGCCGTTCGTCCCCGCTTTGATGACGATCGATCAGGCGCGCGAGCATCGCCTCGTCGATCTGGCGCTGATGATCGCCCGTCTCAGCAGCGGCCATGCCGCCGCGATGGCGCTGCTGCAGGACGCGCCGTGGCAGGCCCTGTTCGTCCACCATCGCTGGATCGAGGAAGTGCAGGCGCGCTTCGCGCACGCCGCGCCGCCGTTCGACGGCGTGGTCGATGCGGCCTGGACCCTGCTCGACGCGCTCGTCGGCGCGACCGTGGCGGCCTTGCCAGACGACGCTACGATCCTGCTCGTGTCTCCGGGCAGCCTCGGCCGGGCGGGCCTGCTGGCGGCTGCCGGCCCCGGGATCGCGGCCGGACAGCAGTTGCGCGGCGCTGCGGCGCGCGATCTCGCGCCGACCCTGTTCGCCCGTTTCGGCCTCGCCGATCCAGCCTTGCCCGGTCGCGCACTCCTCGCGCACGCCGCGCCGCTTCGCTTGCTGGATCCGGCCCGCCCTCCGGCAGAGGCATCTGCGCCGGATGCCGCCGATCTCGCCCGCGTCGCCGCCTTCGGCCACGCCCCGCCGCGCGTACCGCCCGCCTGGCAAGCGCGCAGGCTCGCCGCCGAGGCGGAGATGCTGCTGACCCGCGACCCGGCCGCCGCCGGCCGCCGCGCCGAAGCCGCGCTGGCGCTCGATCCCAATCTGATCTCCGCGCTCGGCGCCCGCGCGGCAGCCCACGTCGCCGCCGAGGAAGCCGAACCCTTGCCCGCTTTGGCCGATCGCATCGCGGCGGCGGCGCCCGGCCATTTGTGGGAAGCCCTGATCCGCGTCGGCTATCATGCCCTGCGCGGCGAGGCGGGGTTGGCCCAGCCTTATCTCAAGCGGGTCGAAGCCGATGGCGGCCCCGAGGACCTGCTCCGCGCCGGCGCGGCCTGGATGATGCTCAAGCGCCCGGCTGACGCCGCTCGTGTATTTGAAGCCGCGCTGGCCTCACAGCCGGATAATGTGTCGGCCCTGCTCGGCTTGGCGATGGCGCGAATGCACCGCCCGCTGCTGGCGGAGACGCCTTTGCGCCGCGTGCTCGACCTCGATCCTGGGCAAGCGGTTGCGCGAGATGCGCTCGCCGATCTGCTGCGCCGGACCGGCCGTGGCGGCGAGGCTATCGTGATCGGACGGGATTGAGCAGGACCGGAAGGGCCGATCAGCCAATCGTCACGAAGCTGTCCAGCACCCGCTTGCGCCCGGCATGCTCGAAATCGATCTCCAGCTTGTTGCCCTCGATCTCCGCGATCAGCCCGTACCCAAATTTCGAATGAAACACGCGCTGGCCCAACGCGATGTCGCTCCTTGGCTTGGCCGCGAATGACGCCGCGCTGGATTTAACCTCCGCCAATCGCGTCGGGCTCATGTCGAGCGGTTTGCCGACCGCGCGTTGCCAGCCGGGTCCGCGGGTCGCGGCGCGGGCGACGTGGGCGAAGGGGTCGGCCTGCTCGCTCCATTGCGCGCGCCACAGGCTTTCGCCGCCGGTCATCGTCGTCTCGCTGTCGATATGCTCGGCCGGCAATTCGTTGACGAAGCGCGAGGGGATGGACGAGGTCCACTGGCCATAGATGCGCCGGTTGGCGGCGTGCATGATATAGGCCCGCCGCCGCGCGCGCGTGATCGCGACGTATGCAAGGCGGCGTTCCTCCTCAAGGCTGGCGGTGCCGCCTTCGTCCAGCGAACGCTGCGACGGGAATACGCCTTCCTCCCAGCCCGCCAGGAACACCGTGTCATATTCCAGCCCCTTGGCGGCGTGGATCGTCATGATCGTCACCTTCGCCTCGTCGGCATTGGCGTCATTGTCCATGACGAGGCTGACATGTTCGAGGAACGCGCCGAGCGTCTCATATTCCTCCATCGCGCGCGCCAGCTCGGTCAGATTCTCGAGCCGGCCGGTCGCCTCGGCGGAACGTTCGGCCTGGAGCATCGCGGTATAGCCGCTCTCGTCGAGGATGATCCGCGCGAGCTCGGCATGCGGCAATTCGTCGAGCTTGGCGCGCCAGCGCGCGATATTGCCGATCAGGTTGCCGAGCGCGCGCCGCGCCTGTGGGGTCAGCTCGTCCGTATCGAGGATGCGCGCGCCGGCATGCGTCAGCGGCAGGCCCTCCGCGCGCGCCAGTTGGTGGAGCTTGGCGACCGCCTTGTCGCCGATGCCGCGCTTGGGCGTGTTGACGATCCGCTCGAACGCGAGGTCGTCGGCGGGCTGTGCGATCACACGCAGATAGGCGAGCGCGTCGCGGATCTCGGCGCGCTCGTAGAAGCGGAAGCCGCCGACGATGCGATAAAGCAGGCCGATCGAGACGAAGCGGTCCTCGAACTCACGCGTCTGGAACTGCGCGCGCACCAGGATCGCGACCTTGTCGAGCGTGGTGCCGGCGCGCTGCCCGCTCTCGATCTCCTCGCCGACGCGGCGCGCTTCCTCCGGCCCGTCCCACACGCCGATCACGCGCACCTTCTCGCCGGTCGGCTCCTCGGTCCACAAGGTCTTGCCGAGCCGCCCGCCATTATGCGCGATCACGCCCGAGGCGGCGGCGAGGATGTGCGGGGTCGAGCGGTAATTCTGTTCGAGCTTGATTACCTTCGCGCCGGGGAAATCGCGCTCGAAGCGCAGGATGTTGGCGACCTCCGCCCCGCGCCACGAATAGATCGACTGGTCGTCGTCGCCGACGCAGCAGATATTCTTGCGCTCCTGCGCGAGCAGCCGCAGCCACAGATACTGGCTGGCATTGGTGTCCTGATATTCGTCGACGAGGATGTAGCGGAAGCGCTGCTGATATTGCTCCAGCACGTCGCGATGCTTTTTCAGGATCACGAGCATGTGCAGCAGCAGGTCGCCGAAGTCGCACGCGTTCACCGCCTTCAGCCGTGCCTGATAGGCGGCGTACAATTCCTGGCCGCGCCCGTTGGCGAAGGCCTCGCTCTCGCCCGCATCGACCTCGGCCGGCGTCCAGCCGCGATTCTTCCAGCGGTCGATCAGCCCGGCGAGCGCGCGCGGCGTCCAGCGTTTCTCGTCGAGGTCGGCCGCCTGGATCAGTTGCTTGAGCAGCCGCAACTGATCGTCGGTGTCGAGGATCGTGAAATTGCTCTGCAGCCCGACCAGCTCGGCATGACGGCGCAGCATCTTGGCCGCGATCGAATGGAAGGTGCCGAGCCACGGCATGCCGTCGATCGCGCCGTCGGTGATGCGCTCGACCCGCGCGCGCATTTCGCGCGCTGCCTTGTTGGTGAAGGTCACCGCCAATATCTCGCTCGGCCAGGCGCGCCGCGTCGCGATCAGGTGCGCGAGCCGCGCGGTCAGGGCCGCGGTCTTGCCCGTGCCCGCGCCCGCCAGCACCAGCACCGGCCCATCGGTGGTCAGCACCGCCTCGCGCTGCGGCGCGTTCAGCCCGCGCAGATAGGCCGGGTCATTGGGGGAGGGGGCGGGAAGACTCACCGGTGAACAGGTAGGGAACAAGGGGCCGGGGGGCAACCACCGGCGGGATCGGGAAATCACCTTTGATTGCGACCACATTGTCCCGGCTGCGGAACTTTATGGCGTCATCGCCGTAACAACCTCGCCGGCCCCCGCCGGGAGAGTGGGGGAAGCGGACAATGGTCCGTCTAGCAAGGAGATCACCCGATGAAAGCCACCTTCCTGATTGCCGCGTCGCTGATCGCGTCCGCCGCTATCGCTCAGGCCACGCCCGACACGACCACGCCGCCGCCGGCTCCCACCGATATGAGCGCCACGCCCGCGCCGGCGCCCGCTCCGGCGGATACGGCCGCGCCGATCACCAATCCGAGCCCGCCGGCCTCGACCGTCGCGCCGCCGCCGCCGGATACGACCAACTATCCGCCTTGCTCGCGCACCGTGCACGATCGCTGCGTCCAGACGCACGAACTGGCGCGCAAGCACCGCTAATCAGGCCGATCGGCGGGCGCGTGGTTGACCGCCGCCGCCCGCCGCGCCAATCCTCGTTTCCGTTAAAGGGAGAGGGGATATGGCGGGAGCGGCAACGCCCTCGACACGGCGCGTGCTGGCGGCGAGCCTGATCGGCACGAGCATCGAATTCTACGATTTCTACGTCTACACCACCGCTGCGGCTCTGGTGTTCGGCGCCTTGTTCTTCCCCCAGACCTCGCCCGCCGCCCAGCAATTGGCGGCGTTCGCGACGATCGGCGTCGCCTTTGTCGCGCGCCCGCTCGGCTCGATCTTCTTCGGCCATTTCGGCGACCGCATCGGGCGCAAATCGACGTTGGTCGCGTCGCTGCTGACGATGGGCATCTCCACCATGCTCGTCGCGATCCTGCCGACCTATGTTCAGGCGGGCTGGATCGCGGCGCTCTTCCTGTGCGTGCTGCGCTTCGGCCAAGGCTTCGGCCTCGGCGGCGAATGGGGCGGGGCGGCCTTGCTCGCGGTGGAAAATGCGCCGCCCGGCAAGCGCGCGCGCTTCGGCATGTTCCCCCAATTGGGCGCGCCGGTCGGCTTCATCGCCGCCAACGGCCTGTTCCTGATCCTCGGCGCGGTGCTGACGCCCGCCCAGTTCCACGACTGGGGCTGGCGCATCCCCTTCGCTTTGTCGGCTTTGCTGGTGATCGTCGGCCTGTGGATCCGGCTGCGGCTCGCCGAAACCCCCGAATTCGCCGCCGCGCTGGCCAAGGCGCCGCCGCCCGCCGTCCCGTTGGGCGAACTGGTGTCGCGCCACCTCGGCCCGCTCGTCGCGGGCACGGTCGGCGCGATCGCCTGCTTCGCGCTTTATTATGTCTCGACCGCCTTCATGCTCAGCTACGGCACCAAGACATTGGGCTACAGCATGAAAGCCTTCCTCGGCGTCCAGCTCGGCGCGATCCTGTTCATGGCCGCCGGCATCTATGTCTCCGCCTGGCTGGCGGATCGCCATTATGACGAACGGCGCGTGCTGATGGCGGGCTGCGTCGGCACGATCTTCGCCGGGCTGCTGATGGCGCCGATGATGACGTCCGGTTCGCTGTTCGAGGTGTTCCTGTTCCTCGCTCTGTCGCTGGCCTTGATGGGCTTCGTCTACGGCCCGCTCGGCGGATGGCTGCCCAGCCTGTTCCCGGCGCGCGTGCGCTACACCGGCGTATCGATGGCGTTCAATGTCGCGGGCGTGCTCGGCGGCGGGCTCACGCCTTTGGTCGCGCAGAAGCTGGTCACCGCCGGCGGGCTGCTGTGGGTCGGCCTGTATTGCGGCGGCGCGGCCCTGATCAGTCTGGTTGCTCTGGCATTAGTCGGGAGAGCACGGTCAGCTTAGCGATCCCGTAGCTGCGCTCGACTTCGATCGCCCAGCCATCGGCGGACACGCTCTCGTCATGGTGCGTTTCGACCGCCGCCCAGGCGGAGGGTTGCGCCCAGCCGAGCCGCGTCAGTTTCTCGATCAGCGCGCCCGCACCGCCCGTGCCATAAGGCGGATCGAACATCAGCAGATCGAACGCGCGCCGCGACGGCCCCAATGACGACACCGCGACCGGCATCACGTCGGCCTTGGCCTCCAGCATCGCGATATTGGCCTTGAGCGCCTTCAGCGCCTCGCGATCCTGATCGACGAAGACGCAATAATCCGCGCCGCGCGACATCGCTTCCAGCCCGAGCGCGCCAGTGCCGGCGAAGATATCCGCCACCGTCAGCCCCTCGAACGATCCGATCCGGCTGACCAGCATCGAGAACAAAGCCTCGCGGGTGCGGTCGCCGGTCGGGCGCGTGGTCGCGCCGGGCGGGGCATGCAGCACGCGGCCGCCCCATTTGCCGGAAATCAGCCGCATCGTGTCAGCTCTTGCCCTTGGTCTTGACCGGCGGCGCCCCTGTGCGCCGACGCGGACGCCCGCGCCGCCCGCCCGGCAACTCGGAAGGTCCGGCGTTGGGGCGCGGTGCCGATGGCGCGCGCTTCTCGATCAGCCGCGACCCTGCATTGGGCTTCTTCAGCGTGTTGCGGAACGCGACCAGATCGTGCTGGCGCACCTCGCCGACTTCGCCCGGCGGCAGATCGTCGAGAATGAACGGGCCGTAGGCGGTGCGGATCAGGCGGTTCACCTGCAGCCCCAGATATTCGAGCACGCGCCGCACCTCGCGATTCTTGCCTTCGCGCAGCCGCATCTCGATCCACACATTGGTGCCCGTGCGCCGTTCGAGATTGGCGTCGATCGAACCGTAGCGCACGCCCTCGATCTCGACCCCCTCGATCAGATCCTCGAGCTGTGTCTGGCTGACCGCGCCATAGGCCCGCGCGCGATAGGCGCGTTCGACGCCCGTGGCGGGCAGCTCAAGCTCGCGCTTCAACTCGCCGTCGGTGGTGAGCAGCAACAGCCCCTCGGTGTTGAGATCGAGCCGGCCGACCGGCACCACCCGCGGCAGATCGCGCGGCAATTTGTCGTAGATCGTCGGGCGGCCCTTGGGATCGCGCTCGGTCGTCAGCAGCCCCGCGGGCTTGTGATAGAGGAACAACCGCGCCGGGGCAGGGGCGCTGACCGGCTTGCCGTCGACCGTGACGCCATGGAGCGAGGTGACGATCGTCGCGGGCGTTTCGATCGCGACGCCGTCGATCGCGATCCGCCGCGCCTCGATCATCCGCTCGATCTCGCGCCGCGACGCGACGCCCGCGCGGGCGAGCAATTTGGCTATTCGCTGGGGTTCGCGCCCGCTGGTGCGGGGCGGCTGTTCGGGGTCTGGTTTTTGCGACACATCGCGTTTTTAGACTCATACGGCGCAACTTGCCCACAAAAAGCTTGTCAGCCTGCCGTTCTATCGATTCTGAGTGGTTGTGGATAAGTCGATGGGTGGGACGGCGTGACGGTACGAAAAGGGCGTATATTCACGATCTTGGCGGGGGCCGCGCTGCTAACGGCGCCGCTCCAGGCGCAATTCGCGCTTTCCTATGACGGGCAATTCCAGCCCGATCCCGCACACCAGCCGACGCTCGCCGAGCAATTGGGCGCGATCGCCAACACCGAAAATGGCCGTCTGGGCATCGCCGCGACCGATCTCGATACGGGCGAAACCATCACTTATGCCGGGCGCGATCCCTTCCCGATGGCGAGCACGGTCAAGATCGCGATCGCGGGCGCCTATCTGGCGGGCGTCGACAGCGGCCGCTTCAATCTCGACCAGCTCTATCGTTACGGCCGCCGCTCGACCGTGACCGCCAACCAGTTGCTCCAGCAGATGCTGATCCGCAGCGACAATGCGGCCGCCGACATTTTGCTGCGCGCGGTCGGCGGGACCGAGGCGGTCAATGCCTGGCTGACGCGCGCGGGCATTCGCGGCCAGCGCATGGACCGCACCATCGCCAAGCTCGTCTATGACGATCGCGGCCGCCCAGGGCATTATCTGCCCACCAATCTGCCGCGCACGCCGCTCGAGGTCGCGCAATCCGCGACCTTCAACGACGATGGCGAGATGAACCCGGCCTTCGTCGGCGATGCGCGCGATACGTCGACACCGTCGGCGATGGTCCAGCTGCTCGCGCGCCTGCACAAGGGCGCACTGCTGAGCGCGGACAGCACCCAATATCTGTTCGACGTGATGGCGCGCTGCGTCACCGGCCGCAGCCGGATCAAGGGTATGCTCCCCGCCGGAACGCCGGTCGCGCACAAGACCGGCACGCTCGCGGGCGTGTCCGACGATGTCGGCATCGTCACCTTGCCCAACGGCCATCATCTCGCGGTCGCGGTGTTCGCGCGCGGCATGCGCTCCGAATGGGAACGCGACAGCCGCATCGCCCAGCTCGCGCGCGTGCTCTACGACGGCTTCGGCACGCTCGAATCCACCTCGATGGGCCGCACCATCGCGCGCTAGACGGCGACCGCCGGCTTGCTCGGTTCCAGCGCGCCTTCCCATTTCGCGACCAAAGTCGACGCCACCGCATTGCCGACCACGTTGGTGCCCGTGCGCCCCATATCGAGGAACTGGTCGACCGCGAGGATCAGCAGCAGCCCGGCTTCGGGAATATGGAAGGTGGCGAGCGTGGAGGAGATCACCACCAGGCTCGCGCGCGGCACGCTGGCGATGCCCTTCGACGTCACCATCAGCAGCAACATCATCGTGATCTGCTGGGTGAAGGAGAGGTGGATGCCATAGGCCTGTGCGATGAACATCGTCGCGAAGCTGCAATACATCATCGAGCCGTCGAGGTTGAACGAGTAGCCGAGCGGCAGCACGAAGCCGGCGATGCGTGGCGGCACGCCGAAATCCTCCAGCGATTCCAAAGTGCGCGGGAAGGCGGCTTCGGACGACGCGGTCGAGAAAGCGATCAGGAAGGGTGCGCGAATGAAGCGGAACAGGTCCTTGGCGCGTCCCGTGCCGACCGCGACCACCGCCACCGTGAACAACAGGCCCCACAGGCAGAGCAGGGCGAGATAGAAGCCACCCATGAAGTAACCGAAGGTGACGAGGATCCCGAGCCCTTCCTTGGTCACCGCGCTCGTGACGGCGGCGAACACCGCGATCGGCGCGACGCGCATCACATAATCGGTGATCTTGAGCATCAGTTGGGCCAGCGAATCCATCGCGCGCACGATCGGCGCGGCCTTCTCGCCGATCGCGGTCGCGGCGACGCCCGCGAAGCTCGCGAACACCACGATCTGCAGGATCGCGTTCTTGCCCAATGCGTCGAAGATCGAGCTCGGCACCAGATCGAGGATGAAATCCTTGAACACGAAATGCGCCTGCGCGACGCCGTTGGCTTCGTTCGCGGGCGGCAGGGGCAAATCGAGGCCGACGCCCGGACGGATGATGTTCACGAACAGCAATCCGAGCGCGATCGAGACGAATCCGGCGAGGATGAACCAGCCGATCGTGCGCACGCCCATGCGCCCCAACGCGGATCTGTCACCCATATGCGCGATGCCGCTCATCAGCGTCGCGAAGACGAGCGGCGCGATGATCATTTTTATCAGCTTGAGGAACAGGCCGGTGAGGATCGAAAGCGCGTCGGTGATCGTTGCGGTGGCGGACGGATCGGTAATAGTCCGGTTGAGGATGAAGCCGACGATGATTCCCAGAATCATCGCCAACAGAATGTAGAAGGTTATGCGTTTAGCCACGTGACGGCCTCTCTCCCGGGAGGCGAAGTGGTCGGGGTAAAGGGACGGGCCGTCAAGCCCACCCCAGCGAGGTCAGAGGCGGATGTTGTTCGGTAAGCGTGCACGGACGCTCAAGCGCATCCTCATCGTCGAGGATGAGCCGCTGGTCGCGTTCGACAACGAACATTTCCTGCGCGACGCGGGCTACGAGATCGTCGCCACGGTCGATAGCGTGCCCGACGCGGTCCACGCGATCGACGACGACGTCCACCTCATTCTGGCCGACGTCAATCTGTCCGATGGCGGCCGGGGCCAGGATGTCGCGCGCGCCGCCAAGGAGAAAGGCGTTCCGTTGATCTTCGTCACCGGCGGCTGCCCGGATGGGCTGAAGGGCTCGGCGGTCGGCCTCCTCGCCAAGCCCTATAGCCAGCGCGACCTGCTCGCCGCGATCGAAACGGTCGACGCCAAGCTCTCCGGGCGCGTGTGCAAGCGCATTCCCAAAAGCTTCACCTTGTTCGGCGAATAGGTAGCGCTATCATCGCGCCAACTCCCGGGAATCACTGGGGTGCGGGAGAGCGATGATGGAGCATAACCGGCGCGAATTCGTGGGTCTGGCGGGCACGCTTGCCGCCGCGGCGGCGACCGCCGGCAAGGCTGCCGCCGCACCCGACGCAAGCCCCGTCCGCCACTACGATCCGCAGGCCTGGCATCAGCGCATGAAGCGCATCGTCCACGTCAATTTCAACGAACGCGACGCCGAGCATTTCGATGCGCAGGCGTGGGGCGGCTATCTCGCCGACTGCAAGGCGCAGGTGACGTACCTCAGCGGCACCAATGTGGTCGCTTTCTATCCGACCAAATTGCCCGATCTGCCGGTCAGCGCCTGGCTCAACGGGCGCGACATCTTCGGCGAATGCGTCGCGGCGGCGAAGAAAGCGGGCGTGCGCGTGATGGCGCGGCTCAGCATCGATATCGCCAAGAGCCAGCTGGCCGAAAAGCATCCCGACTGGTTCTGTCGCAACGAAGACGGCTCGCTCGTGCGGCGGTCTCTGGTCGGCGCGCCCGACGATCCCTCGGCTTCGTCGGAGTTCGCACCGACTTGTCAGTTCAGCCCTTATTATACGGATTTCGTTCCGAAACTGTTCGACGAGTTGTTGGGCCGATATCCGATCGACGGTGTCTACACCAATGGCTGGCCGGGCGTGGATGCGGTCGTCTGCTATTGCGCCAGCTGCAAGAAAATCGGCGATCCGCACAGTCAGGCCTATCGCGATGCCTATCAGAAACGCGCGGTCGAGCTGTGGAACAGCTACGCCTCGCTCTGCGCGCGGCACGATCCCAAATCGATCTTCTCGGGCAATCTCGGCGGCGGCTTCAAGGGCGGCAATCTCGACCTGACCGAACTCACCCAAAACGCGCCCTGGTTTCAGGCCGACAACCAGGGCCGTGGCCGCGTCGGCGAGCCTGCCTGGGATTCGAGCCAGCAGACGCGCATCGCCAAGGCAATCATCGGCGACCGCCCCGTCACCAACATCACCGCCGCCTACGAGATTGCGGGCGACATCCGCTATCGCAACGTCACCGGCAACCCGGTCGAGGTGCGCTCGCGCATCTTCCAGACGATCGCCGCTGGCGGAACCGTCCATTATCACTGGCTCGGCTTCTATCAGGGCTTCGTCGAGGACCGCCGCTGGCAGCAGGTCGGCCGCGACATCCTGCCGTGGATGGCCACGAACGACCGCCATTTCCACAATCTCCGCTCGATCGCGAACGTGGCACTGGTCGTGTCGCAGCGTTCCAACCGGCGCTACAACGCGCCGCCGGGTACCGACGCGCTCGATCCCGTGCAGGGCATGTATCAGCTACTGAGCGAGGCGCGGATCCCGTTCGACGTGATCCTCGAACGCGATCTCAAGCCCGAGACGCTGGAACGCTACAAGGTGCTCGTGCTGGCGAACGTCGCGCTGATGAGCGACGTGCAGGCGGCGGCGGTGCGGGCGTTCGCCACGAGCGGCGGCTCCTTGCTCGCGACCTTCGAGACCGGGCTTTACGACGAGGATGGCCAATCGCGCGCAGACTTCGCG
>NZ_DATHFV010000022.1:0-18104 GCF_035317925.1 Sphingomonas sp.
CGCGGGACTGGAACGGCGGCGCGATGCCGCGCCCGCGCATCCGCTCGGCCCAGGTGCTCGATCCGATGACCGCCTATCAGATGGTCCACATCATGGAGGGCGTGATCCAGCGCGGCACCGCGACCGTGCTGCGCGACCTCAACCGGCCCTTGTTCGGCAAGACCGGCACCAATACCGGGCCGACCAACGTCTGGTTCGTCGGCGGATCGCCCGATCTAGTCGGCGGCGTCTATATGGGCTTCGATCGGCCGCGCCCGATGGGCGGCTACGCCCAAGGCGGCACACTCGCCGCCCCGATCTTCCGCCAGTTCGCGGCAATAGCGATGAAGGACATGCCGGTTGTGCCGTTCCGTGCCCCGCCCGGCATCCGCCTGGTGCGGATCGACCGGCGGTCGGGCAAGAAGGTGTTCGACGGCTGGCCCGACGACAATGATCCCAAGAGCGCGATCATCTGGGAAGCGTTCAAGCCCGAAAGCGAACCCCGCCGCGCCGCCACAAGGCAGGAGCTGGCCGCGGCGGCGGCGCCCAAGGCGCAGGCCAAGGCGGTGCGCAATGACAGCGACTTCTTGCAGCAGCAGGGTGGGATTTACTAACTAGGGACTATCCCTGCCCGGCATTGTCGCCGGACCCGAGCCCGCTAGCCCGTGGGCCTGACAGTTTACCGGAGACTATTCATGCGCGCTGAAGCGCAAGCCCATATCGACCAGATCGACGCCGCGATGGCCCTGGTCCGCCGTTTCATCGATTGGGATCGCGCGGTGCGGCGCCTCGACGAGCTCAACAATCGCGTCGAAGACCCCAAATTGTGGGACGATCCCAAGCAGGCGCAGAGCGTGATGCAGGAACGCCGCCGGCTGGAGGAATCGATCAACGCGGTCCGTTCGATCGAACGGGAGCGCGACGACACGGTCGAATTGATGGACATGGCCGAAGGCGAGGGCGACGACGCGCTCGTCGACGACGGTGTGAAGTCGCTCGCCGAGCTCGCCGAACGCGCCGACCACGACAAGGTCATGGCCCTGCTCGCGGGCGAGGCCGACGCCAACAACAGCTACGTCGAGGTCAATGCCGGCGCCGGCGGCACCGAAAGCCAGGATTGGGCGGGCATGCTCCAGCGCATGTATACGCGCTGGGCCGAACGCCATGGCATGAAGGTCGAACTGATCGATCATCATGCCGGCGAACAGGCGGGGATCAAGTCCGCGACTTTGCTGATCAAGGGCGAGAACGCCTATGGTTATGCCAAGACCGAGAGCGGCGTGCACCGCCTGGTCCGCATCAGCCCCTATGACAGCGCCGCGCGCCGCCACACTAGCTTCGCCAGCGTGTGGGTCTATCCTGAGGTCGACGACGATATCGACATCGTCATCAACGACAGCGACCTGCGCATCGACACCTATCGCGCGTCGGGCGCGGGCGGGCAGCATATCAACACCACCGATTCGGCGGTGCGCATCACGCATATCCCGACCAACATCGTCGTCCAGTGCCAGAACCAGCGTTCGCAGCACAAGAACAAGGCCGAGGCGATGAAGCAGCTCAAGGCGCGGATGTACGAGGCGGAGTTGCGCAAGCGCGAGGAAGAGGCGAATGCCACCAATGCCGGCAAGACCGATATCGGCTGGGGCCACCAGATCCGCTCCTACGTGCTCCAGCCCTATCAGCTGGTGAAGGATCTGCGCACCGGCGCGACTTCGACCGCGCCGAGCGACGTGCTCGACGGCGATCTCGACAAGTTCATGGCGGCGGCGCTGTCCCAGCGCGTCACCGGCGAGACGGTCGAGGTGGAGGACGTGGATTGAGAGGCCGGGCGATAGCGCTGGCTTTGCTTCTCGCGGGCTGCAGCCGCGCGTCGGACGAACCGCGCACCACCGACGGCTTCCCTCAAGCCGCGCGCCCAGTCGCCAAGACGGTTTCAGGCAGCTGGTCAAACGAGCCCGACCGCGACCGCAGGGGCGAGGCCGAAGCGGTGATGCACGCTGCCGACGTCAAATCGGGTATGACCGTCGCCGATATCGGCGCGGGCGAAGGTTATTATACGATCCGCCTGTCCGCCCGCGTCGGGCCCAAGGGTCGTGTGCTGGCCGAGGACATCGTCCGCCTGTTCCACGATCGGCTGGCGGACCGCGTCTACCGCGACCGGCTCGACAATGTCTCGGTCAAGCTCGGCCGGCCCGCCGATCCGGGCCTGCCCGGGGGCAGTTTCGACCGCATCTTCATGGTCCACATGTACCATGAGATCGAAGAGCCCTACGAATTCCTGTGGAACCTGCGCCCCTCGCTCGCGCCGGGCGGGATGGTGGCGGTGGTCGATGCCGACCGCCCGACCCAGGCGCACGGCACCCCGCCGGCCCTGCTCGACTGCGAATTCAAGACGGTCGGCTACACCTTGGTCGAGCGCAAGACGATGCCGCAGGCGGGCGGCTATCTCGCGCTCTACAAGGCCGAAGGACCGCGCCCCGAGCCGAAAGCCATGGACGCCTGCAAGGCTTGAAGCCGCCGCCCCGGCCGGAGCCGGAGCGACGCTTCGCTTACTTGCCGGTCAGATCGACGCCCAGATAGGTCGCCGGACGATTGCCGCGCTGGACCAGCAACAGCACTGTCTTGGAGCCATCCTTCTTCGCGGCATCGACCGCGGCGGCCGCTTCGGCGACATTGGTGACCGACCGGTTCGCGATCGCCAGGATCACGTCGCGCGGCTGCAGGCCCTTGGAGCCCGCATCGCTCGAATCGTCGACACCGGTCACGACCACGCCATGCGTCCCCGCCGTCAGGCCGAGCTGCTGCGCGATCTGCGGCGTCAGCGTCTGCAACGACAGGCCGAGCGAAGCCCGCAGGCCGTTCGGGGCGGCCTGGCTGCCCGTATCTGGCGCGCCGTCATTGTCATTGTCCTGTTCGTCCGGGTTGAGCTGATCTTCCGGCGGCCGTTCGGCCAGCATGGCGGTCAGGGTTACCGGCTTGCCGTTGCGGATCACGTCGATCGTCACCTTGGAACCGACCGGCAGGCCGGCGACTATGAACGACAAGGTGTTGTCGGGCGTGACGTCCTGGCCGTTGATCTTGACGATCACGTCGCCCTGCTGGACGCCCGCGCGCGCCGCCGGCTGGCCGGGCTCGATATGCGCGACGATCTCGCCACGATCTTTGGGCAGCTTGAGCGATTGCGCGATATCGTCCGACATCGGCTGGATCTGGACGCCCAGATAACCGCGATGGATGCGCTCGCCCTTCATCAGCTGCAGCACGACCGGCTTGGCCTGCTCGGCGGGAATCGCGAAGCCGATACCGACATTGCCGCCCGACGGCGAATAAATGGCGGTGTTGATGCCGACCACATTGCCGTTGAGGTCGAACATCGGGCCGCCCGAATTGCCCTGGTTGATCGCCGCGTCGGTCTGGATGTAGCGGTCATAAGGACCGGAGCTGATCGACCGATGGATCGCCGAGACGATACCGGCGGTGACCGTGCCGCCCAGCGCGAACGGATTGCCGATCGCGATCACCCAATCGCCGACGCGCGTCTTGGTCGAATCGGCAAACTGCACGAACGGCAGATTCTTCGCGTCGATCTTGAGCACGGCGAGATCGGACGCGGCATCCTTGCCGACGACGGTCGCCTTATATTCCTTATGGTCGGGCAAAGTGACCGTGATCGACGATACGGTGACCTTGCCCTGATCGGTCGGCACGCCCGAAATGACGTGGTTGTTGGTGACGATAAAGCCGTCGGCCGAGATGATGAACCCGGAACCGAGCGACACCGCTTCGCGCGTCGCCGGCTGGCCGTTATCGTCGGTGCCGCCACCGCCGCCCTGCTGCCCGCCGAACCGGCGGAAGAAATCCTCAAGCGGCGATCCCGCGAACGGATTCTGCTGCTTGTTGATCTGCACCTTCTGGGTGGTCGAGATATTGACCACGGCCGGCGCCAATTTCTCGGTCAGATCGGCGAAGCTCATCGGCGCGCCGCGCGGCGCGACCGCGGCCATTTGCGAGGGCGCGTTCTGTGCGACCTGCGCGCCCAGCGGCGACTGCGTCACCACGGTCGCGGCGGCGCCGCCAAGCAGCATCGCGGCGGTTACGGCATAGGCATAGCGCACTGTGTAACTCTCCTGAGATTTTCGGGGGCGGGGTTGACCCATCGACCCCCATTATCCGGGAACGGACGACGAACTGTGTTGCTCCACGGCTGAATGCAAATTGAATGGCGTGGACGACACCGCCGCTGCTTACTTCTTACCCATGAACTGCCGCAGATAATCATTGTCGGGCGACAACAGGATCGTGGCGGCGCCGCGCGGCGAGGGGTCATCCGTGCCGAACGTCACCTTGTAGGACTGCATCGCCCGGTAGAAATCATAGAAAGCGGGGTCCTTGCCGAAGCTGGCCGAATAGATCTGGGCGGCATTCGCATCGGCATTGCCCTGGATAACCTGCGCCTCGCGCTTGCCTTCGGCCTGGATCGTCAAAGCCTGTTGCTGGCGCGCCGTGCGCATGCTGGTGAAGGCGCTCTCAAGCGGCGTGCCGTCGGGCAGATCGGCGCGCTTGATCCGCACGTCGACGATCTCCGCACCATATTGCGCGGCAACCTTGGCGAGCGCGTTGCGGATATTGCCCATCACGACATCGCGTTCGGGCGTCAGCAATGCGGCAAAGGGCCGCTTGCCGAGCTCGTTGCGCAAGGCTGAGCCGAGGATCGGTTTCAAGGCGTCGCCCACCCGGCGTTCGCTCTGCGCGGTGACATACATCCGCACCGGATTGACGATCCGATACCGCGCGAAGGCATCAACCTCGAGCCGGAATTGGTCGGTCGACAACACCGATTGGCGCGGCATGTCGAAATCGAGCACGCGCTTGTCGACCCAGACGAGCTGCTCGACGAACGGCCACTTGGCGGCAAGGCCTGCCCCAGTGTGCCCGAAATCCTCTTTGGGATTGTACGCGTTCATGATCCGGCGTGGCACGCCGAAGCGAATCACCACCGCCTGCTTGGTCTCGGGCACGATCGCGAAGCTGCTCAGCGCGACCGCGATCGCCACCAGCGCCACCCCCAGCCACAGCACGGGATTGCGGCGGATCCAGTCGATCGCGCTCACTTGGCGGGCTCCTGCGGCTTGGCGGCGGGCGGTGCCAGATAAGGCACCACGTTGCGCGGCTCGATGATCGTCTTGTCGGTCTTGGCCAGCACCCGTTCCATCGTCTCGTAATACATGCGCCGCCGCGTAACCTCGGGGTTGAGCTTATATTGGGCATAGACCGCATCGAACGCGGTCGCCTCGCCCTCCGCCTTGGCGACGACCTGGGTCGCATAGGCGTTGGCCTGGTTCTTGTAGGATTGCGCGAGCTGCTGCGCGGCCGACACTTCCTTGAACGCGTCGACCACTTCGCTCGGCGGATCGGCCTGCTTGATCGCGACGCCCTGGATGACGACACCGGCATGGTAAGAATCGAGCAATTCTTGCGCGCGCAACGCGACCGCCTGTTCGATCTGGCTGCGCTGCGATCCGATCGCCTGATCCAGCGTCACGCGCGCGATCGCCTCGCGCATCGCGCTTTCGGCCACTTCCTTGATCGTGCCTTCCGGATCCTGCAACTCGAACAGATAGAGTTCGGGGTCGCGCTTGCTCCACCGCACCGAATAAGCGAGGTCGATAAGGTTCCTGTCACCGGTCAGCACCAGATTCTGGCCGGTCGTTCCGTCCGACGATCCGGTATCGATATCGATCACGTGGATATTGTCGACATCGACCTTGGTGACGAGCTCGATCGGCGCAGGCAGGGTCCAGCCGAGGCCCGGATCCAGCGTACCGACATATTTGCCGAAGCGCGTGACCACGCCGCGTTCCTGCGGGCCGATCGTGTGGGTGCTGGTGATCGCGATCCACAACAGCAACAGCACGACCAAGCCCCATTGCCACAGGCCGCCCAGATGCGGTGCGTGGAAGCCCCCGCCATCGCCGCCACCGCCGAAGCGCGCGCGTCCGCGCTGGATCAGCGCGTCGAGCGCGGATGGGCCGGCCCCGCCCGGGCGTGGTTTCGCCCAGGGCTTGTTGCTTTTGTCGCCTTCGCCGCCGTCCGAACCGCCGCCCCAGGGGCCGCCTTCGCTCAGCACCGCACCCGGTACATCGTCTTGCATGGGAGCCCTTATAATGGCGGCGGGTCGGAAAAACAGTGCCCTCGCCGACATGAGGGCTTAAGGGCCCGCGCATGGCTGGATCCGACGTCCTTTCCACCGCACTCGACCGCGTGATCGACCCCTCGACCGGCGTGGGGCTGGTTGCCTCCGGCCGCGCGGCGGCGCCGCGTCAGGCGGGCGGCACGGTCGACGCGATGATCGAGGTCGGCGGCCTCGACGCCGTCGAGCGCGACGCGGTCGAGCAACAGGCGCGCGCCGCCCTTTCGGCAGTGCCAGGGGTCGAGAATGTCCGCATCTTGCTCACCGCTGAACGCGCCGCCGGCCCGCGCCTGATCGCGGTCGCGAGCGGCAAGGGCGGGGTCGGCAAATCGACCGTCGCCGCCAACCTCGCCATCGCGTTGATGCGGATGGGGATGAAAGTCGGACTGGTCGATGCCGATATTTACGGTCCGTCCCAGCCGCGCCTGCTCGACGCGGACGTGAAGCCCGAAGCGCATGACGGCAAGCTGGTGCCGGTCCTGACCAAATCCGGCGTGCCGATGCTGTCGCTCGGCCAGCTGGTCGCGCCCGGCCAGGCGGTGGCGTGGCGCGGACCGATGGCGGGCAAGGCGCTCGATCAACTGGTCGATGCGCATTGGGGCGGAGCCGAAATCCTGATCGTCGACATGCCGCCCGGCACCGGCGACGTGCAATTGTCGATGATCCAGAAGCACAAGCCTGCCGGCGCGGTGATCGTCTCGACCCCGCAGGACCTGGCGCTAATCGACGCCGAGCGCGCGATCGACCTGTTCAACAAGGCGGGCGTGCCGATCATCGGCCTGGTCGAGAATATGGCGGGCTATCAATGTCCCAGTTGCGGCGAAATCTCCGATCCGTTCGGCAATGGCGGCACCGAGGCCGAAGCGGCACGGCTCGGCCTGCCCTTCCTCGGCCGCATTCCGCTCGCGATCGACATCCGCAAGGCGTCCGACGCGGGCACGCCCGATCCCGCCCCGTTCGCGGCGGTCGCGCGCGAAGTCGCCGCCCGGCTGAACCGATAGGCGGATTTGTTGAGACCTCGATTCACGCTTCAGGCAACGAGCCTGAAACGATCAAGGTCTAGGGCGGTTATAGCCTCATGCCCCTGACCACCGACGCCGATATCGCTCAGCTTCTGTCCGAGACGCGCACGATCGCCTTGATCGGCGCGTCGGACCGGCCCGACCAGCCGAGCTACAATGTCATGCGGGTACTGCAGGATTGGGGCTATCGCGTCCTGCCCGTGAACCCGCAGATCACGGGCGAGCATGTCCATGGCGAATATGTCTGGCGCGAGCTTGCCCAAATCGGCGAGCCGATCGACATGGTCGACATCTTCCGCCGTCCGATCGCGGCGGGCGAGGCCGTCGACGAAGCCATCGCCGCCGGCGCCAAATCGGTGTGGCTGCAGATCGGCGTGATAAACCATGAGGCTGCCGCCCGCGCCGAGGCGGCAGGTCTGAAGGTGGTGATGGACCGCTGCCCGGCGATCGACCTGCCGCGACTGGGTATTTCGCGCCGCGCCGCACAATAGGCTTCTCCCTAAGGGGAGATGGTCCGAAAAACGCAAAAAACATCAAAAGCGAACTGAAGGAATGCTGCGCCGCAGCAAGTTCGCTTTATCGCGGCTGGATGCTCGCCGCGCTGGCCCGCTCGGCCAGCCGCGCGACGGCGGCGGTATGGATCGCCGGCGCGCTAGCCAGCACGCCGAACGCCTCCGCCGCGCTGCCGTTATAACGGATCGGCACGCCGAGCGCGTCGGTGACGGTCGCGCCCGCTTCCTCGGCGATCAAGGCGGCGGCGGCGAGGTCCCATTCGTTGCCCCAGCGCAACGACGCGCACAGATCGGCCTTGTCGGCGGCGACCATCGCGATGCGCAGCGCGATCGAATTGGCGCGCGGCACCGCGATCAGATCCTCATCGATCTTGGGCAAAGTGTCGGCGGGCACGCGCGCACCCGGCAGCGCGGTCCGCATCGACGCGCGCAGCACCAGGCCATTGCGGGTCGCGCCGCCGCCGGCGACCGCGCGCCACTGCTCACCGCGCGCCGGGGCATCGAGCACGCCCAGCACCACCTGATGATCCTCGACTAAAGCGACCGATATGCACCAGCCGGGCCGGCCGCGCAGATAATCGCGCGTGCCGTCGATCGGATCGACCACCCATACCCGCGACAGGCCGAGCCGCGCATCATTGTCGGCGGTCTCCTCCGACAACCAGCCGGCTGCGGGATCGATCTCTTTCAGGCGCAGCTTGAGCAGTTCGTCGACCGCGAGATCCACCTCGCACACCGGGCTGCCGGGCGCCTTCTCCCAGCGGCGGAAGTCCGTTTCCCAGCGATCGAGCGCGAGCTTGCCCGCCTCCGCGGCAGCCGCCGCGACCCGATCGATCAGCGCTTCAGGCACCGGCGATCGTCATGCCGTCGATGCGCAACGTCGGCACGTCCATCGCGCGGCGGAATATCAAGTCGTCGGCGGGCGTCAGATGGAGGAACATATCGGTCAGATTGCCGGCGATGGTGATCTCCGCGACCGGCTCGGCCAATTGCCCGTCGCGGATCACGAATCCCGACGCGCCTCGGCTGTAGTCGCCGGTGATGCCATTGACGCCCTGACCGATCAGCTCGGTCACGAACACGCCCAGTTTGATGTCGCCGGCCAGATCCGCGACTGACAGCGTGCCCGCTTCGAGGAACAGGTTGCTCGTCCCCGCGCCGGGCGCGCCACTGCCGCCGCGCGAGGCGTGGCCGGTCGGGGCCTCGCCCAATTGCCGCGCCGAGGCACTGTCGAGCAGCCAGGTCTGGAGCACGCCGTCGGCGACGATGTTCATCGGCAGGGTCGGCAGGCCTTCGCCGTCGAACGCGCGGCTGCGCAGGCCGCGCAGGCGGTGCGGATCGTCGCGGATGGTGATGCCGTGCGCGAAGATCCGCTCGCCGCGCTTGCCCAGCAGGAAGCTGGTCTTGCGCGCGATCGCCGCGCCCGTGATCGCGCCGGCGAGATGACCGATCAGGCTCGATCCGACGCGCGGATCGAACACCACCGGCATCGGGCCGGAGGAAAGCTTGCCCGGATTGACCCGCTGGACCGCGCGCTTGCCCGCGCGCGCGCCGATCTCTTCCGCGCCTTCGAGGTCGGCGAGATGCCGGGTCGAATGATAGGCATAATCGCGCTGCATGCCCGAGCCCTCGCCCGCGATCACGCTCGCCGAACAGCCATAACCCGAGGTCAGGAAGCCGCGCGCGAAGCCGGTCGAGGTGGCGAGCGCGGTCAACGTCCGGCCCGCGCTCGCGCCCGCGCCTTCGCTGTTGGTGACGCCGGCCACGGCGCGCGCCGCATCCTCGGCGGCCAATGCGCGCTCGCGCAGCGACGCGGGCGACGGATCGGCGCCATCGTCGCCATCGATCGCGATCGCCTCGCCCTTGAGCAGGCGGTCGGCGGGCGCGAGGCCGGCATAATCATCCTCGGGCGCTTCGCGCGCCATCGCCGCGGCACGGTCGACCAAAGCGGTCAGCGCATCCTTCGACAGGTCCGACGAAGACACGCTCGCCGATCTCTTGCCGACGAATAGCCTGAGGCCGATCTCCTCGCCGTCGGACCGACCGACATCCTCGAGCGCGCCGAGGCGCACCTGCACCTCGGTCGAGGCGTTGCGATAATAGAAAGCGTCGGCGGCATCGGCCCCCGCGCGCTTGGCGGCGGCGACCAGATCGGCGACCTTGGTTTCGGCATCGGGGACGGAGAACATCGGTCTGCCCTTAGGCAGGAAGATCGGCAAACGAAAGCGGATCATCCGCCTCGTTGCGCGCATCGAATGCCTGCCGCGCGGCGTCGATCGCGTCGTAATTCTCCTCGGCCCATCGGCCAAGCGCGATAACGTGCATACAGAGCGACTTGCCGAGGTCGGTGAGCGCATATTCCACCTTGGGCGGGATCGTCGGGAAGATCTTGCGGCTGATCAGCCCCTCGCGCTCCAGCCCGCGCAGATTGAGCGTCAGCATGCGCTGCGAGATGCCGTCCACCAACCGCTTCAATTCGTTGAAGCGGCGCGGGCCGTGCGCGAGCATCATCACGATCAGGATGCTCCATTTGTCGCCGATCCGCTGCAGGATCGGCGTGATGCTGCGGCAGCGTATATGCTGCGGCCCCAACGGCTCGGTCGGGCATTGCGCCAAGGTCACATCGATGTTCTCAGGTGACAAAATAGTGCCTCCTTGTAGGCCCAAATGCATGGTTACATATGGTGCCCCGGTAACAAACTGATACCGGAAAGGCTATTAATATGAAACTGCTTCACCTGGATTCAAGCATCACCGGCGACAACTCGGTCAGCCGCCAGCTTTCAGCCGCGATCGTCGGCAAGCTGCGCGCCGCCGATCCGTCGCTGGAAGTCAGCTACCGCGACCTGGTCGCCGAACCGATCGAGCATCTCACGCTCGGCCACCTCCCCGCCGCCTCGCCCGAGAGCCGCGCCCTGCTCGACCAGTTCCTCGCCAGCGATACGGTCGTGATCGGCGTGCCGATGTATAATTTCACGCTGCCGAGCCAGCTCAAGGCGTGGCTCGACCGCATCTTCATCGCGGGCGAGACTTTTTCCTACGGCCCCGAGGGTCCCCAGGGCCTCGCCGGCGACAAGCGCCTGATCGTCGCTCTGTCGCGCGGCGGTCTGTATGGCGCGGGTTCGCCCGTGGCGGCGTTCGAACATGCCGAGACCTATTTGAAGGCGGCCTTCGGCTTCATCGGCATCACGCCCGAGTTCGTCCTCGCCGAGGGCGTCGCGATGGGCCCCGACCAGCGGACCCAGGCGATCGACGGCGCGACCGGCGTGATCGAGCGGCTCGCCGCCTAGGAGGCGGTGCCCACCACCAGGCAGCCGAGGAACATCAGCAGGCCGGCGAAGCGGTTGGATCGGAAGCGCATCAGTGCGTCGGCGCCATCCTCCCGCTTCAGGCCTGCCACCTGCCACAGCAAATGGCCTGCGACCGGAAGCAAGGCGACCAACGCCAGCGCTTCCGGCCGCACGCGCCAGATCACCACGCCCCACAGGAGCAAGGCGGCGAGATAAAAAATCGCGATACCGACCTGCGCCCGTTCGCCCAGCGCCCGCGCCGAGGATTTGACCCCGGCGAGCGCGTCGTCCTCGACATCCTGCAGCGCGTAGATCGTGTCGTAACCGATCACCCAGGCGATCGACCCGGCATAGAGGAACAGCATCGCCGGCTCGATCCGGCCAGATGCCGCCGGCCAGCCGACCAGCCCCGCCCAGGAAAAGACGATCCCCAGCCACGCCTGCGGCCACCAGGTGATGCGCTTCATGAAGGGATAGGCCGCCACCGGGGCGAGGCTCGCCAGCGCCAGGATCGCGGCGGTGAGGTTGAGCTGGATCAGCACCACCAGCCCGATCAGGCAGAGCGTCACCAGCCACGTCCAGGCGAGCTTCAGCGAGACCCGCCCGCTCGCGACCGGCCGTTCGCGCGTGCGCGCCACTCTCCGGTCGAGGTCGCGGTCGACAATGTCGTTATAGACGCAGCCCGCGCCGCGCATCGCCACCGCGCCGAGGAAGAACCACAAGAGCAGATCCCAGCGCGTAAAAGCCTGGCCGCTCAGCGCGATCGCCCATGCCCCCGGCCAGTAAAGCAGCCATGCCCCGATCGGCCGGTCGAACCGCGCCAGCTGGATCAGATCGCGCGCACGCTGCGGGAGCAGGCCGAGCAATCCGCGATGCTCGCTGTCGGGAACGATGTCGGTCGGCGCGCTCACGGGTCCGTCCTGCCCAAGCATCGGCCGGGCGGCAAGCCGTTCATCCGCTGTTCCACCGCGCCGCCCTACAGGCGCGACGCCTTTTCTTGAGGATAAGCCCATGAATCGTCTGCTGATCGCCGCACTGCCTTTGCTGATCGTCACCCCCGCTTACGCCCAGGATGCCGGCGGCGGCCCGCGCGGCAATGGTGGCCAGTCCCAAACCAAAGCCGACGCCGAACAGCGCGCGCAGATGATCTTCGATCAGCTCGACACCAATCATGACGGCTCGATCGATCAGAGCGAAATCGACGCCTTCACCAAGCTGATGGGCGACAATCCGCGCATGACCGGCCGCGTCACCAAGATGTTCACCGAATCCGACGCCAACCATGACGGCAAGGTCACGTCGGCAGAGGCCAAGGCGCACGCCGACGCCGCGTTCGACGCCGCCGACGCCAATCACGACGGCATCCTCACCCCGGACGAACGCCAGGCCGCGCGCGCCGCAGCCGGCGGCGGCCAGCCCCCGCAGCAGTAAGCCAAGCCCGTCATGCCAGCGAAAGCTGGCATCTCATGAGACGAGCGCTTGATCTCCAGAGACCCCAGCTTTCGCTGGGGTGACGGACCGGTATAAGCGGGCCATGCCCGCCACCCCCGCCTGGCCACCCGCAAGCACGCCGCGCCTGTTCGTCGACCAGGGGCTCGGCGAAGGGATGATCCTGCCGCTCGACGGCGCGCAGGCCAATTATCTCGGCAACGTCATGCGGCTGAAGACCGGCGATCCGGTGCGGCTGTTCGACGATCGCACCGGCGAATGGCTCGCCGAAGTCATCGAGACGGCCAAGCGCAGCGTCACGCTCAAGCTAACGTCGAAACTGCGCGAACGCGAGGCGGTGCCCGATCTGTGGCTGCTGTTCGCGCCGATCAAGAAAGGCCCGATCGACTGGCTGGTCGAAAAAGCGACCGAACTGGGCGCCGCACGTCTCCAGCCCGTCATCACCCAGCGCACGATCGTCGACCGGCTCAATCTCGATCGGCTGCGTGCCAATGCGATCGAAGCCGCCGAGCAATGCGACCGCACCGCGCTCCCCGAACTGGCCGAACCGGTGAAATTGCCTGCTCTGCTCAAGGGCTGGGATCAGACCCGGACTTTGATCTTCGCCGACGAAAGTGGCGGCGCGCCCTTGATCGAAATTGCGAAATCGGGGCCGACCGCGATCCTGATCGGACCCGAAGGCGGGTTCACGACCGAGGAGCGCGAAATGATCCGCGCCACCGCGGGCGCGGTCGCCGTATCGCTGGGACCGCGCATCCTTCGGGCCGAGACTGCCGCCGCCGCCGCGATTTCCGCGTGGATGTGCCTGGCCGGAGACTGGCGCTAACCGATCGGTATGATTATGTGCGCCGCGATGACGACGCGTACGGCAGAGGCCGGCCCCGACCCGCTGATCGAGAGCCGTGCCGATATGATCGGCGTGTTCTCCAAAGGCGAAAAGCCGAAGAGCGCCTGGCGCATCGGCACCGAGCATGAAAAGTTCGTCTATGCGGTCGGCGACCACCATGCTCCCTCCTACGAGGAAAAGGGCGGCATCCACGCGCTGATGATCGGCCTCACCAAGTTCGGGTGGGAACCGGTCTATGAGGGCGAGAATATCATCGCGCTCGCCGGACCGGACGGCAATGTCAGTCTCGAGCCGGCCGGCCAGTTCGAATTGTCGGGCGCGCCGCTCGACAATCTCCACGAGACCTGCGCCGAAACCGGCCGCCATCTGCACCAGGTCAAGGAAATCGGCGAGAAGCTCGGCATGGGCTTTCTCGGCCTCGGCTTCTGGCCGGACAAGACCCGCGCCGAACTGCCGATCATGCCCAAGGGCCGCTATGAGATCATGCTGCGGCACATGCCGCGCGTCGGCCAGCTCGGGCTCGACATGATGCTGCGCACCTGCACCATCCAGACCAACCTCGATTATGCGAGCGAGGCCGACATGGTGAAGAAGTTCCGCGTCAGCCTCGCGCTGCAACCGCTCGCGACCGCGCTTTTCGCCAACTCGCCCTTCACCGAGGGCAAGCCCAACGGCTATCTCTCCTATCGCAGCCATATCTGGACCGACACCGATCCGTACCGCACCGGCATGCTGCCGTTCGTGTTCGAGGATGGCTTCGGTTACGAACGCTACGCCGACTACATGCTCGACGTACCGATGTACTTCGCCTTCCGTAACGGCGGCTATATCGATGCGTCCGGCCTGTCGTTCCGCGATTTCCTCGACGGCAAATTGCCGGTCCTGCCGGGCGAAAAGCCGCGCATCGCCGACTGGGTCGACCATCTTTCGACTGCCTTCCCCGAGGTGCGGCTGAAGAGCTTCCTCGAGATGCGCGGCGCCGATGGCGGCCCGTGGAACAAGATTTGCGCGCTGCCCGCTTTCTGGGTCGGCCTGCTGTATGACGACGACGCGCTGGACGCGGCGTGGGACGAGGTCAAGCATTGGACGATCGAGGATCATCACCGCATCCGTGACGAGGTTCCGAAGCTCGGCCTGGCCGCGAAAGGCCCGCGCGGGCGGACTTTCCAGCAATTGGGCACCCAGATCCTCGATATCGCCCACAAGGGCCTGGCGGCGCGCAAGCGCTTCAACGGATCTGGCGACGACGAGACGGGCTTCCTCGATCCGCTGCGCGAGATCGTCGCCAGCGGCAAGGTTCCGGCTCAGCGCCTGCTCGATCGATACAATGGCGAATGGGGTGGCGACATTTCGCGCATCTATGACGAGATGAGCTTCTGAAGGTGCCCGACCGGCGCGCTTTCGTCGCCGGGACCTTCGCCTTCGCGGCCTTCCCCGCGCACGCCGCCAAGCCCCCGCCGCCGCCCAAGATCGGCGCGATCCACTGGCCCGGCCCCGGCTATGAACTGCACGGCTATATGGCGGTCCCCGCCAAAGCGCACGGGCCCCAGCCGGCGGTGCTGGTCGTGCACGATACCGGCGGCGCGGATCAATTCGCGCTCGGGCTGACCGACGCGCTCGCGCTGGCGGGCTATGTCGCCTGCGCGCCCAAGGCACTCGCCTCGCTCGACGAAGGCGTGGCGACGGTGCGCTGGCTCGCGACCAACGCCTACGCCACCGGCAAGGTCGCCGCGATCGGCCTCGGCTGGGGCGGCGCGCTGGTGGAACGGATCGCCGCCGCGCCGGGCACATTACTCACCTGCGGCGTCGCCTTCGGCAACACGGAGCCTGGAATGGCGGACGGCGCGGTCCCGATCCTGCGCCTGCCGGCGCTCGCGGCGACCGAGGACAAGGCGGCCTATGCCGCCGCATGGCAGCAGGCGGTCGATTTCCTCGACGCGCATCTGCGGCCGCCGCGCGGGCTTTAGGGCCGGCGCCACCGCATCGTCAGCAGGAAGACGCGCGGCCCTTCGATCAGATAGCGCCGCCACAGCCGTTTCGGTTCGGACAGAAGGCGGTGAAGCCATTCGAGGCTGGCCCTGCGCATCCACAACGGCGCGCGTGCCTTGCGCCCCGTCAGGAAATCGAGCGACGCGCCGATGCACAGGCCGATGCCGCTCGCCCCACCCGCCTGGGCGACGCGCAGCGCCAAAATCTCCTGCTGCGGCATCGCCACCGCGAGCAGGGTGAAGCGCGCTTTGGCGTTGCGCACGAACGCCGCTGCCGCCGTCATCGCTGCGGGATTCTTCAGCATCCCCATCGGTGGGATATGCTGGACGATATCGAGATCGGGGCGAAGCGCGCGCAATTCGGCCAGCATCGGCGCATCGCCGCCGATCAGGCAGATGCGGTCGCCCGGCTTCGCGATCTGCTGGAAGAGGTACGCCGTCAGGTCGCTGCCCGGCACCACCGGCAGGTCGACCCCGCGCGTCCGCGCCAGCGTGGCCACGATCCGGCTGTCGCACAGGCGCAGAGCGGCCAAAGCATAGGCCGTACGGATCTCGGCGTCGCGCGGTGCCCGATCCAGCTTCACCACATGGTCGACATTGGGGGTGATGACGAAGGCGAACGGCGCGTCCGCCGGACGGTCGGCCAGCCAGGCCTCGGTCGCGGCCATGTCGCGCCGGTCGAAATCCACGCCGAGGAAATGTGCCTGATCGGGGTTCATCGCGCCGGTCCTGCCACAAAAAAAGGCCCCGCCGAAGCGGGGCCTTCCTTTTTTGGTCTCGTCCGTTGCGCTTAGCGGCGGTTGCCCATGAAGCGCAGCAGGAACATGAACATGTTGATGAAGTCGAGATAGAGCGTCAGCGCGCCCATCACGACCGACTTGGCGGCGAACTCCGAGCCCTGCACCGCGAAGTACATGCTCTTGATCTTCTGCGTGTCGTAGGCGGTAAGGCCCGCGAACAGCAGCACGCCCAAAACGCTGATCACCAGATCCAGCGGCCCCGATTGCAAGAACATGTTGATCAGCATCGCGACGAGGATGCCGACCACGCCCATGATCAGGAACTGGCCCATGCCGGTCAGGTTGCGCTTGGTCGTGTAGCCCCACAGGCTGAGGCCCGCGAAAGCCGCGGCCGACGCGAAGAAGGTCTGCGCAACCGACGCGTAGGTGTAGACGATGAAGATCGTCGACAGCGACAGGCCCATCACCGCGGCAAATGCCCAGAACATGGCTTGCGCCGCGACCGTCGACAGCCGGTTGATGCCGAAGCTCAACACCATCACGAAGCCGAGCGGCGCGAGCATGATCACCAGGCGCAGCGGGCCGAGGCTCGCAAGATGCGCGGCCGCGACCTGCGGGCCCTGGTCGACGCCCAGCCATTTGGCGAACAGCAGGGACACGATGCCGGTCAGCAACACGCCCGACGTCATGTAGTTGTAGACCGAAAGCATGTAGGACCTGAGACCCGCATCATGGGACGCGGTCCGCGTGCCGACCGAAGCGGTCGCAGCGCCATTCGTCCAGGGGTCGGACCAATTTGCCATCTCTAAATAGCTCCTCATGCGCCACATCGGCGCGGGGTGAATATCGTCGTGCGCCCGTCCCTTTTCAAGCGAAAGCGGTCGCAGGTGGTCGCAATGCGATTTAAAGGCTTCTGATGCATCGCTTGTTTGTCGCCTTGCGCCCTCCGCGCGCCACGCGCGAACAGCTGCTGGACGCGATGGGCGGCGTACCCGGCGCGCGCTGGCAGAGCGACGATCAACTGCATCTGACGGTGCGCTTTATCGGCGAGGTCGACCGGCCTTTGGCCGACGATATCGCCGCCTGCCTTGCGGCGGTCGATCATCCCCGCCCGGCGATCGCGCTTCGCGGTGCGGGCAGCTTCGACCATAAGGGCCATGTCCATAGCCTGTGGGCGGGGATCGCTCCGGACGAGGCCCTGAAGCAGTTGCACGACCGGATCGACCGCGCGCTGACCCGCGCGGGGGTCGAACCCGACACGCGGGCCTTCACGCCGCATATCACGCTCGCCCGGCTGGGGCGGCAGGCGGGGCCGGTCGAGCCCTTCCTCGCCCGCATCGCCGGACTCGCCAGCGCGCCGGTGACGATCGACGCCTTCATCCTGTTCGAAAGCCGGCTCGGTCACGAGGGCGCCAGTTATGAGGCCGTCGCCCGCTATCCGCTGATCTAGGCCGTCCTCAACCTGGAACCGGTCCGGGCGATGTTTTCCGCACAAAAGAAAAGGGGCCGGCCATTGCTGGCCGACCCCAATTCTTTGCCGTGAAGGCTTCCCTTACTGACCCGAATTCGGACCGAAGGTGATCTCCACGCGGCGGTTCTGCGGCTCGCGCACACCGTCGGCGGTCTGAACGAGAAGCTTGGTCTCGCCGAACGCCTGGGTGGTGAGTGCGGCATCAGGCACGCCCTTGCCGGCCAGGTAGGCCTTCACCGCGTCGGCACGACGCTGCGAGAGACCCATGTTGTAGCTCGCGGTACCCGACGTGTCGGTATAGCCGGCCAGCATGACCTGGGCAGAACCCGTGGTCGTGTAGGCTTGCGCCGCATTGTCGAGGATCGAAGCTGCCTCCGGCGTGATATCCGACTTGTTCCAGTCGAAGAACACGATGAACGGCCCAGGCGTCACTGCCGGCGGCGGAGGCGGCGGCGGAGGCGGCGGGGGCGGAGGAGGCGGCGGCGGCGGAGGCGGAGGCGGCGGGGGAGGCGGAGCCTTCTCGCCGAAGTTGTACACTAGGCTCGCCAGGATGCTGTTCGAGCGATAGCGCGCCGTCGACAGACCGCCGGCCAACGGATTGGCCGTCGAGCTG
>NZ_DATHFV010000023.1:0-17839 GCF_035317925.1 Sphingomonas sp.
CGGCGCTGGTGCATGGCGCCGTCGTCGATGACGGTGACGCCCGGCGCGGCGACGCGTTCGCCGATCCTGCCGGAAAAAGCCGACGTGCCCTTGCGGTTGAAATCGCCCTCAAGGCCGTGGCCGACTGCTTCGTGCAGCAGCACGCCAGGCCAGCCGGGGCCGCACACAACGGTCATCTCGCCCGCAGGGGCAGCGATGCTTTCGAGATTGACGAGCGCCTGCTTGAGCGCCTCGTCGATCGCGCGGTTCCAGCTCGCGGGCTCGAACAGCCGGTCATAGAGATAACGCCCGCCGAGGCCGAAGAAGCCGGTCTCGCGCCGGCCATTTTGTTCGACCACGATCGACACGTTGAGCCGCACCAGCGGGCGCACGTCGTGCGCGACGAAGCCGTCGGGGCGCACGATCTCGACCACGCTCCACGATCCCGACAGGCCGACCGAGACCTGCTGGACCCTCGGGTCACGCGCACGGGCGGCGGCGTCGACTTCCTGGCAGAGCGCGACCTTGCGCGCGAACGGGATCGCCGAGAGCGGATCGTCGGCGGTGTAGAGTTTGGCATTGGTCCGGCGCGGCGCGGGCGCGCGGCCTTCCTTGGCCGGATCGAGCAGGGTCATCGTCTCGGCGGCGCGGATGATCGCGGCTTCGCTCAATTCGTTGGCATGGGCGAAGGCGGTAGTCTCGCCCGACAGGCCACGCAGGCCGAAGCCGGCCTGCGTGTTGAAATCGGCGGTCTTGAGCCGGCCGTCGTCGAAGCCGAACGCCTCGCTCGCGATATATTGGAGGTAGAGCTCGCCATCGTCGCAATTGCGCAAGGCGTCGCCGGTCAGGCGGATCGCTGTGTCCGGATCGAGATCGCGGTAGAGAAAGCGGCGGGGATCGGCGAGGATGGTCATAGCGGGGATATAGGTCGCGGCGCGCGACCTGTAACCCCAGTCCTCGCCGACAATCCCTCGTCGATGGAATCAGATTCAGCCGAAGCGGACGCTCGTCCGCCGGCGACGGCGCATCGTCGCACCGACCGCGCCGAAGCCGCCGACCATCATCGCCCAGGTGGCGAGTTCGGGCACTGCGCCTTCCGCGTCCGAACTGATCGTGACAAGGAACTGCCCATCGCTGGGTTCGCCGCCCCACCAGAGCAAGGTGTAGGTGCCGACCTGCAGATGATGATTGCCATTGTCATCGTCGGTGAACAGGGCCGGGCCGATTGGATCGAGCTCGTAGCTGAAATCGACGTCGAGCCCATCCGGGGTGTTGATGAAGGGGACCAGGGTGAGTCCGCCGTAGGCCCAATCATAGTAGAAATCGATATTCGCGTGGGACGACTCGCCGTCGAAGAGCGGGAAGTCGAAGATATGGCCATCGGCATAGGACCAGAAGCCGTTGCCGCTCTCGCCGCCCCATGCGTCATCGACCGTGAAATGCGCGGTACGATCATAAGGAATATCGGCCGGCGGCGTCGAGGCGCCGCCCTCCCAATATTTGATATCGAAGGTGAAGATAGTCGCTTGCGCGGCGGTAGCGGCGAACGCGGCCAGAGATGCTCCGGCGAGCGCGACCCAGATCTTCTTCATGAAATTTCCCCCAACGAGAGGGGGCGGTAGGCCTTAATTGTTACGGGCACAATCTCCGCACGGCGTTGGCTCCCGCCAGGCTTCAGCCGAAGCTGACGGTCGTCCGCTGGCGACGGCGCATGGCGGCGCCGATCGCGGCGAAACCGCCGAGCATCATCGCCCACGCGGCGGGCTCCGGTACACCCTCGGGCGCCGCAGTCTCGGCGATCGTCAGGCGCGCCCAGTTATGGAAGCCGAGATGGTAATTATAGACGCCCGGCTGGATGTAATAATTGTCCTCGTCCCCGCCCAAAACGGACGGACCCGGAATATCCATCATCCAGTAATAGTCCACGTCGCCATCGGCCGTGAAAGGCGTGATCGTGAAGCCGCCGCCCCAATAGTCGTTGTAGAGATCGATATCGACGTCGGTATATCCGGAGTCGAGATAGGTGCCGTGGCCGTAGCTCCAGATACCGGTACTGGTTCCGTTATTGCTGATCGCGCCGCCCATCGAATCGTCGATGATGAGGTGCACATAATCCTCTGCGGCCGGATCGGTCGGGGGCGATCCGATGCCGTTCCAATGAACCAGATCGAACGAGAACCATGCCGCTTGCGCCGTCGAGCAGGCCAGCGACGCCAAGGATACCCCCGCGAGCGCGATCCAGATCTTCTTCATGCTGCCCCCCAAATACCGGAGGGATAATACGCCTGAATTGTAAACCCGGCAAGGAGAGTCCGAATCGGACCTTTTTGGCCGATTTCCGCTAGATACCGGTCAGTGCGCGGCGTCCGCGTCGGCCGGCCCGCCGACCAGGATGAAGCGGCGGTCGCAATAGCCGCAATCGACATAGCCCTTCTCGTCGATCTCGAGATAGACGCGCGGGTGGCCGAGCGCGGCGCCGCCTGGAATTTCGCGCGCGCCATCGCAGGCAACACGGGCGGTGGCGACTCGGGAGGTTTCGGGGGCTGGCTGCATGGTCAGTGCCGATAGCAAGCCGCAGGGGCGAAGATCAACGGCGGTTGCGTGTCAGGCCCACCTCTCCTAGGCGGCTCGGCAACATATCCGGAGATTTTCCCCAACATGACCGAACCCACGCTCGACATTGTCGCGATCGGCAATGCCATCGTCGATGTGCTCGCCCAGGCCGACGACGCGTTCGTCACGTCCGAAGGCGTCGCCAAGGGATCGATGCGGCTGATGGACGAAGAAACCAGCGACAGCCTCTATTCGCGCATGGGCCCGGGCCGCGAGATCAGCGGCGGATCGGCCGCCAACACCGTCGCCGGCATGGCGATGCTCGGCTGCAAGTGCGGCTTCATCGGCCAGGTCGCCGACGATCAGCTGGGCGAGGTGTTCGCGCACGACATCCGCGCCAACGGCGTGGTGTTCGATACCGCGGTCCGTTCGGGCCAGCCGAGCACCGCGCGCTGCCTGATCCTGGTCACGCCCGACGCGCAGCGCACGATGAACACCTTCCTCGGCGCCTCGCAATTCCTGCCCGAGGCCGCGATCGACCGCGATCAGATCGCGTCGGCCCGGATCCTCTATCTCGAAGGCTATCTGTGGGATCCGGCGGAGCCGCGCGCGGCGATGCAGGCCGCCATCCGGATCGCGCACGAGGCCGGCCGCAAGGTCGCCTTCACGTTGAGCGACACCTTCTGCATCGCGCGCCATGGCGACGATTTCCGCAAGCAGATCGCCGAGGGCGCGTTCGACATCCTGTTCGCCAACGAGAATGAGCTGCTGGCGCTGACCGGCGGCGACGATTTCGACGCGGCGGTGCAGGAGATCGCCGCACAGGTCGAGACCCTGGTCGTCACGCGCGGCAGCCATGGCGCGGTCGCGGTGCAGAAGGGCGTGTACGCCCAGGTCGCGGCCGAGCCGATCGAGAAGATCGTCGACACGACCGGTGCGGGCGATCTGTTCGCGGCGGGTTTCCTCGCGGGGCAGGCGCAGGGGCGTTCGCTCGAGGACAGCCTGCATATGGGCGCGATCGCGGCCGCCGAGGTGATCTCGCATTATGGCGCGCGGCCCGAGGCCAAGCTCGACCAACTGGTCAAGGCGCGGCTGGGCTAAGCCTTCAGGTCTTTCGAGAAGTGGAAGCCCGCAATGTGCAGGCCTTCGCGGAAATAGAAACGATGCGCGCGGGCGCGCGGCACCGCTGAATTGAGCGTCAGCGTGTCGCAGCCCATCGCGCGCGCCTTCGCCTCGACGAAAGTCAGCAGCGTCGCGCCATAGCCTTTGGAGCGCTGCGTCTCGTCGGTGACGAGATCGTCTATCTCCAGCCGATAACCGCAATAGGTGGTGTGGAACGCGCGCCATACCGCCAGCGCGCGCACCTCGCCCTGGTCGAACAACTGGACGAGCCCGGCGCCCTCGGCGAACATCGCCGCCATATGCGCGCGATAATCCGGGCCGATGATCGGCCGGAAGGCGCGGTGCAGCGCCTCGCTCTGGTCCAGGAAAAAAAGCGCTTCGTCGCCGGACGGCTGAGCCTGTCCGGCGACGTCGATCCGTTCGACGCTCACCGCGTCAGGTCGTGCCCGGCTGGGGCGGTTCGGTGCCGTGATAGGCTTCCTCTTCGGGCACATCGACCACGCCGCGGCCGACATGGCTGCGCGAGCGGCTATATCCGAAATACACCACCAGCCCGATCGCGCCCCAGCCGAACAGCACCAGCTTGGCGATCAGTCCGAGATACCAATACAGCGCGACGCAGCCGATGATCGCCAGCGGCGCTACCAACCAGACGGCGGGCATACGAAATGGCCTCCTGCGGTCCGGGTCGGTCTTGCGCAGCACCATGACAGAGACTGCCACCATCGCGAACGCGAACAGCGTGCCGGCGTTGGAGTAATCGGCAAGCCTGCCAACTGGTAGGAACGCCGCCGCGATCGTCACGACAATGCCGGTGAACGCCGTCACAATGTGAGGAGTCCTGTATTTGGGATGGACGCTCGCCAGTTTCGCCGGAAGAAGGCCGTCGCGTGCCATCACGAAGAACACGCGGGTTTGCCCGAACATCATCATCAGGACGACCGAGGGCAGAGCGAGAAACGCGGCAAGGCCGAGCAGGTTACCTAGCTTCACCCAGCCGATACTGCGCAGCACATGTGCCAGCGCCTCGTGGCTGCAGGTCAATGGTTCGCTGAAACCGCTCGCAACTATGGACGCACAGCGGGCGGCGAGCTCGGGCGAGCCCGGCGCGAGAATCTCGCCGTGGAGTCCGGCGACGGGTTGAGCGCCGATCGCGCCGATCGCGCCGGCCGATACCAGCAGATAAAACAGCGTACAGATCAGCAGCGATCCGATCAGCCCAATCGGCACGTTGCGTTGCGGATTGCGGGTTTCCTCGGCGGCTGTCGAAACCGCATCGAAGCCGACATAGGCAAAGAAGATAGAGGAGGCTGCACCGACCACGCCGATCGTGCCCCAGCCGTTCGGGATGAAGGGGTGGAACTCCTCCATCTTCATGACGGGCAGCGTCATCGCGATAAACAGCGTGAGTGCCGCGACTTTGATCGACACGAGAACCGCATTAACGCGCGCGCTCTCGGTCGTGCCGATGATCAGCAGCCAGGTTACGAGCACCGAGATAACGATCGCGGGAAGATTTATGAACCCGCCTTCGAGCGGACCGACCGTAAGCGCCGGTGGAATGATGATGCCAAAGCTGCTTTTCACCAGCCCCACGAAATAGCCGGACCAGCCGACCGCGACCGCTGATGCGCCGACCGCATATTCCAGGATCAATGCCCAACCGACCATCCAGGCGAGAATTTCGCCCACCACCGCATAGGTGTATGTGTAGGCGGAACCAGCCACGGGGACCATCGAGGCCAATTCGGAATAGCAAAGCGCCGCCACCGCGCAGACAAAGCCCGCGATGATGAAGCTGATCATCATCCCTGGCCCAGCCTTCTGCGCGGCCTCGGACGTCAGCACGAAGATGCCGGTGCCGATAACGGCGCCGACCCCGAGCATGGTGAGCTGGAAACCGCCGAGCGTGCGGTGCAATCCCTTCTTCTCGGCGGTGAGCAAAATGGCGTCGAGCGGTTTGACGCGATCGAAGATCATGCAGATTCCCCTAAGAGGCGCCGTTGCGCCTATGCTTATGGGAGGGGGAGCCTAACGGCTTGTGACGCCAGCGCAATAGCCGTGCGGTAAGCGCTAGCCGGCGAGCATCGGCCCCAGCGGACGGCCGCCGAACAGATGAACGTGCAGGTGCGCCACCTCCTGCCCGCCATGGCCGCCGGTATTGGCGAGCAGGCGATAGCCGGGTGCGACCAGGTCATTGTCGCGCGCGACCTGGCCGACCGCGCGGACGAAACCGGCGATCTCGGCGTCCGACGCCCGCGCGGAGAAATCGTCCCACGATGCGTAAGGCCCCCGCGGGATCACGAGGATATGGATCGGCGCGCGCGGCTGGATGTCGTGAAAGGCGAGCGCGTAATCGTCTTCGTACACCGTCTTGGCCGGTATCTCGCCACGCAGGATACGCGCGAAGATATTGCTGTCGTCATAAGACAGGGTGGCGTCGATCGGCATCAGACGGACCTCGCAGCTTTCTCGTCATGGCCCGACGTGCCTTCGCGCCGTTCCAGTTCCGCCAGCACATCGGCCAGCGGAATGCCGGCATCGGCCAGCAGCACGAGCAGGTGAAAGATGGTATCCGCCGCCTCGCCGGTCAGCGCGGCCTTGTCCTCGGCCAGCGCGGCGACGATCGCCTCGACCGCTTCCTCGCCGAATTTGCGCGCGATCTTGGGGCGGCCCTTGGCGAACAGGCTCGCGACATAGGACGACGCCGGATCGGCGCCCTTGCGGCTGGCGATGGTCGCTTCGAGGCGGGTAAGCGTGTCGGCCATGCGTCCGGCTTACCCTGCGTGCGACCGTACGGGCAATCCCGCCGCCGCCAATGCCGCATGGGCTTCGGCGACGGTATGCTCGCCGAAATGGAAGATCGATGCGGCGAGCACCGCGCTGGCATGGCCGTCGGTCACGCCCGCGACCAGATCGTCGAGCGTGCCGACGCCGCCGCTGGCGATCACCGGCACCGACACCGCATCCGCGATCGCGCGGGTCAGCGCGAGGTCGTAGCCGCCCTTGGTCCCGTCATTGTCCATCGACGTGACGAGCAGTTCGCCCGCGCCCAGTTCGGCCAGCCGTACCGCATGCTCGATCGCGTCGATCCCGGTCGGGCGGCGGCCGCCATGCGTGAAGATTTCCCAGCGGCCCTTGCCGACCGCCTTGGCGTCGACCGCGCCGACGACGCATTGCGCGCCGAAGCGGTCGGCGAGATCCGCCGCCAGTTCCGGCCGCGCGACGGCGGCGCTGTTGATCGCGACCTTGTCCGCGCCCGCGAGCAGCAAGGCGCGCGCATCCTCGGGCGTGCGTACGCCGCCGCCGACGGTCAGCGGCATGAAGCAGACCGCAGCGGTGCGCGCGACCACGTCGAGAATGGTGCCGCGATCCTCGTGGCTCGCGGTGATGTCGAGGAAGCAGAGCTCGTCCGCGCCGGCCAGATCATAGACCTTGGCCTGCTCGACCGGATCGCCCGCATCGGCCAGGTCGAGGAACTGCACGCCCTTGACCACGCGCCCGCCCGCTACATCGAGGCAGGGGATGACGCGGACGCGGACGGTCATAAAGTTTCGTCGCGCGCCAGCCGCAACGCCTTGCGCAGATCGAGCCGGCCTTCGTAGAGCGAGCGGCCGCAGATCACGCCTTCGATACCTTCGCTCGCATGGCGGGCAAGGTCGGCGATATCGACCAGGCCCTTGACCCCGCCGCTCGCGATCACCGGCAGCCGCGTGCTGCGCGCCAGTTCGGCGGTCGCACGCACGTTGCAGCCCTTCAGCATCCCGTCGCGGCCGACATCGGTGAACAGGACCGCAGCGACGCCGACATCGGCGAAGCGATTGGCCAGGTCAGCCGCGCTTATGTCGGACGTCTCGGCCCAGCCGTGCGTGGTCACCAGCCCGTCGCGCGCATCGACCGCAACCACGATCCGGTCCGGCAGCGCCCTGGCCGCCGCGCGCACCAGTTCGGGATCCTTGAGCGCGGCGGTGCCGAGCACCACGCGCCACACGCCACGCTCGAGCCAGCGGTCGATCGCCGCGCGATCGCGGATGCCGCCACCGACCTGGACCTTGCCGGGAAAGCTCTCGACGATCTCGGCGACGACCTCGCCGTTGACCGACGCGCCCGCGAACGCGCCGTCGAGATCGACGACATGGATATAATGCGCGCCCTGTTCGGCGAAGACGTTGGCCTGCGCGCACGGATCGTCATTGTAGATCGTCGCGCGCTCCATATCGCCCTCGGCGAGGCGCACGGCCTTGCCGCCCTTCAGGTCGATCGCGGGATAGACGGTGATGCTCATTCAGGGACGCCAGTCGAGAAAGCGGGACAGGAACGCAAGGCCATAGGCCTGGCTCTTTTCGGGATGGAATTGCACGCCGATCATATTGTCGCGCGCGACCGCGGCGGTAACGGTGCCGCCATGGTTTGTGGTCGCGGCGAGCGCCCCGGAATCGGCAACCTGGAAGCCGAAGCTGTGCAGGAAATAGGCCTCGCCCGGCACGATCAAGGGGTGCGGCACGACCGGCACCACATCGTTCCAGCCCATATGCGGCACGCGCGCTTCGGGATCATTGGGCTCGAGCCGGGCGACCACGCCCTCGATCCAGCCGAGGCCGGGATGCGTGCCGAACTCCTCGCCCGCATCCGCCATCAATTGCATGCCGACGCATACGCCCAGGAACGGCGCGCCTTGCGCGATCACGCGCTGGTTGAGCGCATCGACCATGCCGGGGATCGCCGACAGCGCGCCCATGCAGGCGGCGAAGGCGCCGACGCCGGGCAGCACGATCCGCTCGGCGCCGAGCACGACGTCCGGATCGGCGGTGACACGGACATCCGCCGCACCCGCCGCCTTCAGCGCATTTTCGACCGAACGAAGGTTGCCTGCGCCGTAATCGATGAGCGCCAGGCCCTCAGGCACCGCCAAGCGTCCCCTTGGTCGAGGGGATCATGTCGCCCTTGCGCGGATCGATCTCGACCGCCTGCCGCAAGGCGCGCGCGCAGCCCTTGAAGATGCTCTCGCAGATATGGTGGTTGTTGCGGCCGTACAGATTTTCGATGTGGAGCGTCATCGACACCTCCCCCGCGAAGCTCTGGAACCAGTGCTCGATCAGCTCGGTGTCGAGCTCGCCCAGCTTGTTCTGGGTGAATTCCGCCTTCCACACGAGGAAGGGCCGGCCGGAAATGTCGATCGCGACCCGGCTCAGCGTCTCGTCCATCGGCGAGTAGGCCGATCCGAAGCGCGTGATGCCGCGCCGGTCGCCCAGCGCCTTGGCGATCGCCTGGCCCAGCGCGAGCGCCGAATCCTCGGTCGTGTGATGCTGGTCGATATGCAGGTCGCCATCGGCCTTGAGGCTGATGTCGATCAGCGAATGGCGGGAGAGTTGCTCGATCATATGGTCGAGGAAACCGATCCCGGTTGAAATCGCATAGACGCCGGAGCCGTCCAGATTGACGGTGACGTCGATCGCCGTCTCGGCGGTCTTGCGGCTGATCGTGGCGGTGCGCATGGGCAGCGCCCCTATAGCGCATGGACCTGTCAGGCAACGCTTGACCCATTTCCCGACCGCGTTCACTTGGGGGCCATGACCGAGGGTACGCCCGACAGCCTGATTCCCTATGACGAGATCGTCCAGGACGCTCTGCGTGCCGTGGTCGGCCGCGTGCTGGGCCAGGTCGAGACCGACGGGTTGCCCGGCAACCACCATTTCTACATCACGTTCAAGACGCAGGCGCAGGATGTGAACATCCCGCAGCACCTGATCGAACGCTATCCCGACGAGATGACGATCGTCATCCAGAACCGCTATTGGGACCTGCACGTGTCTCCTAGCGGGTTCGAGGTCGGGTTGTCCTTCAACCAGGTCGGCTCGAAGCTCTCGATACCGTTCGCGGCGATCACCGCCTTCCACGATCCCGCGGTCGACTTCGCGCTCCACTTCTCGGCCCAGGTCGAAGATCAGCAGCCCGAAGAAATCGCGGAAGCGGAAAATGACCCGGTCGTCCGTCCGGTCGAGGACGGTTCCAACGTCGTCTCGGTGGATTTCACCCGGAAAAAATAAGAAGGGCTGCCATTGCGCGCGCGCCTCGATTTCGAATGGCAGAACCGGCTATCGCCGCCTTCTGAGTGCGCCATCTGATGCATTTCCAGATGCGGCCCGATCGGAAATATCTGATTCCGGCCGCGGTCGCCCTGGCCTTCCTCACCATATTCGGCGCGATCCTGCTGACCCTGTGGGTGGCGCGCCAGCAAAGCGTGTCCGAACAGAAATCCAAGGCCGATCTGCTTGCCGCGGAAGTCCTGCGGCGCGTCGATGTGACCGGCGGCGAAGTGACCCTCGCGGTCCGGCGCCTCGAACGAGAGCATCCCGACGCCGCGCCCTGTTCGCCCGAGAAGATCCGGCTGATGGGCAACGTCACGCTCACGTCGGACGAGGTCATCGGGGCGGGCTTCATCACCAACGACCGGCTGGTCTGCACCTTGCTGGGCGAACTCAAGCCGGGCCTGCCGGTGGGCAAGCCCGATTATATCAGCAACCGGGGCGCGATCTTCCGCACGAACGTGAAATTGCCGTTCACCGGCAGCCCCGGTTACATTCTCATCAGCGGATTGTCGGGCTATGCGGTGATCGTTCATCCGCGCCTTGCCCGCGATGTGTTCCGCGAAGATCCGCGCAGTTCGATCGGCGTATTCGGCACGAGCAGCCGTCGGCTTGTCAACGTCGCCGGTGCGTTCGACCGGTCCTGGCTCCGCAAATATTTCGACCGGGGGCTGACGACCTATGTCGATCATGGGCGGATCGTCGCGGTACGCCCCTCGATGCAGGGCGACTATTCGGTTTTCGCGATCCTTCCCGCACGCAGCATCACCGAAACCGTACGGCGCTATGCGCTTTTCCTGGTGGCGGGCGGCATGGTGATGGCGGCCCTGCTCGGCTTCGTCATGACCTACGTCGTGCGGACACAAAACTCGTTCGCCACCATTTTGCGCAACGCGATCCGCACGCGCGAATTCCACTGCGAATATCAGCCGATCGTCGAGCTGGCGACGGGCCGATGGGTCGGCGCGGAATGCCTTTTGCGCTGGCGCCGGAAAACCGGCGAGAATGTCAGGCCGGATCTGTTCATCGGCGCGGCGGAAGAGGCGGGGGTGATCGGCGATATTACCGCGATGGTGTGCGACATCATCGGTTCCGAGGTCGACGGCACGCTCCATGACCATCCCGATTTCTATATCACGATCAACGCATCCGCGACCGATCTCAACCACGATCGGATGACACCGTTGCTCGAAACCCTGGTCCGCCGCACGCGCAGCGAGCCGTGCCGGTTCGTGGTTGAGGCGACCGAGCGCGGACTGATCGACAGCGAGGACGGCCGCGCCGCGGTCGACCGCCTCCGCGCGCTGGGGTTCAGGGTGGCGCTCGACGATTTCGGGACGGGCTATTCCAGCCTGTCCTACCTGCAGACCTTCGCGCTCGATTTCATCAAGATCGACAAATTCTTCGTCGAATCGGTCAAGACCGAGGCCGCCACCAGCAACGTCGTCTCGCACATCATCAATATGGCGCGCGATCTCAACCTCGAGATCGTCGCGGAAGGCGTGGAGACGGAGGCGCAGGCGCGCTTCCTCCAGGAAAGGGGCGTGCGCTACGCCCAGGGCTGGTACTTCGCCCGATCGATGCACTGGCCGATGCTGATGGCCGAACTGGCGGCGCGCCGCAGCATGGAGCGCGCGGCCTAAGCGGCGATCCCCACGACTTCATTCTGTGCGCCGAAGCGCCGGCGATAATCGCCCGGCGATACGCCGATGAGCTTGTGGAACAGCCGCCGAAACGCGGCCGTATCCTCATAGCCGACCGTCCAGGCGATCTGATCGACCGGCCGGCGGGTGAATTGGAGCAATTCGCGCGCCTTGCCGACGCGCAGATGCTGGGCATATTCGGTCGGCTTGAGCCCGGTCGCCGCCTTGAACCGGCGCTGGAAGGTGCGCTCCTCCAGCGATGCCTGGCGCGCCATGTCGGGCACCGTGATCGCCTTGGCCGCCTTGCCCTGCAGCCAATGCTGGACCTTCAATATCGCCTCGTCGCCATGCGTCAGGCGCGGCGTGAAATTGCTGAAGTGGCGCTGTTCGCGCCCGGCCGGATCGATCAGCAGGAACTGGCCGGTCTCGACCATGACCGTCGGGCCGAGCAGCCGGTCGACCAGCCGCATACCAAGGTCGGTCCACGCCATCAGCCCGCCGGCGGTGATGATTTCGCCATCCTCGATCACGATCTTGTCGGTATCGAGCAGCACCTTGGGAAAGCGGTCGCGGAACGGGCCGCCGAACAGCCAGTGCGTCGTCGCGGGACGTCCATCGAGCAGGCCCGTCTCGGCGAGGAGGAACGCCCCGCCGCAGTTCGACGCCAGGGTCGCGCCGTCGGCGTGGCGCGCGCGCAGCCAGGCCGCATAGGGCTGTGCCTCCTCGTGCTCGACCGGGCCAGACAGGCGCCCCGGTACGATCAGGATTTCGGGGCGCAATTCGCTTCCCGGATGGGAATCCTGGCTGCGTGCGATCGTGCCGTCTTCGCTCCGGCTCCAATGGCTGACCCTGAGCATCGGCCCGTCATGCGCCGCCGAAAAGCCGCTCGCGATCTGGAGCAAGTCGGTCATGCCGTGGACCATCGCCGACTGGCAGCCGGGATAAAGCAGCAGGCCGACTTCGGTCTTTGGTGCTGGTTGCGGCACGGTCATCCCCACGAATGTCAGTTTCGGCACGCAATTTGTCGTGTGCGCCAATCCCGATGCTGCACCTTCGCCGGTACTTCTTCAACTCACGAGGCGGGATCGCCCCGTTCGACACGAAAGAGGGAGATACATCATGGCTACGATCACCACCCAGGACGGCACCGAAATCTTCTACAAGGATTGGGGGCCCAAGGACGCGCAGGCGCTCTTCTTCCACCATGGCTGGCCGCTCAGCGCGGACGATTGGGACAGCCAGATGATGTTCTTCCTCGCCAAGGGCTACCGTGTGATCGCGCATGACCGTCGCGGCCATGGCCGGTCGAGCCAGACGGCGGAAGGCCATGACATGGACACCTATGCCGCCGACGCTGCGGCAGTGGTCGAAGCGCTCGGCCTGACCGGCGCCATCCATATCGGCCACTCGACCGGTGGCGGCGAGGTGACGCGCTATGTCGCGACCTACGGCGTGAAGCACCAGGTTGCGAAGGCCGTGCTGATCAGCGCGATCCCGCCGACCTTCATGCAGTCCGAACGTAATCCCGACGGCGTGCCCAAGGCGGTCGTCGACGGCATCCGCGACGGCACGGCTTTCCACCGTTCGCAATTCTACCAGGACATCACGATGCCCTTTTACGGCTTCAACCGCGAAGGTGCAGTCGTATCGGACGGCATCCGCCAGAATTGGTGGCGTCAGGGTATGATGGGCGCGGCGATCGCACAGTGGGAATGCGTTCGGGTGCTGTCCGAAACCGAATTCTTCGACGATCTCGCGGTGATCGACGTGCCCGTGCTGGTGATGCACGGCGAGGATGATCAGATCTGCCCGTTCACCACCACCGGCGCACGCTCGGTCAAGCTGCTGAAACAGGGCAAGCTGATCTCTTATCCCGGTCTTCCGCACGGGATGCCGACCACGCATGCCGACATCATCAACCGCGACCTGCTCGCCTTCATCAAGGGCTGAAGTCTCGAAATCCAAAGGGTGGCGGCTTGCCGGTCGCCACCCTTTTTCGTGCGTTAGGGTCTTCCAGTCAGGGTCGGCGCAAATCCAGCCGCCAGGTTTCGCTCTCGATCGGGGCGCCGAATTCCTCGTGGACGTGGCTCTCGACGATCTCGAAGCCGTGTGCGGCATAGATACGGCGCGCGCTTGTCAGGATCGTGTGGGTCCAGAGCGTCATCGCCGAATAGCCGATCTCACGCGCGAAGGTGAGGCAGGCCTCGACCAGCGCATTGCCGATGCCCAATCCGCGCGCGAAGGATTCGACATAGAGCAACCGCAGCCGGCACAGGCCGTCGCCTTCGTCGGTCAGGAAGACCGATCCCGCCATCGTGCCATTGACCTCTGCCACCCAGCATTGCTCGCGGCCGGGCTTGAAGTTGCGCACGAATTCGGTGGTGACCTCGCCCGCTATCACCTCAATTTGCGGGCCCCAGCCATAAACGTCGCGATAGAGGATCGATTGCCGCGCCGCGATCATGCCCATGTCGCCGGGGCGGAAGGTGCGCAGCGTGAAGGCGGGCCTGGCTTCGTCGTCGAGCAAAGTCTGGGACAAACGTAACGCCGCGCAAAGATCGGCGCGGTCCGATGGCTGAAGTCGCTCCAGGATCGCGACGACCGCCTCATGCTGTCGTTCATCGATCTGCTGAAACATGGCTTGGCCTGCGGACGTGATCGCGATGGAAAGCTGTCGCGCGTCGCTGCTGTCGCGGGTCCGCACGATCCAGCCGCGCGCTTCGAACCGGCTGATCACTCGGCTGACGAAGCCGGCATCCATGCCGAGCCGCGACTGCAGATCGCTCGCCAGCAGCCGCAGACCCTGCACGATCTCGAATAATATGCGCGCTTCGGCGAGCGACAGATCGGAGCCGAGAAAGTGCGCATTCAGCGCGCCCACGTAGCGCGTGTAGAAGCGGTTGAACTGGCGGATGGTGGCGATAGCCTCTTCCATCCGACAAGGCTGCATCAATTAGTTGATTCGGTCAACTATTTTGGCGCACGCCTGTTTCAGTCGGCTCCGCGGCCCTCTATCGCGTCATCAGCGCGCCCATCTGCTGGCGGATATGGCGCTTGGTCTCATCGCTGAGCTGGCCGCGGATACCGCTCTTGTCGGGCGGCATGTGCAGCGCGGCATCCTTGTTGAAGATCATATAGGCGAACATTGGCGCCCACGCGTCACGCTGCTCTTCGGACAGGCCCGAGAAAGCGAGGAAGGCGTGCACCAGCGCATCGACCGGCTGCAGGCCAGGCTGGGCAGGCTTCGCGTCGTTCCACCAATAATTGGCGAGCATGTTGAAATCGTCGAGCGAGCGGACGTGGTGCCACCACATATAGGGAATGTAGATGGCGTCGCCTGGCTCCAGATCGGCGATCTGCGCCGCCTCCAGCGCCTTGTCGAAACCGGGGAAACGGTCGAAATCGGGATTGTCGAAATCGATCAGGCTGACCGGCGTGCCGGCGGGCGTGAATTCGAACGGGCCGATATGGAGGTTGGCGACCTGATCGGGCGGAAACAGGGTGAAGCGCCGCCGTCCCGCCACCACCACCGCGATGTTCGAGAACATGTCGTGATGCGCGCTGACAATCACGCGATTGCCGATCCACAGGCGGGGCGATACCGGTTTGCCGATCAGGTCGAGCCGATTCTCGTCGAGAAAGGCGGGGACCGACGCGCGCGCCTCGATTGCCTGCGCGGCGAAGGTGGGCGGCTCCGCCAGCCCGGCGGCACCGAGCAATGCATCGGCAATGCTGCTGACGGTAGCCGGCCGGCGCTCGAAATTGAGGCCGGTCATGTCGGCATTGTAGAAGAAGCGGCCCTTTATCTCGGGCTGCCCGGCCAGCATGTCGAACCCGGCCCCGGTGTCGCGCGCCTTCAGATAGTCGGCGATGCCCTGCGCGGTCGCGCCCGCGCGCACCGCCGGCCAATCCGCCGCTACCCCACGCAGGACGGCGGGCCTGGATGCCGCCATCACTTCCGCGCGGAAACGGCGGGCATCGACATCGTGATATCCGCGGACTTTGGCTGCGCTCTCCATGCCTCTGTCTTACCGTCCGGTAGGACGGTTGAAAGCCCTTATGCTTTTTGGCCTCGCATAACCGTCGCGCGCGCCTAAATCGGGCGCAACGCAATGGGATGATGAAGATGGCCACGCGCACCGAGACCGACAGCTTAGGACCGATCGAGGTTCCGGCGGATGCTTATTGGGGCGCGCAGACGCAGCGATCGATTGAGAATTTCCCATTCGGGACGCGCGAGCGGATGCCGATCGAGATCGTCCACGCGCTCGCGATCGTGAAACAGGCGGCGGCGCGGGTGAACCGCAAACACGGGCTCGACGGCAAACTGGCCGACGCGATCGAGCAGGCGGCGGCGATGGTGGTCGCGGGCCAGCACGACAATCAATTCCCGCTGGTCATCTGGCAGACTGGATCCGGCACCCAGAGCAACATGAACGTCAACGAGGTGATCGCGGGCATCGCCAACGAGGCGCTGGCGGGCACGCGTGGCGGCAAGACGCCGGTCCATCCCAACGATCACGTCAATATGAGCCAGTCGTCGAACGACAGCTTCCCGACCGCGCTCCACATCGCGGCGGCGCGCGCGGTCAACGACCGGCTGTTTCCCGCGCTCGACGCGATGCTCGCCACGCTCCAGCAAAAGGCCAAAGCGTGGGACGATATCGTCAAGATCGGCCGCACCCATCTGATGGATGCGACCCCGCTGACCTTGGGCGACGAATTCTCCGGCTATGCCGCGCAGGTCGCGCGCAGCCGCAAGCGGATCGAGCCGGTGATCGTCAACGGCATGTATCAGCTCGCCCAAGGCGGCACCGCGGTCGGCACCGGGCTCAACGCTCCCAAGGGATTCGACGTTGAGATCGCCGCCGAGATCGCCGCCATCACCGGGCTGCCGTTCGTCACCGCGCCCAACAAGTTCGAGGCGCTCGCCTCCAACGACGCGCTCGTCCACCTGTCGGGCACGCTCAACACGCTCGCGGTCGCGCTCAGCAAGATCGCCAACGATATCCGCCTGCTGGGTTCGGGCCCGCGCTGCGGCCTCGGCGAACTCAAGCTGCCCGAGAATGAGCCGGGCAGCTCGATCATGCCGGGCAAGGTCAACCCGACCCAGTGCGAGATGATGACGATGGTCGCCGCCCAGGTGATGGGTAACAATGTCGCGATCACGGTCGGCGGGCTGCAGGGTCATATGGAACTGAACGTGTTCAAGCCGCTGATCGGCGCCGCCGTCTTGCGCTCGATCGATTTGCTGGCGACCGCGATGGAAAGCTTCCGCGAACGCGCGCTCGAGGGGCTTGAGCCCGATCGCGAACGGATCGCCGCGTTGCTCGATCGATCGCTGATGCTGGTGACCGCGCTCGCGCCCGAGATCGGCTATGACAATGCCGCCAAGATCGCGAAGCATGCGCATCATCATGGGCTCACGCTCAAGGAAGCGGGGCTCGAACTCGGCCTGGTCGATGCGGAGACGTTCGACCGCGTCGTGCGGCCGGAGACGATGCTCGGCCGCTGATCGTCTGCACCGATCAGACAAAGCGGGATTACTGGCGGGCGCGTGCTGCAGGCCGCCGCTACATGCCCCCCATGACAAAGGGAATGTGCATGTCGCTAATTGGTCAGTCACGCTTCGCGCGCGGCAGCCTTATTGCCGGCCGCGATGGCGGCTCTCAGCCTGTTCTGGGTCGCTTTGGTACTGCTCGTCGCCCGGTTGGGCTGAGTAGAAAGCGATCCGACGTCAGGATTCGCGGGGCTCGAACCGCGGATCGCTGGCGGTGGACGCCTCGTCATCCTTGGGGCGGTTGGCGTAGAGCAAGGCCGCGACCAGGGCCGCCGATCCGATACCGATCGCCGCGCCGGCTGTTGCCGCCGCCACTACTTGTTTGCGACGCCTACTGCCACTGCGGGGCGAACTCTTCGTCTTTGCCTTGCTGCCGCTGTTACGCGTGTCAGCCATGCGTATCTCCTCTGCTTGGTCGCAGCTTAGCGTGACGTTCGGCTGGGGTGAAGCACCGATGCGCCCAATCGCCGAAACAAGCGCACGTTTCCGCGCGGCGGTTCCAAAGATTGGCGACCGCGCGTGCCTACAGCGGTTTTCCTGCCGCCTTCACGACCGTTCCGCCCTTCATCACGAAGTCGACGCGCTCAAGCACGCGCACGTCCTTGAGCGGATCTGCGGTCACCGCGATGATATCGGCATAGCGGCCGGGCTGGATCGATCCGATATCGGCCAGATCGCCGATCAGGTCGGCGGCATTGTGCGTGGCCGTCATGATCGCTTCCATCGGCGACAGGCCGGCGGCGACCTCGATCGCGAATTCCTGCGCATTCTCGCCATGTTTGGACAAGCCGAACGTGTCGGTGCCGAACGCAATCTTCACGCCCGCCGCGTGCGCGTCGTGCAGATTCTTCGCCAGTAGCGGCCCGACCACCAGCGCCTTGGCGGCGGTCGACGGG
>NZ_DATHFV010000024.1:0-23846 GCF_035317925.1 Sphingomonas sp.
AGGCCAGCACCACCATCCCCTGCGGCAGCTTCGCGATCCGGCGCAGCAGGCGGCCGATGGCGGGGGCAGCCGTGGCGATACCGGCGGCGACGATCAGGCCGTCCGGCGGGGTGTCGGCCCAGCGCCGCTCGGCGGCGTCGATCAGCTGGTTGCGCCGGTCGGACAGGTCGATCAGGCCGCGCCTTCTCAATTCTTCCGGCCAGCGATCGAGCACGATCCGCAACAGATCGAGCGAAGCCTGCCAATGCTGGGAAAGCTCGGCCGGCACGACGGTGGCGAGCTTTGCCGGATCGATCTCCTCGAGAATCATCTGGTCGAGCGTGCGGGCGAGATCGGCGGCGAGACGTACCGCCTCGACCGGTTCGAGCGGATCGACCTTGCGTGCCTCACCGATCAGACGGGCGAGAATGAGCTGGCGTGCGAGCGGGTCGATCGCGGGCGCGATGCGTTCATCGCCCGCCGGATCGAACAAGGGACCGATCCGATCGTCCAGTTCCGGATCGCCGATCGACACCAGCCGCGGCAACAATAGCCCGCCCTCGGCGCGGCGCACGAACGCATCGGTGATCGCGCGCTGGGCGCGGTTGTTGGGCAGCAGGATGATCGCACGCGCGAGCGCCAGCCGATCGCCCCTGGCGCGCGCCAGCAGGCCCGCCGCCAGCGCGTCGGCAAAGCCACGGTTGATCGGGATATTGAAGACGGAAGGATGCGGCGCTTCGGGCACGAGCGCTGATGTACCAGAAGCGTTCGTCAGGTCATCCCCAGGATCGCTTCGGTCCTGGCGATGGCGGGCGGCGTGCCGACATCGAACCAAAGGCCTTCATGGACCAGCCCATAGACGCGCCCCTCGGCGATGGCGCGATTCCACAATATATTCATGGAGAAAGCGCCGCTGGGCGCGTCCTGGAACAGACGCCGCGAGACGATCTGCACGCCGGTATAGACGAATGGTGCCGGCTTGCCCGGCGCACGCCGCGTCAGCCGGCCCATCGGATCCATGCGGAAATCCCCGACGCCGCCATGGCAGTGCGCGTGCGCGAACGGCACGACCAGCAAGAGCGCGTCCATCGCGGTCTCATCCCAGCGCTGTTCGAGCAGGCGGATCGCATCGACCGGTCCGTCGACCCACAAATTGTCGCTGTTGACGATCAGGAAGGTCTCATCCTCGATCAGGGGCAGTGCCTTGATCACGCCGCCGCCGGTTTCGAGCAGTTCCGCCGTCTCATCCGAAATCAGCGTTTCGAGACCCGGCGCCTGATCCTTGAGATGCGCCTCGACCGCGTCGGCCAGATAATGGACGTTGACCACCGCGCGCGCGATGCTGGCGGCACGCAGCCGATCCAGCACATGATCGAGCAAGGGTTTGCCCGCGACCTCCACCAACGGCTTGGGGCGCGTCGCGGTGAGCGGCCGCATCCTCTTGCCGAGCCCGGCGGCCAATACCATCGCGGTACGAAGCTGGGTGATGGCGCCCGCCTTGGGCCGAAGCGGGCGATAGCCGGTCACGCCTGATGCCCGGACCAGCAAGCCGCACGCTTCTCCACCGGCACATAAGCGTCGAACCAAGCCTTGACCGGCGCGAGCGCGGGGTGCTCCAGATCGCGCTCCATATAGGTCCACATCCGTGGCTGGAAGGCAAGGTAGCGCTGCTTGCCATCGCGCTTCCACAGCCGCGTGAAAATACCGAGAATCTTTGCATTTCTTTGCGCACCGAGCAGCGCGTAAGCGGCGATGTCGAGCGCACCGTAATAAGCCAGCATGCGCGCTTCCAGCTCGGGCGAGACCGTGCGCCGCGCATCCTGCAGCAGCGAAACCAGATCATAGGCAGGGTGGCCCGCGAGCGCGTCCTGGAAGTCGAGCAGGCCGAGGCTGCCATCGGGCAGCAGCATGATATTCTCGGCATGATAATCGCGCAGCACGGTGGTCGATTGATCGCGCGCGACCGGCGCCAGCGCCTCGTCCCATGCCTCCTTATAGCCCGGCGCGACGTCGAGCCCGACGGCGGGCATATACCATTCGGGAAACAAAGCGGCTTCGCGCTGATAGACCGTCATGTCGTAGGGCGACAGGTCGCCGGCGGGATGTTTGTGGAGGTCGCGGATCAGGTCGATCGCCTGGGCATAGATCGCATCCTCGCGTGACGGATCGGTATCGAGCGCCTCGCGCATGCGGTCGTCGCCGAAATCCTCGAGCAGGATCAGGCCTTCCTCAAGGTCGCGCGCGAGGATGCGCGGCGCGGCGAAGCCCAGTTGGTGGAGGTGATCGGCGACCGCAAGGAACGGCCGGCTATCCTCATGCAGCGGCGGCGCATCCATCAGCACGGCGGTGCCGTCGCTGCCGACAACGCGGAAATAACGGCGAAAGGAAGCATCCCCGGCGAGCGGAAGTATCTCCGCTCCGCCCCATCCGGCGCGGTCAAGGAAGGCCGGCGCGCTGGCCGGCGGGATCAAGACAGGGGCAGCGGCCATCGTGCCTCCCATGCCGCCGGGGCCGCCCAAGTCAAGCGGCGACCGCCCGCCGGTTCGGGCTCCAGGGTCAGGCGCAGCGCGTCGTCCCACAAAAGCGGGCCCATCCGTTCCGGCCATTCGATCAGCAAAGCGGCGTCGATGCGCGCGTCGTCGAGGCCCAGCTCGGCAATCTCCTCCGGATCCTCGATCCGGTAAAGATCGACATGCCAGAGTGGCAGCCGGACGTCGGGCGGATCGTAGGCGATGACGAGGCTGAAGCTCGGACTCGGCGCCTCGTCTGCCAGACCCAACGCGGCCAATGTGCCGCGCGCGAAGGTGGTCTTGCCCGCGCCGAGCGGCCCCGACAAGGCGACCACGTCGCCCGGGCGGAGCAAATCGGCGAGCGTGGCACCGAGCTTTTCGGTCTGGGCGGCATCCGCGAGCGGCATCGCGCCCGACCGCATCACGCCGTCTCTTCCGGCGCACCCGCCAGCGGCAGGCGCAGGATCACGCTGGTACCGCGGCCGACATCGGACAGCAGATCGAGGCTGCCGCCATGCGCCTCGACGAACTGGCGTGCGAGCGGCAGGCCGAAGCCGGCGCCGTCCTCCACCGCCTCTTCGGGCTGCGCGCCTTCCGCGTGGCCGATGGTGCTGCGGCGGAATCGATCGAAGATGCGCTCGCGTTGCTTGGGCGGAATGCCCGGGCCGTTATCGGAGACCACGACCTCCGCCATGCCTTCCACCACCCGGCTGCGCACCAGCACCCGCCCGCCGGCAGGCGTATAGGTAATGGCGTTGCGGAGCAGGTGGTCGAGCGCCTGGTTGAGCCGCTTGCGGTCGCCCGAAACCGTGCCGCTGTCGGGCGAGAGGTTGGCGGCGAGCGTCAGGCCGTTGCTGCGCGCGGGTTCGCGCACCAGCTCGACCGCCTGCCGTACGAAATCGGCGACCTCGAGCGGCTCCATCGCCATCGGCAGCGTACCGGCCGCGCTTTGGGTAAGATCGAGTACGTCGCCCATCAGGCTCGACAGGCGGCCGACCCCCGACATGATCGCGCCGACATAATCGCGTGCGGTATCGCTGAGCTCGCCCGCATAGCCGCCCGCCAGCATCTCGGCGAAGCCCGCAATCGAGGTCAGCGGCACGCGCAATTCGTAGCTCATGCTGGAGACGAAGGCGTTCTTGAGGCGGTTGGCTTCCTCCAGCGCCTCGTTGCGGTCACGCAAAGCCTCCTCGATGCCGCGGCTGGCGGTGATGTCGAGCAAAGTGAAAAGCGCGTTGCCGTCGGGCAAAGGCACGGCGGCGAACTCGAAATGGCGGCCGTCGATCAGCGAAATTCGGCCCGACCGATGCTGGCGCTCGACCGTCGCGACACGCACCAGCTCGCGGATCAGCCCCGCACGCGACGGATCGAGCAATTTGGGCGCGATCGCCTGGACGAGCGCGTCGACGCGCGGATGCTGCGCCAATTCCTCTTCGGGCAGATCCCATACGTCGCGGAAACGGCTGTTCCACAGGTGCAGGCGACCATCGGCGGCGAACACGCCGACCGCCTCGAACAGATTGTCGAAGGTCGCGGTGCGCACGCGCACGAGCGTGTCACGCGCGCTGGCGAGCTGGAGGTGCTCGGTCCGATCCTCGAAGATCAGCAGCAGGCCCCGATCGGGCAAAGGCTGCGCCACGACGCGCAGATGCATGCCGCCCGGCAGCAGCCAATTCTCCTCCACCGGCTCGGTGGTCGAGAACCAGGTGCGGCGTTCGGCCTTCCAGCCGGGGAAATCGCGGCTTTCGGGCGCACGCTGCGCCTCGCGCATCCGTTCGAGCACACGATCGAATTCGGGCCGGTCGGCGAGCCATTCGGGCTCGAGCGCGAACAGCCTTACGAAATGGCGGTTATAAAAGACCAGATTATGGTCGGCGCCGAACTGGGCGACGCCCGCCGAAAGCCGGTCGAGCATGTCGCGCTGGGCGCGCATGAACAGGCTCAAATCGGCGCGGGCCTCCTCCAACTCCTGCACGTCGATCGCGTAGCCGGCGACACCCGCCTCGCCGATCGGCACATCGGTGACGCGCATCACGCGGCGCTGGCCCTGGATGATGGCGGGCGCGGTGCGGGTGAAGATGGCGCCGCGATCGCGCGCGGCCGCCGCACCGGCGCGCCCGCCGGGCAGGCCCTGCGATTCGATCAGCTCGATCCCGCGCGCGACCACCTGCTCGGCATTCTCGGCCTCGATTGCGCGCACATAAGCGCCGTTGACCAAGGCCAGATTGAGGTCGGGCCCGCGATGCCACATCGGGAAAGGCGCGGCCTCGATCAGCGCTGACAGGCCATCGAGCGCGCGCGCCATGCGCACGCCCTGGTCGTGCAACCGCACCACCTCGCGCTGGCGCTCGCTGACGTCGAGCACCCACAGCAGGACCGCGCGATGATTTTCATTGCCGCCGCTATAGGGTTCGCCGCGCAGGCTGAGCACGCGCGAGCCATCGGGAAGCGTGATCGTGCGCTGGATCGGGCTCGCGCTCGCGCGGCAATGGGCGATATCGGCGGTGAGCTGGGCCAGCGCCTCGTGGCCGATGCCGCGCGCGCTGCCATCCAGTTCGGACAGCTTGGTCGGCACCCTCTCCAGCGCCAGCCAGGCCGCGATGCGCGGATCGGCATCGATCGAATCGTCGGGATAGACGAGCAAGGGAATCGCCGGCGCGCCGGCGAGCAGATCCGACACCGCCCGCGCCTCGCGCAACGCCTGTTCGGCCCGCGCCGCCCGACGCGCGCCGATCAGGGTAGCGGCGACGGCGAGCGCCAGCCACACGCCGGCGACCACGGCAAGCAACACCGTGTCGACCGTCACCGGGAACCCCCGCGGTGAGCGTTCCCCTGCACAATTTCAGAACGCAAAATGCGTAGCACCCCTCTCCGTTCGGCCTGAGCTTGTCGAAGGCCTGTCCTTCTCCTTCCCATGGGGAAGAAAGGCAAGACAGCGTCCTTCGACTGCCTGCAAGGCAGGCGCTCAGGACAGGCTTACGACAGGCTCAGCGCGAACGGAGGAATTAATTCAGCCGATCAGTAGCGGTAATGATCCGGCTTGAACGGGCCCTGCTGCGACACGCCGATATAGGATGCCTGCTTGGGGGTGAGCGTGGTCAGCTTCACGCCGAGCTTTTCGAGGTGAAGGCGCGCGACCTTTTCGTCGAGATGCTTGGGCAGGACGTAGACCTGATTCTCATACTGGCCGGGGTTGGTGTAGATCTCGATCTGCGCCAGTACCTGGTTGGTGAAGCTCGACGACATCACGAACGACGGATGGCCGGTGGCGCAGCCGAGGTTCACCAGGCGGCCCTTGGCGAGCACGATGATCTGCTTGCCGTCCGGGAATTCGACCAGGTCGACCTGCGGCTTGATCTCGTTCCACTTGTAGTTGGAGAGCGCCGCGATCTGAATCTCGCTGTCGAAATGGCCGATGTTGCAGACGATCGCCATCGGCTTCATCGCCTTCATGTGATCGGCGGTGATGACGTCGGCATTGCCGGTCGCGGTCACGAAGATATCGGAACGCGTCACCGCTTCCTCCATCGTCACGACCTCGAAGCCCTCCATCGCCGCCTGCAGCGCGCAGATCGGATCGACTTCAGTGACGAGCACGCGCGCGCCGCCGTTGCGGAGCGACTGGGCCGAACCCTTGCCGACATCGCCGAAGCCGGCGACGGTCGCGACCTTGCCGGCGAGCATGACGTCGGTGGCGCGGCGGATCGCGTCGACCAAAGATTCCTTGCAGCCGTAGAGATTGTCGAACTTCGACTTGGTCACGCTGTCATTGACGTTGATCGCGGGGAAAGGCAGCTCGCCCTTCTTGGCGATCTCGTACAGGCGGTGGACGCCGGTGGTGGTCTCTTCCGAGACGCCCTTGATCGCCTTGACGGTCGCGGTGAGATAGCCGGGCTTGGCGGCGACGAACGCCTTCAGCGCGCGGTGGAATTCGACTTCCTCGTCATTCTCGGGCTCGGCGAGCGTGCCGCCGGCTTCGAGCTTGGCGCCGAGCAGAGCGAACATCGTCGCGTCGCCGCCGTCGTCGAGGATCATGTTGCAGGGCTCATCGCCCCAATCGAAGATCTTGCCGACATAATCCCAATATTCGGCGAGCGTCTCGCCCTTGACGGCGAACACCGGAACGCCGGCAGCGGCGATCGCGGCGGCGGCATGATCCTGGGTCGAGAAGATGTTGCACGAGGCCCAGCGCACTTCGGCGCCGAGAGCGGTCAGCGTCTCGATCAGCACCGCGGTCTGGATCGTCATGTGGAGCGAGCCGGTGATGCGCGCGCCCTTCAAGGGCTTCGACGCACCGTATTCGCTGCGCAGCGCCATCAGGCCCGGCATCTCGGTCTCGGCGATCATGATCTCCTTGCGGCCCCAGCCGGCAAGCGCGATGTCGTGGACGAGATAGTCGTTGAAGCTGTCGACTGCGGCGGTGGCCACGGGGAATCTCCTAGGCAAAAGAAAAGGCGGCCGCATCGAAGCGGCCGCCCGGGCGCCCTAACCATTCAGGCCGGGCGAAGCAATATAAAGATATCTTTATATCAGTTGGCGCCTAACGCTTAACCGTCTCCTGCGCACCGCCTGCCAACGCGTAATCGGTCCGGGCCGCGCCCGCGCACAGCCCTTCCGGTAGCTTGGCAACGAGCCCCTGGCGCTCGGCCAGCAGCATCAGGCCATCGACCGATCCGTTCATCGCAGCGCCTTCGCGCGCCAGGCTGTCCGCCTCGCCGCACACGTCCGCGCCGCTTGCCGCCGCGCCATAGCCATTGGCCATCGACGTGGTGAAGCTGTCATAAGCGCGCTGACCGCCGACCGGGCCGAAAGCGTGGATGAAGTGCAGTTTGATGCGATCGTTCATGCTGCTGATCGCGCCGCGATTGACCTGCACGAACTGGTTATAGTCGTTCATGATCGGATGGCCGGACACCTGGCAGCGCAATGCGGCGACCATCAGCATCGATTGCAATTCGCGTACACTGGCAGCGGAAGCCTCATCGGATTTCCAGCACGCCGCCTGAACCGGCGCCGCAACGACAGCAGCGGCCGTTGCCGCGATCAGCATCCCCTTCAACATAGGCCCCCTGCACAACCGATACGAAAACGCCCCCGTGGCGCATCGGCTGACCTATCGAGTAAATCATAAACAATTGGATAAAGCACGAGAATATTAGGCAGAAATCGTCGTTAAATATAACGGAACCGCAACAATCAACGACTGTTGCAAACATGACTCACCCATGACGATCGAAGCAGGACGCCTCAGACGTACAAGTCCTCGACCGTGGCGTCGGGCGCCACCGACTTGAGCAGCAAGGTCCGATGGCAACCGGCGGGGTCGCGCTCGAAGCATAACAGGGCGGACGGCTTCTCTTTGGCCAGATCGATCATCTGCGCCGCCTGCATCATGGCTTCGGGCAGTTCGAGTTGACCGGCATAAACCCGCTCCAGCACGTCATGCTTGCCCTTGCGCGCGGCCTCGCGCCCCTCGGGCGGCGTACCCAGCGCCTTCAGCAGCACATAGTCGATGCCATGTTCGGCGAGGCTGTTGGCGAGGATATTCTTGGAGAAGCCCGGCCGGCGCGACAGCGGGACCGCGCGCACATCGATCACGCGCTTTACCCCGGCCGCCTCCAGCCGCGCGATGAATTCGGCCTGCGTCGCTTTCTCATAGCCGATCGTGAAGATCTTCATGCCGGCGACCGGCACACCGCTTCGACATTGTTGCCGTCCGGATCGTAGACGAACGCGCCGTAATAAGCCGGCCCGTAATGCGGGCGCGGCCCCGGTGCGCCATTATCCTTGCCGCCTGCCTTGAGCGCGGCGGCGTGAAAGGCGTCGACCGCGGCGTGGGTTGGCGCCGCGAAGGCGATATGCGTGCCCTTCCCGACCTTTTCGTCATCGCCCACCCAGAAGAAGGCCTTGCCCTCGCTGCCGAAGCCATGGTGGGTCGCGTCGCCGCCTGCCTGCTCGGGCGTGACGGTCATGATCAGCGTGATCCCGATCGGCGTCAGCGCGGCCTCATAGAAGAGCCGCGACCGCTCCGCATCGGCGACCGGAAACCCGACATGATCGATCATTTTGCCCGTCCTCCGATGCGCGACTTGCGGTTCTACTATGCGGCAAACGCCTCTTCTTTCCCAATGCTCCGCTAAATATTGATCCACATTACATTTTCGGCTATTTCTGTTTTGGGAGAAGGGGGAGTTTGGGGATGATCGATCATCCGGACGCGAAGGCGTTCGTCTTGCACTGGGGGGAAATGGGATCGCGATGGGGCGTCAACCGCTCGATCGGCCAGATTCATGCCCTGCTTTACTTGTCACATCGCCCGCTGATCGCGGACGAGATGTGCGCCACGCTCAAGCTCGCCCGTTCGAATATTTCGACCGGTCTGCGCGAGCTCCAGTCTTATGGGCTGGTGCGTCTGGTCCACAACCCGGGTGACCGGCGCGACCATTTCACCGCCGAGGGCGATCCGTGGGAGATGCTGCTGCGCGTCGCCGCCGAACGTAAACGGCGCGAGATCGACCCGACGATCCATTTCCTGGGCGAGTTGAACGCGCGGCTGTCGCGCGACACGGGCGCCCCGCCCCATCTGCGTGAGCGGGTGGCGCGGCTGCACGAATTCACCGTGATGCTCGACGAATGGTATGACGACGTGCGCGTCCTGCCCAAGTCCAACCTGTTCTCGCTGATCAAGCTGGGCGGCCGGGTCGCGCGTGCGGTGCTGCCGCGCTGGGCGCAGTCCTAAGCCGGACATCGGCATTCGACCCACTGACGGAAACGCGCCGTCGCGGAGAAAAACGAAAAAACACCAGAAACGAACTAAAGGATTGGCGCTCATGGCCACATCGGGCCGCCGGTCAGAGCGGCCGACCGGCGGACGATGCGGATGCGGTCACATGTGGAAGGGCGCGCGCCTGTCGTGCCCTTGCCAAATCTGAGAATGAGCCAAGTGCGCGAGCCGCCGCGGAAGGCACCCACGCACAGTAACGAATGTACGCTTTATACGTACGTTTGTCAATGGGACTTGGTTAATGTTGGCCGCGCATGAACTGAGGGCGTCCGGTCTCCGGCGAGGCCACAAAACCACACCGATGTCTGCTTCGCCCCGATTCCGGTGATCTTCCGCTGCCTGAAAGCGGTTATCGCCAAGGCGGCGAAAGCACCGACATACAACGCACGGCTAGGCCGGTCCTTTGGATCGGCCTATGGTTGACGGACGCACGGATTGCCTATCGAATGGGCCTAACGCCCATCACGTGAGAGGCAGGCTATGTCGCATCATCTCAGAATCCTCGGCATCGCGGTCGTGCTCGCGATCCCGGCAAGCGCACAAGCTGGCGACTGGCAACTTCAGCCACCAACAAGCGATCGTAGCGCAGTGCTGACCTTTGGCGCTGGCGATCCAGTCTCCTATAAGTTTGAATGCACGCCAACCGAACTCATCGTTACCGAAACGGGCGTCACGAAGCTGATCGACTTGAAAACCGGCAAGCCCATTGGAGACGACGCACAGGCGGTAATGCCAGAAGGCGCGGCCGTGATGGCTTTGTTTGGTGGAAAGGGTGATCCGCAGTTCAGGCCTGCCGAGGCCAGAAAGAATCCCGCAGTTGGCTGGGACCTTACGATGCGCCTCGCCAAGGACGACAAACAAATTAAGGCGGTTAGCAAGGGTGAGATGATGTCTCTATTCACGACCGGCTACACGATGGCCGTTGCGATGAACTCACAGTCACGTGCGAAGTGGAAAGAGTTCATGCAGCGCTGCCAGATCGCGACCTGACAGTACAAGACAAATAAGCGATTACCCGCCGCCGATTTGTGCGCCGCTCCCACTCCTATTTCTCCGCGAACTTCCTGGCCGCCTGAAGCAATTCGATCGGCATCATCGTGATGATGGTCGAATTATGCTCGCCGCCGATATCCGCCAGCGTCTGCAGGCGGCGTAGTTCGAGCGCGCCCTCGGTCCCGCCGATGATGGCGGCGGCTTCCGCCAGCTTCTGCGCGGCCTCCTGCTCGCCTTCGGCCTTGATGATGCGCGCGCGCTTCTCGCGCACCGCTTCGGCCTCGCGGCCGATCGCGCGCTGCATATTCTCGGGAATGTCGAGATCCTTCATCTCGATCGAATCCACCACCACGCCCCAATGGTCGCAGGCACGCGCGAGCATGTCCTGCAGCCGCTGGTTGATCAGCAGCCGATCCTTGAGCATCTGATCGAGGTCGCTCTGGCCGATCGCGTCGCGCATCGCGGTTTCGGCGGCCTGGATGACGGCGCCTTCCCAATTCTGCACGGTCGTCACGACCTGGGTTGCGTCTTTCGCGCGGAACCACAGGACAGCATTGACCTTGACCGGCACACCGTCGCGCGTGACCGTCTCCTGCGTCTCCAGCACGCTGGTGACGGTGCGCAGATCGACCCGGACGACGCGATCGACCCACGGGATCAGCCAATACCAGCCCGGCCCCTTGGCCTCGCCCAGCCGGCCGAGCCGGAACAGGACGGCGCGTTCATATTCCTGATTGACGCCGAACGACTTGAAGATCGTCGGCAACGCCACCAGCAACAGGACGAAAATCGCGATCAGACCGCCGGTAATCATCATCACTATCTCTCCTGCCGGTTCACGGCCCGGCATAACTATCCTAGGCGGTTGCGCGATGACGTACCAGATTCACATTATCGGCGGCGGGCTCGCCGGATCGGAAGCGGCGTGGCAGCTGGCGGAGGCGGGCTACAAGGTCCGCCTGTCGGAAATGCGCGGCGTAGAGGGCACGCCCGCGCACCAGACGGATTCGCTGGCCGAACTGGTCTGTTCCAACAGTTTCCGGTCGGACGACCCCGAACATAATGCGGTCGGGCTGCTCCATGCCGAGATGCGTGCACTGGGTTCGCTGATCCTGCGCGAGGCGGACAAGCATCGTGTGCCCGCCGGCTCCGCGCTGGCGGTGGACCGCGAGGGCTATGCCGAAGGCGTGACCGCGTCGATCGAAGCGCATCCGAATATCGATCTGGTGCGCGAACGGGTCGATGCGCTGCCCGAAGGGCCCGCGATCATCGCTACCGGGCCGCTGACCGGCGCGGTGCTGGCCGAGGCGGTTCGATCCGAGACGGGCGAGGATGCGCTCGCTTTCTTCGACGCGATCGCGCCGATCGTGCACCGCGAGTCGATCGACATGGACATCGCCTGGTTCCAGTCGCGCTGGAACAAGGGCGAGGGACACGATTACATCAACTGCCCGATGAACAAGGACGAATATCTCGCCTTTCACGCGGCGGTGCTTGCCGGCGAGAAGGGCGAATTCCGCGAATGGGAGAAGGATACGCCTTACTTCGAGGGCTGCATGCCGGTCGAAGTGGCGGCCGAACGCGGCGTCGATACGCTCCGCTACGGGCCGATGAAGCCGGTCGGACTGGACGATCCGCGCACCGGACGGTGGCCTTATGCGGTGGTGCAGCTGCGCCAGGACAACGCTTTAGGCACGCTCTGGAACATGGTTGGCTTCCAGACCAAGCTCAAACATGCCGAGCAGGTGCGCGTTTTCCGCATGATCCCGGGGCTGCAAAACGCCGAATTCGCGCGCCTGGGCGGGCTCCATCGCAACACTTTCATCCAGAGTCCGAAGCTGCTGGACGGGAGTTTAAGGCTCAAATCGCGCCCGAATATCCGCTTCGCGGGGCAGATTACGGGCTGTGAAGGCTATGTCGAAAGCGCTGCGATCGGACTGCTGGCGGGCCGTTTTGCTGCAGCAGAGCTTGCGGGGGGCGCAGCATTGGCCGCGCCGCCGCCCGAAACCGCGCTGGGCGCGCTGCTCGGGCACATCACCGGCGGGGCCGAGGCCGACACCTATCAGCCGATGAACGTCAATTTCGGGCTGTTCCCGCCGCTGGCGGAGAAGTCGAAGAAAGCCGACCGCAAGGCGCTGATGGCGGCACGGGCGCGCGAGGCGCTGGCGGAGTGGCAGGCCGCCTAGAGCAGGAAGACGTCGCCGGCGCGGATCGTCTCGATCCGGCCGTCGGCAAGGCGCAACAGCAGTGCGCCGTCAGTATCGAGCCCTTCGAACAGGCCTTCGACCGATCCTGCCGTCAGCGCGCTGCCGACAGGATGGGCGCGTTCCAGCCAGCGCGCACGGATCGGCCCGAGGCCTTCTCCGCGCCAGCGTGCCAGCCAGCGCGCCAGGGTTTCAGCCAGATCGATCAGGAAAACGGCGGGATCGGGCGCGGCTGAGCCCAGCGCGGCGAGACTGGAGGTCGGGCGTTCGAGATTTTCGGGATGATGCGCCAGATTGACGCCGAAGCCGATCACGACCGCGTCGCCGGTGCGCTCCAGCAGGATGCCGGCCAGCTTGGCGGGGCCCGCCATCAAATCGTTCGGCCATTTGAGCTGGAGCTTGCCCGGCCCGGCATAAGCCGACGCTACTTCCTCCAGCGCCACCGCAGCGACCAAAGCCAAAGTCGCCGGCTCGGGCTCGCCGGCATGCAGCCGCACGATCGTGCTCGCATAGAGGTTGCCCGGCGGCGACAGCCAACTGCGCCCTACCCTGCCCCGCCCGCCGCTCTGGGTCTCGGCGCGCAGCCACAGGCCCTCGGGGGCGCCCGCCTGCGCTTCGGCCAGCAGATCGGCGTTGGTCGAACCGGTCTCGGCGACCGTGCGGATCGCAGGCGTCAGAACAACGCCTTGGCTGCGACGAAGCATGCGGACGTCAGGAACGGAATGGCGAGATAACCCAACGGCGAGATCGCGATCGCGCTGAGCACGATCAGCCCGCCTTCGACATGGCTGTCACGCGGGGCAAATTCGGGCGCGGGTTCGTCGAAATACATGATCTTGACGATCTTCAGATAGTAATAGGCGCCGATCACCGACGCCGCGATGCCGATCGCGGCGAGCGGCCACCAGCCGATTTCGACCACCGCGCGGAACACCTCCCACTTCGGCCAGAAGCCGAACAGGGGCGGAATGCCGGCAAGGCTGAACATGAACATCGCCATCGCCGCCGCCAGCCACGGCCGCGTGCGCGACAGGCCCGACAACGACGCGATCGTCTCGACATGATTGCCGTCCGCGTCGCGCATCTGCAGCACGCACAGGAAGCTGCCCATCGTCATCGCGATATAGACCGTCATGTAGAACAGGACCGAAGCCACGCCGTCGACGGTACCCGCGACCAGGCCGAGGATGGCGAAGCCGACATTGTTGATCGACGAATAAGCCAGCAGACGCTTGATATTGGTCTGCACGACCGCGGCGAGCGCGCCCCACAGGATCGATGCGATGCCGACCACCGAAACGATCTGGCGCCACGCGTCGGTCGCGGGGCCAAGCGCCTCGACCGCGACGCGGACCAGCAGGGCCACCGCGGCGACCTTGGGCGCCGTGGCGAAGAAGATCGTGACCGGCGTCGGCGCGCCCTCGTAGACGTCGGGCGTCCACATGTGGAACGGCACGATCGACGCCTTGAAGAACAGGCCGCACAGCACGAAGATCAAGCCCATCAGGCGGCCGACCTCGATCTCGTGCGGCGCTGGAATGCGGAATACCGATGCGATGCCGTGGAACTGGGTCGTGCCGGTGAAGCCATAGAGCAACGCCACGCCATAGAGTAGGATGCCCGAGGCCAGCGCGCCGAGGATGAAATATTTGAGGCCCGCTTCGGCCGAGCGCGTGTCGCGCCGCATGAAGCTCGCCAGCACATAAGCCGCGAGGCTCTGCAGTTCGAGCCCGACATAGAGCGTCAGCAGATCGGCGGCCGAAACCATCATCCCCATGCCGACGCTCGAGAGCAGGATCAGGACCGGATATTCGGCACGCAGCGGGCCGCCGCGCGCGAACCAGTTGGGCGCGATGATGATCGACAACGCCGCGCCGACATAGATCAGCACCTTGGCATAAGCCGCGAAGCTGTCGGCGTGATAAAGACCACCGAACGCCATGCCGCCATGACCGGCGGGACCGAGCAGCGACAGGCCCGCCACCAGCAGCAACGCCACCGACGCCCAGCCAATCGCGCGCGTGGCGCCGTCGCCCCGCCATGCGGCAACGAGTAGCAACGCCATCGCGCCGATCGACAGGATCAACTCAGGCAGCGTTTCCCAGAGATAACCGGAGGTCATCGGCCCGCCTCCCCCGTCGCGGAGGCGACAATAACGGGTGCTCCGGCGGCAACCACGACCGGTTTGCCGCCCTTGGCCAGCCTCGAATCGCCGCCGTGCCAAGCCGGTTCGACCCGCGCCAGCACCACGCCCACATCGTTGCGCATCGGCGCCATGAAGCTCTCCGGATAGACGCCCATCCACAGCACGGCGAGCGCGAGCGGTATCAGGATCAGCAGCTCGCGCGGCGACAGATCGGTCATCGCCGCGACATCGGGCTTGTCGAGCGGCCCCTGGACCACGCGGCGATAGAGGTAGAGCATGTAGGCCGCACCGAGGATGATGCCGGTGGTGGCGACGAACGCCGCCCAGGTCGACGCGCCGTAAATCCCCATCAGGCTCAGGAACTCGCCGACGAAGTTGGACGTGCCGGGCAGGCCGACCGACGCCATCGTGAACAGCATGAACAGCAAGGCATAATGCGGCATGTTGTTTGCGACGCCGCCATAGCGGCTGATCTCGCGCGTATGCAGCCGGTCATAGACCACGCCGACACACAGGAAGAGCGCGCCCGAAACCAGCCCATGGCCCAGCATCACCATCAGCGCGCCTTCGAGGCCCTGCCGATTGAAGGCGAACAGGCCGAAGGTGACGAACGCCATGTGCGCGACAGACGAATAAGCGATCAGCTTCTTCATGTCCTGCTGCACCAAAGCGACCAGCGAGGTGTAGACGATCGCGATGCCGCTCAGCGTCGCGATCAGCCAGAAGAGCTGGGCGCTCGCTTCGGGGAACATCGGCAGCGAGAAGCGGATGAAACCGTACCCGCCCATTTTGAGCAAAACGCCTGCCAGGATGACCGACCCCGCGGTCGGCGCCTGGACGTGTGCGTCGGGCAGCCAGGTGTGGACCGGCCACATCGGCATCTTGACCGCGAACGAGGCGAAGAAAGCGAGGAACAGCCAGGTCTGCGCGTGCGGCGGGAAGTTGGTGTTCATCAGCACCGGGATGCTGGTCGAATGCGCGTAATTCGCCATCCACAGCATCGCGATCAGCATCAGCACCGATCCGAGCAGAGTGTAGAGGAAGAATTTGTACGAGGCGTAGATGCGCTCGGCGCCGCCCCAGATGCCGATGATCAGGTACATCGGGATCAGGCCGGCTTCGAAGAACAGGTAGAACAGGAACAGGTCCTGCGCCGCGAACACGCCGAGCATCAAAGCCTCGGTCAGCAGCAGCATCGCCATATATTCGGGCACGCGCTTCTGGATCGCTTCCCAGCTGGCGAGCACGCAGAGCGGCATCAGGAAGACCGAGAGCTCGATCAGCAGCAAGGCGATGCCGTCGATGCCGAGCGCCCAGCCGAAGCGACCGAACAAGGGCAAATTCTCGACGAACTGCCATTGCGCGCCGCCAGTCTGATATTCGACCCACAACAGGATGCCGATCGCGAAATCGGCGAGCGTCGCGGCGAGCGCGATCCAGCGCGCGGCCTTGGCGTCGGCGAACAGGCACGCGATCGCGGCGAAGACCGGCAGCGCGATCAGCAGGGTCAGGATGGGGAAGCCGAGCTGGTTCATATCAGGCCGCCATCACCCAGGTGGCCGCCGCGGCAAGGCCAAGCAGCATCACCAGGGCATAGGTGTAGACATAGCCCGACTGCATCCTGCGGCTGATCACCGCGCCAGCCTGGACCACCCAGGCCGCACCGTTGGGACCGAAGCGGTCGATCGTGCCCTGATCGCCCTTATGCCAGAGCAGACGGCCGAGCGCGAAGGCGGGACGGACGAAGATGAGATCGTACAATTCGTCGAAATACCATTTGTTGAGCAGGAAGGCGTAGAGGCCGCGCGCACTGCCCGCGACGCGTGCCGGCAGGCTCTTGTCCCAGACATAGGCCCAGGTCGCGATCAGCAGGCCTGCGAGCATCGCGAAGAAGGGCATCCATTTGGCCAGCGTCGGAATATGTTCGACCGATTCCATGAACTCGCGGTTGAACCACAGACTGCCCTGCCAGAAGGCGGTGCCGCCCTCGCCAATGAACGGCTTGGCGAAGAAGAAGCCCGCAAACACCGCGCCGACCGACAGCGCCACCAGCGGGATCAGCATCGAGAGCGGGCTCTCATGCGGATGATAGCCGCCGGTGCCCTTGGGCATATCCTCGGCGCCGCGTGAATCGACCGTCAGCTCAGCACCGGCACCTTCGTCCGGTGCGTCATGATGGGCATCGTGGTGCGCGTGATCGTGGTCATGCGCATGATCATGGCCGTGCGCGTCGTGGATCGCATGCTGGATATGCTCGGATCCGACCCAGCGTGGTTCGCCGAAGAAGGTCAGATAGACCAGACGCCACGAATAGAAGCTTGTCAGCAGCGCCGCGGTCACGCCGACGAAGTAGGCGATGCCGCCTGCGGTGGTACCGCGCGCAAAGGCCGCCTCGATGATCGCATCCTTTGAATAGAAGCCGGCGAAGCCAAAGGCCGGGGTGATATGAAATAGCTCGTCAAGACCGACGCCAGTGATGGCAAGCGTGCCAGCCATCATCGCCCAGAAGGTGATCGGAATATGCTTCCTGAGGCCGCCGTAGAAACGCATGTCCTGCTCATGGTGCATCGCGTTGATGACCGAGCCCGCGCCGAGGAACAGCAACGCCTTGAAGAAGGCATGCGTGAACAGGTGGAACATCGCGCCGCCGAACGCGCCGACGCCGGCCGCGAAGAACATGTAGCCGAGCTGCGAACAGGTCGAATAAGCGATCACGCGCTTGATGTCGGTCTGGACCACGCCGACCGTCGCCGCGAAGAACGCGGTCGCGGCGCCGACATAGGTCACCACCGTCAGCGCGGTCTGGCTGGTCTCGAACATCGGCGACAGGCGGCAGACCATGAACACGCCCGCGGTCACCATCGTCGCGGCATGGATCAGCGCCGACACCGGGGTCGGGCCTTCCATCGCGTCGGGCAACCAGGTGTGGAGGCCGAGCTGCGCCGACTTGCCCATCGCGCCGACGAACAGCAGCAGGCAGAGCAGGGTCATCGTATCGACCCGAAGGCCAAGGAAGCCGATCGTCGAACCGGCCATGTGCGGCGCGGCAGCGAGGATCGCGGGGATCGACACGGTGCCGAACACGAGGAAGGTACCGAACATGCCGAGGCTGAAGCCGAAATCGCCGACGCGGTTGACGACGAATGCCTTGATCGCGGCGGCCTGCGCCGACGGCTTCTCGTACCAGAAGCCGATCAGCAGATAGGAAGCGAGGCCGACGCCTTCCCAGCCGAAGAACATCTGCACCAGATTGTCCGCCGTCACGAGCATCAGCATCGCGAAGGTGAACAAGGAGAGGTAAGCGAAGAAACGCGGCTGCGACGGGTCTTCCGCCATATAGCCCCAGCTATAGAGGTGGACGAGGCTGGAAACGGTCGTCACCACCACCAGCATCACCGCGGTCAGGCTGTCGACCCGCAGCGCCCAGTCGACCCGCAAATTGCCCGAAGCGATGAAGCTCAGCACCTTGACGACGTGCGCGTGGTCGCTGCCCTGCAGGAAACCGATGAAGATCGGCCAGGCCAGAATGCACGAAATGAACAGTGCGCCGGTTGTGATCGTCTTGACGACCACATTGCCGAGCGCACGGTTACCCAATCCGCCGACGATAGCGGCCAGCAAAGGCAGGAAAACAAGGGCGATGATGTTCAAGGTCAGCCCTTCATACGGTTGACGTCGTCGACCGAGATCGTGCCCCGGCCACGGAAATAGATGACGAGGATGGCAAGCCCGATCGCGGCCTCACCCGCCGCGACGGTCAGCACGAACATCGCGAATACCTGGCCGACGAGGTCGTGCAGGTACGCCGAGAAGGCGACGAGGTTGAGGTTCACGCTGAGCAGGATCAGCTCGATCGCCATCAGGATGATGATCAGATTCTTCCGGTTGAGGAAGATGCCGAACACGCCTGTCACGAACAGGATCGCCGAGACGGTGAGATAATGGATCAGACCGATCACAGCTCGACCCCCTGCCCGACCTTGGGCTGCGTGTTGCGCGTCGCGTCTTCGGGCCGGCGCATATTCTGCTGCATGATGTTCTGCGTGCGCACGTCGCCGCGCTTGCGGTGGGTCAGCACGATCGCGCCGATCAGCGCGACCAGCAGCACCAGACCGGCGCCCTCGAAGATGTAGAGGTAACGCGTGTAGATCAGGATGCCGAGCGCCTGGATGTTGGGCACGCTCGCCGGATCGGGCGTCGGCGCGGTGCGCGACAGTTGCAGCCCGCCCGCGCTCCACGCACCTTCGGCGAACACGATCTCGCCCGCGAGCAGCACGACCAAAGCGATGCCGAACGGCAGATAGCGCGCGAAGCCCGATCGCAGCTCGGCGAAATCGATGTCGAGCATCATCACGACGAACAGGAACAGGACCGCGACCGCGCCAACATAGACGATGACCAAAAGCATCGCGATGAACTCGGCGCCGACCAGCACCATCAGCCCCGCCGCGTTGAAGAAGGCGAGGATCAGCCACAACACGCTGTGCACGGGATTGCGTGCGGTGACGCACAAGATGCCCGACACGATCGTGACGATCGCGAACAGATAGAAAGCGAGGACCTGGATCACGACTGCTTGGGGCTTCCCTGCGAGTTGCGGCGCGGATTAACGGTAGGGTGCATCGGCGGCAAGGTTCTGGGCGAGGATCGGCTCCCAACGGTCGCCGTTAGCGATCAGCTTGGCCTTGTCGTAGATCAGCTCTTCCCGCGTCTCCGTCGAATATTCGAAATTGGGGCCTTCGACGATCGCGTCGACCGGGCATGCTTCCTGGCAGAAGCCGCAGAAGATGCACTTGGTCATGTCGATATCGTAGCGCGTCGTGCGGCGGCTGCCGTCGTCGCGCGGTTCGGCCTCGATCGTGATCGCCTGCGCCGGGCACACCGCCTCGCACAATTTGCACGCGATGCAGCGTTCTTCCCCGTTGGGATAACGGCGCAGCGCATGCTCGCCACGGAAGCGCGGGCTCAGCGGGTTCTTCTCGAACGGATAGTTGATCGTCGCCTTCGCCTTGAAGAAGTAGCGCAGCGTCTTGGCGTGCGCCTTCACGAACTCCCAGAGCGTGAACGACTTGATGTAATATGCGAGGCTCATGGGTGCATTCCGTAACGGGTGACCATCAGGTAGCCGGAGACGAGCGCGACCCAGATCAAGGACAGCGGCAGGAAGATCTTCCAGCCGAGCCGCATGAGCTGGTCGTAGCGGTAGCGCGGGACCGTCGCCTTCACCCAGGAGAAGACGAAAAAGCCGAACAGGATCTTGCCGAACAGCCAGATGAAGCCCGGCACGATATAGAGGAACGGAATGTCGAGCGGCGGCAGCCATCCGCCCCAGAAGAGCGTGGCGTTGAGCGCACACATCAGCAGCACGTTGCCATACTCGCCGAGCCAGAAGAGCGCGAAGCTCATCGACGAATATTCGGTCTGGTAACCCGCGACGATTTCGCTCTCGGCCTCGGTCAGGTCGAACGGCGCGCGCTGCGTCTCCGCCATCGACGAGATCAGGAACACCACCGCCATCGGGAACAGCAGCGGGTTGAACCCGTAGGCGTTGATGAAGCCGAGCACGTGCCCACGCTGGTTCATGACGATGTCGTTGAGGCTGAAACTGCCCGTCCACATCACCACCGGCACGAGCACGAAGCCGATCGATACTTCGTAGCTCACCATCTGCGCGGCGGCGCGGATCGCGGAATAGAAAGGATATTTGGAGTTGGACGCCCAGCCCGACAGGATCACGCCGTAAACGCCCATCGAACTGATCGCGAGCAGGTAGAGCAGGCCGACATTGATGTTGGCGAGCACCGCCTTGGGACCGAACGGGATCACCGCCCACGCTGCGAGCGCGACCGTGAAGGTGATGATCGGCGCGATCAGGAACAGGCCGCGATTGGCGGCCGACGGGATGATCGTTTCCTGGAGGAAGACCTTGAGCCCGTCCGCGAACGACTGAAGCAGGCCGAACGGCCCGACCACGTTGGGCCCGCGCCGCAACGCCATCGCCGCCCAGATCTTGCGATCGGCATAGATGATCATCGCCACCGCCAGCATCAGCGGAAGCGCGATGACGAGAATGTCGATGATCGTGGCGACGAAATAAGCCCAGCCATAGGGCATCACGCCGGTGAACCAGCTAATCATGCGCGGTTCTCCCGCCAGCGATCCAGGCGGTTGATCACCAGCGCCCCGAAGAAGGGCATCGCGGCGGTATGAAGCGCGGAAACCGCTCCCGTCACCAGCCACCAAACATGCGCCAGCGGCTGCGGGTGTTCCGGCAGCACACCCGAAGCCTGGTCGAAACCGGGAAATCCGACAGCGAAGGTCGCGAAGCTCACGATGGCGACGAAGATCGCCAGTAAAAACAGGATCATGGCGCCCCAGCGCATCGCCCAATTGAAAACAGCGGTCATTCCGCTGCCTCCGCGAAATTCTGGCCGTGGATCAGTTCGGCCGAGCAACGCTGCATCGTGTCGCTGGCGCGCGCGATCGCGTTGGTCAGGTAGAAATCCTGGATCGGATAGCGGATTTCGCCCGAGGCCTTGGCGTCGAGCTTGGGCAGCTTCCAGTCGTAGCTGGCGAGACCGAGCTGGCCCAGGGCCGGCACCTCCGCCGCCATCTGCAAACGCAGGCCTTCGATCGTGTCGAACCGCAATTTATGGCCCAGCACTTCGGACAAGGCCCGGAAGATCGCCCAATCCTCACGCGCGTCGCCCGGCGGGAAGACCGCGCGGTCGCCGCGCTGCACGCGCCCTTCGAGGTTGACGTAGGTGCCGCTCTTCTCGGCATAGGCCGCCGCCGGCAGGATCACATCCGCCAGCGCCGCGCCCTTGTCGCCATGATGGCCGACATAGACTTTGAAGCTGCCCGCGATCGCGTCCGCCTTCACGTCGTCCGCGCCGAGCAGGAAGACCAGCTTGGGCGCGGCCTTGGCGATGTCGCCCATGCCGCCCTTTTGCGCATAGCCGAGCATCAGGCTGCCCATGCGCGCGGCCGAGATATGGAGAACGTTATAGCCGTTCCAACCATCCTTGATCAGGCCGAGCGGCTTGATCAGCGCCTGCGCCGCGCCCTGCCCCGCCGTGAGTGCGCCGCCGCCGAGGATCAACGCCGGGCGCTGCGCGCTGGCAAAGGCGTCGGTTACATTCTGCGGCAGATTGCCGAGCAGGCCGAGATCGTTGCCGAGCCAGGTGACGGGATAGGTCAGATCGACCTCGGGGCCGACCGCGAATACCTTGGCGCCGCGCTTGACCGCCTTGCGGATGCGCGTGTTGACCAAAGGCGCTTCCCAGCGGACGTTCGATCCGACGATCAGGATCGCGTCCGCCGTCTCGATGCCGGCGATGGTCGAGTTGAAATTGACCGCGGCGATGCTTGACGCATCGTAAAGCAGGCCAGCCTCACGCCCTTCGAGCAGGTCCGAGCCCATCGCCTTGAGCAGCGCCTTGGCGGCGTACATCGTTTCGCAATCGGCGAGCGCGCCCGCGATCGCGGCGACGCTCGACCCGGCCTTGACCGCCTTGATCGCGGCGAAGGCCTCGGCCCAGGTCGCGGCTTCGAGCTTGCCGTTCTTGCGGACATAAGGCCGGTCGAGACGCTTGCGGACGAGGCCGTCGACCGCGTGGCGCGTCTTGTCCGACGCCCATTCCTCGTTCACGTCTTCGTTGACGCGCGGCAGCGCGCGCAAAACCTGGCGGCCGCGGCTGTCGAGGCGGATGTTGGTGCCGACCGCGTCCATCACGTCGATCGCGAACGTCTTCTTGAGCTCCCATGGCCGCGCCTCGAAGGCGTAAGGCTTGGAGGTCAGCGCGCCCACCGGGCACAGATCGACGACATTGCCCGAAAGCTCCGACGTGATCGCCTGCTCCAGGTAGGACGTGATCTGCATATTCTCGCCGCGATAGAGCGCGCCGATCTCCTCGACGCCGGCGACTTCCTCGGCGAAGCGGATGCAGCGCGTGCACTGGATGCAGCGGGTCATGACCGTCTTGACGATCGGACCCATATATTTCTCGGTGACGGCGCGCTTGTTCTCGAGGAAGCGCGTCTGGCCGCGCCCGTAGGCGATCGACTGGTCCTGCAGATCGCATTCGCCGCCCTGGTCGCAGATCGGGCAATCGAGCGGGTGATTGATGAGCAAAAACTCCATCACCCCTTCGCGCGCCCTCTTGACCATCGCGCTGTCGGTGCGGATTTCCTGATTGTCGGCGGCGGGCAGCGCGCACGACGCCTGCGGCTTGGGCGGGCCGGGCTTCACCTCGACCAGGCACATGCGGCAATTGCCCGCGATCGACAGGCGCTCATGGTAACAGAAGCGCGGAATCTCCTTGCCCGCGGCTTCGCAGGCCTGGAGCACGGTGGCGCCCGCGGGCACCTCCACTTCGATTCCGTCGACGGTCAGCTTAGGCATCAGATATACCTCACGGGCGCGCTGTCCGCGCGACCGACACTCAGTTCGTTTTCGGCCCAGGACTGTGCCAATTCACGCGCGACAAAGGCCTCGTTGCGCCAATTGTTGTCCGGGCCCGGGCGGAATCGCCGAAGCAGCGGATAGCCCCGCATCACGACGATCATCACGATCAGCGCCGTGGCTACGACATAGCCGAAATCGACCATATTCATGGATGTGTCTCGATCGGATTGGCGTCCTGATGGCTCAGGCGATAGGCGCTCACCGCGAGCAAAGCGCGCAGGCCCGGCCGGTTGATCGCCACTTTCTGCCCCTCGCGCACGCAGGACATCAAAGTCGGCGACAATGCCTGGAGCGCAGCGCCCTCGGCGTCGCTGGTCGGATCGCTTGCGAACAAGGCCCAGACCTTGTCCGGATCGGCGCGGACGATGCAGGCCGCCGTCACTTCCATATCGTCCTGCGCCTCGATCGGGCGGGCCGACGCATTGAAGGCGACCGACGGCGCAAAGCGCGGTGGCGCATCGTAAAGCTGCAGCAGCCGCTCGGCCAACGCGCCCTGCAGCAGGACGCCGTTGAACTTCAGGCGGTTGTCGCCGACGCACATCGGATGGCCCTGCGCCAGCCGCATCATCTTCGTGCGATATTCGGGCGAACGACTGTCGAGCGCGAGCAATTCCTTCGCGCCCTGCGGGGTATGCTCGATCACGCAGGCGGCATAGAAATGCATCACCTGAACCGCGAGATCCTCGGGCGTCTTGCCGGCGACCGGCGCCGCAGCGGCCGGGACCGTCAGCGACAAGGCCGCGAACAGGCTGAACAGAGCGCG